>NZ_CALWUN010000037.1 GCF_944384735.1 uncultured Agathobaculum sp. | reverse complement strand
CCTGCAAAATCGCCTGCGCTTTTTCATCCATCGGATCACCGAAAGCAGGCATCACGATCGCTTCGTTTGCGATATAGAAGTTGACGTAGCTTGCCGCCAGCCGCTCGCCCGGCGTGCGCGTCGGCTCGCCGTCGCACAGGTCAAGCCCTTCGCACTCCTCGGCCGTGATGGTGACCGGCGCGGGCAGCGGCAGCTTGTGGACTTTGATTTTGCGACCCTTGGCGTCGGTCGCGGCCTCGAGCGCGGCAAGGCTGGCCGCGGAAAGCGCGTACTGCGGGTCGCTTTTGTCGTCCGTCCACGCCAGCACGACCTCGCCGGGCGCGACAAACGCGCACACGTTGTCGACATGCTCGTTTGTCTCGTCGTTGTAAATGCCGCGCGGCAGCCAGATCACCTTGGACACGCCCAGATAATCGCACAGCGTCCGCCCGATTTCCGCGCGGGACAGGTCGGGGTTGCGTCCGGCGGATAGCAGGCAGGCCTCGGTCACGAGCGCGGTGCCCTCGCCGTCGACGTGGAGCGAGCCGCCCTCGCAGATAAAGTCGCGCTTGTCGTAGCAGTCGGTTTCCAGCAGGTCGCAGAACTTGCGCGCGACGCGGTTGTCGCGTTCCCAGCTGGGGTACAGGCCGTCAACATCGCCGCCCCACGCGTTAAAGCCCCAGTCGACGCCGCGGCGGCCGCCCTTGCCGTCGATGACGAACGTTGGCCCGATGTCGCGCGCCCACGCGTCGTCGGTTTCCATCACGACCAGCCGCACCTGTGCGGGCAGCTGGGCGCGAGCGTTGTCGTACTGCGCTTCCGAGCACAGCACGGTCATTTTTTCGCTTTCGCTGATCGCCTCGATCACCTGGATAAAGGCGCGGCGCGCGGCGTACGCGCCGTATTGCCACGAGTCCGCCCGTTCGGGCCAGATCATCAGGCAGCCCTCGTGCGGGGCGAACTCGGCCGGCATAAAATACCCGTCTCCGGCGGGTGTGGTGTGCAAAATCCTCATGCGATACCTCTCCGTTTTGCGTTCTGTTAATAGGGTACATCATTTTGAACCCACTTGCAACATTTTCACAGATATGTTACACTCAATACACAAAAACTACAACGGAGGGAACCATGTCCAGCTATCCTTACCTGTATACGCAGACCTATACCTATTCCCCGCTTTTCACGGTCGCGCTGCCTATTCTGGCGCTGATTGTCATGCTGACGGGCGGTCTTGCGCTGTATTTCCTGTTTGTCCGCCAGCCGAACCGCTACACGGGCGCGCTCGCCCGCCTGCACGATATCCTGAACTTCCGGCATTTCTTCACCGAGGCGCTGCTGCGCGCGCTGTACTGCATCACCGTGGTCGGGCTTGGCGTGTACAGCCTGATTTTGCTGTTCACGCACTTTTTTCTCGCGCTGATGCTGTTTGTCGGCGGCAATATCGTCGCGCGCATCGGCTATGAGTACGCGCTGCTGTTGCTGGTCATGTGCCGCAACACGCAAGAGATCAACCGCAAGCTGGGGCCGCTGCCGCAGCAGCCCGCGCCGCCGCGTCCCGCCGCCCCGGCGCAGCCGCAGACCCCGCCGCAGACCCCGCCGCAGCCGCCCGTCCCGCCGGCGCCGCCGCAGGACGGCCAGCCCCCGCAGGGCTGACAGACAACCGCATACACCCTTCGGGATTTTTTCACGACGGCGCGCAGAAGATCGGTTCATTTCTGCGCGCCGTTGTGATAGAATAGGCGTAGGATGTCCATGCTATGGAATACAGAGGGGGATTGTGATGAAAACACCGCAAAAGCCTGTCCACCATCCGCCTGCCGGCTGGGAGCCGCCGCTCGCCGGGCAGGGACGCCGCCTGTTCCTGATCGTGCTGGCATCGGTCGTCATGGCGGTCAATATCAAAAGCTTTGTCGACGCGGGCGGCCTGTTCCCCGGCGGCTTCAACGGCCTGACGCTGCTCATCCAGCGCAGCGCGCAGCAGTTCGCGCACATCACGCTGCCGTTCACCGCGATCAACCTGCTGCTCAACGCCGTGCCCGCGGTCGTCAGCTACAAGCTGATCGGCAAGCGCTTCACGCTCTATTCCTGCCTGATGATCGCGCTGACGAGCGTGCTGACCGATATCATCCCGTCCATGCCGCTGACCGACGATGTGCTGCTCGTCTCCATTTTCGGCGGTATTTTCAGCGGCCTGTCCATCAGCTTGTGCTTGATCGGCCGCGCGACCAGCGGCGGCACCGACTTCATTGCCGTCGCCCTCAGCGAGCGGCTGGGCGTCGACGCATGGAATTATATCTTCATCGGCAACTGCCTGATGCTGGTCGTCGCGGGCGCGCTGTTCGGCTGGGATAAGGCGCTCTACTCGATCATCTTCCAGTTCGCCTCGACGCAGGTCGTCCACCTGCTCGACCAGCGCTTCAAGCGCAACACGCTGTTCATCATCTCCAACCGCGCGCAGGAGATCTACGAGCACATTAAGGACACGACACACCACGGCGCGACGCTGTTTCACGGCACCGGCCTGTACAACGGCGAAGACCGCGACCTGATCTATTCGGTCATTGCGAGCGACCAGGTCAAGGAGGTCGCACGCGCCGTGCGTGAGATCGACCCGCACGCTTTCATCAACATCCTCAAGACCGACCAGGTGGCGGGCAACTTCTATCGGCGGCCGCACGACTGACGCTCGCCCGAAAACACGTTTTCGGTGCGAAGGGGCAACGCCGCGCCGTGCGCGGACGTCGCCCAAGCTGCGCAAAGTTCCGACGCGCGAAACTTTGCTCCGCACTGGTATCAAAAGCCCGGCAAAGCTGGGCTTTTGATGCCGCTCACAGAGCGGCGGAATAAAACGCGCTGGCGCGCGAGACAGCACAAAAGCCGTTCCACTCCCTTTCGGGTGCGGAACGGCTTTTTAAGTGCATATTTCATTGGAAAATGACGAATTTTCGTCCTTTTCATCAAAACCCGCGACATGCGCGTGGGTTGTGATACAAGGCGATGGCAAGTGTGCCCAACGGGCGCGCGCAGCCATCGGAACACTCGGGTGAAACTGTAGTTTCGCCCGAATATTTTATGCGTTTTCACAGCGGTCGAGCAGCTTTTCCCACTGTTCGTCGACATACTGCTGCGCGGCCTCAAGCGTCCACTCGTTGCCGGGCTTGAAGCAATGCTTGAAGCGCCCCTGCAGCTTCATAAACTCGGTGACGGGCAGCTTGTTTTTCGGCATGTAATTCAGGCGCCACTTGCCTTCGATGATCTCATAGAGCGGCCAGACACAGGTCTCGACCGCCATCTTGCAGATCTCGGGCAGCAGCTCAGGCGAATACTGCCAGCCGCGCGGGCAGGGCGACATGACGTTGACGAACGCTGGGCCCTCGGTGTAGATCGCGCGGTGCGCCTTTTCGTGAAAGTCCTTGAAGTTGCCGAGGAAGGTGGTCTGTGCGGCGTAGGGAATGCCGTGCGCGGCCATGATTTCGGTCAGGTTTTTCTTGTTTTGCTTTTTGCCGACCGATACCGCGCCGGACGGCGTGGTCGTCGCGCTGGCAAAACGCGGCGTGGACGACGAGCGCTGGATGCCGGTGTTCATGTAGGCCTCGTTGTCGTAGCAGAAATAGACCATATCGTGCCCGCGCTCCATCGCGCCGGACAGCGACTGGAAGCCGATGTCGTAGGTGCCGCCGTCGCCGCCGATGGCGAGGAATTTGTAGGTGCCGTCCAGCTTGCCCTTGCGTTTGAGCACATTGTACGCCGCCTCGACGCCGCCGCAGGTTGCGGCCGCGTTCTCAAACGCCGAGTGGATATAGGAGTCCTCCCACGCGGTGTAGGGGTAGAGGAAGGACGAGACCTCAAGGCACGAGGTCGCGTTGCACACGACCGCCTTGTCCCCCTCGTCGAGCGCGCGCAGCATGCCGCGGCACACCAGACCCGCGCCGCAGCCCGCGCACAGGCGGTGGCCGCCGACAAAGCGCTCGGGCTTGGACAGTTCCTTTTTGTGATTGTACGCCATGTCAGAGCACCTCCGTTTCGCTGCTGCGCTGTCCCATGTGGATATATCGCGGCCCCTGCCCGCCGTTTTCGGTCAGCAGGAACAGGTGGTCGTAGACGCGGGCGATGTCCTCGGTCGCAACGTCGCGGCCGCCAAGGCCGTACACTACGTCGACCAGCACCGGGCGGGGTTCAAGGTCGTAGCACGCCGCGCAGGTTTCGGCGTAGATCGGGCCGCCGCAGGCGGAAAAGCCCTCGCTCTTGTCCATCACGGCGACCGCCTTGACGTGCGACAGCGCTTCGGCCAGCTCCTCGGCCGGGAACGGGCGGAACACGCGCAGTTTAATGAGACCCACCTTGCGTCCCGCCGCGCGCAGCTGGTCGATGCAGGCCTTGGCCGTGCCCGCGGTCGAGCCGATCAGCACGATGGCGACCTCGGCGTCCTCCATCCGGTATTCCTCAAAAAAGCCGTACTTGCGGCCAAAGGTCTTTTCAAAGTCGGCCGCGACCGCAAGGATCGCCCGCTTGGCGTTCTTCATCGCCTCGGCCTGCTGCACCTTGTGCTCCATGTAGAAGGGCGACACATCATACGGGCCGACGGCGAGCGGCGTCTCCCGCCCCATGAGTGCGTGCTCGGGGTGGTACTCGCCGACGAAGGCCTTGACCGCGTCGTCCGCCTCGAGCTCGATGTTCTCGACCGCGTGCGAGGTGATAAAACCGTCCTGACAGACCATGATCGGCAGGCGCACGTCCGGGTTTTCCGAGATGCGCATGGCCTGCAGGTAGTTGTCGTAGGCCTCCTGATTATTCTCGGCGTACAGCTGGATCCAGCCCGCGTCGCGCGCGCCCATCGAGTCCGAATGGTCGTTGTTGATGTTGATCGGGCCGGTCAGCGCGCGGTTGACGCACGCCAGCGTGATCGGCAGGCGGGCGGATGCCGCCACATACAGCAGCTCGAACATATAGGCAAGGCCGCAGGACGAGGTCGCGGTCACGGCGCGCACGCCGGCCGCCGCCGCGCCGATGCAGGTCGACATCGACGAGTGCTCGGACTCGACGGTGACATACTCGGTATCCACCTTGCCGTCCGCGACATACTGCGCGAAGTACTGCGGGATCTCGGTCGAGGGCGTGATCGGGAAAGCGGCGAACACGTCCGGGTTGATCTGCCGCATGGCATAGGCAACTGCCTCGTTGCCCGAAAGCCGGTCTCGGATGCTCATCACTTTTCCTCCTTCACAAAGTCGATCGCGCCGAAGGGGCACACCTTCCAGCAGATGCCGCAGCCCTTGCAGTGGTCAAAATCAAAGTCCCCGCGCTTGCCGTCGTAGACCGGGATGGACGAATCCGGGCAGAACGGCGCGCACAGCAGGCACTGCTTGCACTTTTCCTCGTGCCAGACCGGGATATTGGCGCGCCACTCGCCGGTCATGGTCAGGCGGGCGGTGCCGCCCTCGTAGATTTCGCCGCCGGGTGTCAGCTCCTGCCACGGCGACTGTTCGGTGATATCCTTTGCGCACTTTGCCATTATCCGCGCACCTCCTTGAGAGACTGGGTCAGGCACTCCATGTTGCCTGCGATGACCTGCGGCTTGGTTGCAAACTTATGCTTGAACGAAGCCTCCATGTCCGATTGGAAGCGCCACGGGTCGAGCACGCCGCTGACCTTGACGATCGCGGCCAGCATGGGCGTGTTGGGGAAATACTTGCCGAGCGTGCGCTCGGAGATCGCGCGCGCGTCGATCGTGTAGACGCGGCCCTCGTAGCCGCGCAGCAGCGGCCGCACCTCGTCGGGCGACTTGTGCGTGTTGATGACGATCGCGCCCTTAGGGTTAAGGCCGTGCGTCACGTCGACCGACTGCAGCAGCGTCTCGTCGACCACGACGACGTAGTCCGGCTCGTAAATGTTGGAGTGGATGGTGCACCGCTCGTCCGAAATGCGGTTGTAGGCCGTAATCGGCGCGCCCATGCGCTCCGGGCCGTATTCCGGAAAGCCCTGCACATACTTGCCCGAGGCGAACGCCGCGTCCGCCAGCAGCAGGCAGGCGGTCTTGGCGCCTTGTCCGCCGCGGCCGTGCCAGCGGATCTCCACCATGTTTTTCATGTCGCTTCCTCCTGTTGTGTCGTTTTGCCCGATGGGGGAACAAAAAAGGCTTTCGTCCCTTTGTAAAGGGACGAAAGCCGCAATCAGCTTGTCGTTCAACCACCCATTTACAGCGTACCATCATACGCGCTTCCGGTAACGGGGAAAACCGTCAGCACCTACTCCCCAAGGGGTTTCGGGCTGCGACTCCGGAGTGATCTTCGGCGTCGTCCTACTGGCGCCGGGCTTGCACCATGCCCCGGCTCGCTTTGGCGTTCGGAAACGACCCTACTGTCTCCCTCATCATCTTTGGGATGTTTTTGATAACTGCACTTTATTATAATAAAGAGATAACAACCTGTCAACCGTCATTTCGCACAAAAACAGATGTTTTTCCCGTGCGGACACACTCAGGCCTTGCCCGAGATCAGCCACGGGGCCGGCTCGGTGACAAAGGTGTGCTTGTTCGTCAGCTTGGAGACGGCGATCTGGATGACCTCGGTCTCACCAATGCCATAGCGCGCGAACAGGTCGGGGATGGACGCCGCGCAGCGGAAGTCCAGCGTATAGATGACGAACTCCATGTGCGGGTTGAGGCGCAGCAGGCACTCGATCTCCTGCTCCATGCTCGCGGAGGCCACCAGCATGGTAAGGCTGGGCACGGGCAGCCCCTTCATCGTCTCGTCGTCGACATGGTCGATGATCTGGATGTTGTTCAGGCCGAACTGTTCGATGTTTTCCTCCATCGTGCGGCGGTCGTTCTGGTTGTACTCGACCGCGATGACCGTGCCCTCGCCCGCGATGATGGCGGACTCGACCGCGATCGACTCGCCCGAAATGATGCAGACCGTGTCGTCCGACGCGATGTGCATTTTATTGAGGATGACCGCGCGGATCTCGCTGCCGACATAGTGGATCGACCCGCGCGAAAAGCTCGAGTTGCGCATGCCGATCTTATAGGTCGAGCGCGCGTTCGGGTTCAGGATCAGCATGGCCGCCGAGGCGTTGATGCCGCGGTTGATCATGTCGCGCAGCTTGTTGTGCTCGATCGGGCCCGAGGGGTCGGAGCCGGTGTTGTACCACACGTCGCACTCGCCCAGCCCGGCGTCCCACATGCGGTAGAAGATGTCCGCGTGCCCGGCCTCGGTGAACACGAGCACCGCATCGTTGGACTCGACGGTCGGGATGAGGTTTTTATTCTTGCGGGTGATATCGAGGATCTTGACCTTTTCCAGGTCGATCTGCGTGTTTTCCGAAAAATATTGCAGCCATGCGAGGATCTGCGTGTTGTTGAACAGCTGCTTGTCCATGAGCGGTCACTCCCTTTATGTCCGCTGCGGCGGCGGCCGCGGCTATTTGCCTTTATTATAGCACAGCGGCAAAGCAAATGGAAAGCCCCTTTGTCCGCGCCGCACCGATATTGCCAAAAACCGCCGGGCATGCTACAATAAATCAATAATCATCAGCGGGCACAGGACTGCCCGGAAAAGGAGGGCGCTGCCGTGAAAATTCAGGAAAGCGCGGAAAACTATCTGGAAGCCATCCTTGTGCTCATGCAGCGCAACGGACAGGTGCGCTCGATCGACGTGGCGCACTACACCGGCTACTCCAAGCCGAGCATCAGCCGGGCGGTCGGCCTGCTGCGGGACAACGGCTATGTTTCGATCGACCAGAACGGCCTGCTCGGGCTGACCGAGTCCGGCCTGCAGATCGCCGAAACCATCTATGAACGCCACACCGTACTCACCGAGCTGCTGACCCTGCTGGGCGTGTCGCCCGAAACCGCCGCCGAGGACGCCTGCCGTATCGAGCACGTCATCAGCGCGGAGACGTTCGACAAGCTCAAGGCACATGCGCGGCACTATACCGACAAGCAGTGAGCATACCGTGCAACCACAGGCCGGCCGTCGGGCCGGCCTTGCGTATCGGCGCAGGGAGGGGAATCCATGCCGCAAACCATTGAAACGCTGCCCAACGGCCTGACGCTGCGGCAGGACGACCGCTTTTTCAAGCTCGGGCAGGACAGCGTGCTGCTGTCCGCCTTTGCCAAGCCGCGCCGCAACGCCAAGGTGCTCGACCTCGGCTGCGGTACGGGCGCGCTCGCGCTGCTGGTCTACCGCCCCGACCTCAGGATCACCGGGCTGGAATTGCAGCCCGAGCCGCTCGACCTGTTCCGCGCGTCCATCGCGGACAACGGCGTCGACATCGCCGCCGTGCAGGGCGACCTGCGCGCCATCCGTACGCTCCTGCCGCACGGTAGCATGGACTATGTCATCTGCAACCCGCCCTATTTCGACTGCACGGCGGGCAAAAGCGCGCCTACGCCCGAAAAACGCACCGCCCGGCAGGACAGCAGCTGCACGGTCGAGGACATTGCGGTCGCGGCCTCGTTTGTGCTGCACACGGGCGGCAAGGCCGCCTTCGTGTTCCGCCCGGAGCGGCTGTGGGTGCTGCTGCAGGCGCTCGACCGTGTGCGGCTGGTGCCCAAGCGGCTGCGGTTCGTCCACCAGAACGCGGCCGCGCCGCCGAGTGCGGTGCTGGTCGAGTGCCGCAAGGGCGGCAGCCCGGAGGGGCTGGCCGTCGAGCCGCCGCTGCTGGTCGAGGGTGAGGAATACAAAAGGATATACGGAAAGTAATTTTTGAGGGAATAATACCATGAGTGAAGCTACCCTGTATCTGGTCGCCACGCCGATCGGCAATCTGGGCGACCTGTCGCCCCGGGCGCGCGAGGTGCTCTCGTCGGTCGATTTTATCGCCGCCGAGGACACGCGCGTCACGCAAAAGCTGCTGACCGCGTGCAATCTGCCGCGTAAGCCGCTCATTTCGTACTACGAGCACAACCGCCGCGCGCGCGGCGAGGAGGTGCTCGCCAAGCTCCTTGCGGGCGAGAGCTGCGCGCTCGTCACCGACGCGGGCATGCCCGCCGTGTCCGACCCCGGCGAGGATTTGGTCGCGCTGTGTGCGGCAAACGGCGTGCCGGTCGTGCCCATCCCGGGCTGCTGCGCGGCCGTATGCGGGCTGGCCGCCTCCGGCCTGCCGACCGGCCGCTGGTGCTTCGAGGGGTTCCTGTCGGTGAACAAAAAAGCGCGGCGCGAGCATCTGGACGCGCTCAAAGGCGAAACGCGCACCATGATTTTTTACGAAGCGCCGCACAAGCTGTGCGCGACGCTGCGCGACCTCGCGGAGGCCTTCGGCGGCGACCGCCGCATTGCGCTCTCGCGCGAGCTGACCAAGCTGCACGAGCAGACGCTGCGCATGACGCTCGACGGGGCGGTCGCCTATTTCGATGAAACACCGCCGCGCGGCGAGTTCGTACTGACCATCGAGGGCGCGCCGCAGGCCGCCGACACGCCTGAGGACGAGGACGCCCGCCTTGCCGCCGCTGCGGACGAGGTGCGCCGCCGCGTTGCCGCGGGGGAAACGCAGAAGGACGCGGTCAAGGCCGTTTCCGCCGCCGCGGGCGTCAAGAAAAACGCGCTCTACCGGCTGGTGCTCGAACAGGACGGGGCGGACGGCTGACCCGGCGCAAAAACCACCATTCTGTCGGGATTTGTTCACACAACGGACAAATTCCTGCCGTATACTCAAGCTGTATTCAAACAAAAAGGTGGGATTGCCATGTCTACGATATTGATTGCAGACGATGAAGCGCGCATCCGCCGCCTGGTCAGCGACTTCCTCAAGCGGGACGGCCACACCATTGTCGAGGCGGCGGACGGCGCCGAGGCGATGCGGATTCTGGAAAACCGGCATGCCGGGCTGGATCTTGCCATTCTGGACGTGATGATGCCCGGCATGGATGGCTTTGAAATCCTGCACGAGCTACGCGCACAGGAAAGCGGCGGCAAGCGCCTGCCCGTCATGCTGCTGACCGCCCGCGCCGAGGATGCCGACCAGGTGCGCGGCCTGGAGGGCGGCGCGGATGATTACGTTACCAAGCCGTTTTCCCCGATCGTGCTGGCCGCGCGCGTGCGCGCGTTGCTCAAGCGCGAGGGACGCACGGGCGCGCCGGTCGAGCAGTTCGGCGCGTTGTCGATCAACGAGCTGCGGCGCGAGGTCGCGGTGAACGGCGCGGCCATCGACCTGACGCCCAAGGAGTACGAGCTGCTGGTCTATTTCAAGAACAACCGTGCGATTGCGCTGTCGCGCGAGAGCATCCTGAACGCCGTGTGGGGCTATGACTACTTCGGCGACCTGCGCACGGTGGATACCCATGTCAAAAAGCTGCGCGCCAAGCTGGGCGACTGCGGCTCGATGATCGCGACCGTGCGCGGCTACGGCTACCGCTTTGAGGGCTGATTATGAAAACCCATTCCATCCGCTTCCAGTTTTTCGCCGCGATCAGCGCGATTGCCGTGGTCTTTATCGGCATGCTGCTGCTGCTCAACCTGTTTTTCTATCAGGATTATTATATGCTCACCCGGCGCAGCGAGCTGCGCAACGCCTATCAGGGCATCCGGTCAAGCTACACCGGCGACATGGAAGAGGTCGCCACCGTGCTGGACAGCTACGAAAACCGCAGCGCCATCCGGCTGGCCATCGTTTCGGCGGATGGGGTGGTGCAGTATTCCTCGTTCGTTGCCGGGGAGGGCAGCGGGCAGGGCGGCTTGCAGCCGGATTTTGACCTGCGCGGCTATGCCATCCTGCGCTCGATCGCGCAAAACTGCAACGCGGAGACCGTCGCCCGGCATAACTACCAGTTTTTGAGCGTTACGCTGTGGGACGGCGACCAGTACCTCTGTCTGGTCGGCAAGCTGGACAATACCGCAGAGCGCTGCCTGTTCGCCTATGTGCCCTATGCGTTTATCGAGCAGAACTCCTCGCTCAATCTGGTGTTCCTGCTGATCGCGGGCGGGGCGGCGCTGCTGCTCTGTCTGGTCTGCGGGTATTTCATCTCGCGGCAGTTCACGCGCCCGCTGGTCAATATGGCGGGCGTGGCCGACCGCATGGGCGAGCTGGACTTTTCCCAGAAGTGCCAGACCGGCGGCAGCGACGAGATCGACCGCCTCGGCCAGTCGCTCAACCGGCTGAGCGCCTATCTGGAGCAGACCATCGGGGAACTCAAGCGCTCCAACGAGCAGCTGGCGCAGGAGATCGAGGAAAAGGAGCGCATCGACGCGATGCGGCGCGAGTTTATCGTCAATGTGTCGCACGAGCTGAAAACGCCGATCGCGCTCATCCAAGGCTACGCCGAGGGGCTGACCGCGGGCGTGGCCGACGACCCCGAGGATCGCAAGTTCTACTGCGATACCATCGCGGATGAGGCCGACCACATGAACAAGCTGGTCATGCAGCTGCTCAGCCTGTCCAAGCTGGAGCTGGGCGCCGAGCAGACCTATCTGGAGGACGTCGACCTGCATGCGCTGTGCGCCGAGGCGGTGCAAAAGACCGCCGTGCTGTGCGAGGCGCGCGGGCTGGCCGTGCAGTACGACGACACGCAGGCGACCGTCCGCACCGACGGCGACCTGCTCCATCAGGTGCTGATGAACTACCTGTCCAACGCCATCCGGTACACCGAGCCGGGCGGGCGCATTGGAATTTCAGCGGCGCAGACCGATGCAGGTACCCGTCTGACCGTGTTCAACGCGGGCGAAGGCTTGCCCGAGGACGAGCTGCCCAAGATCTGGGAGAAGTTTTACCGCACCGACCGTGCCCGCACGCGCGAGGCGGGCGGCACGGGCATCGGCCTGTCGCTGGTGCGCGCCATCGCGGATACACTGCATGGCGACTGCGGCGCGGAAAACGTGCCGGGCGGCATTGCGTTCTGGTTCCTGATCCCGCCCGCACCCGAGGGCGGCGACAGCACCGCTGCTTCCACCGAATAAGAAAACCCTCTGTATAGGAAATGCAATCCTATACAGAGGGTATTTTCATGTACTCATGGCAGCGAGCGCGCGCCCTGCGGCGCAAGGCCGCATTCCAGTTGCCCCGACCGCTGCGCGGACAGCAGCAGGCCGAGCAGCAGCATGGTCTGGCACAGGTACATGCCGCCGTAGGACAAGAGCGGCAGCCCATAGCTTGCAATCAGGATGATGCCGCAGTTTTGCAGCACATATAGGAAAGTTTGCAGCGCAAAGGTCGCCATCACGCCCATGCACACGCTGCGCGCGAGCAGGCTGGTCTGCCGCCGCGCAATGCGGAAGCCCCAGACCAGCAGCAGCACCGCCGCCGCCAATATCAGCAATACGACCGCCCAGCCCCAGCAATACTTTGCGGACGCAAATAGCAGGTCGGTGGCGCCTTCATAGCGCATGAATGTCTCATAGCCGCCCTTTTCGCAGTTTGGATACCGGATGCCGAACATGACATACTGAATTACCGATCCAAGCCAGCCGTTTCCTATCGCCTCGCGCTGCGGGAACAGCACAATCAGCAGTTTTTCGCGGATATGGTAATCCGAAAAAACCAAATACAGGAAGTACAGCGCCATCGCCAGCACCGGCGACGCCGCGAGCGCCAGCCTGCCCCGCGTGCGCCGTCCGAACACGCCGCGCCACACCGCCATAAACAGCATGCCGCAGCTGACCACCGTCAGCACGCCAAAGGCTGCCATAGACGGCGCGAGCGTCGCAAAGAACCACATGCCCAGCAGCGACAGCAGGCAGATGCCGATGCCGCGCGTCCCCCTGCCGCGCTGCCGGAACAGGATGCCCGCAAACAGCACCGGGAAGAACCACACCCAGCAAGACAGCTGATAGTTTTTCCCCATTGAGATCGGCCCTTGGGTCAACAGCAGCCCACCGGCGACCCACAGGCCGTACAGCAACCAGCAGCGCCGCCCGAGGATGGTGTAGTCCACAAAATACGCCGCCAGCAGCAGGCAAACGCCGGCGGCGAAGTAAAACAGCTGCAAATACAGGCTTCGCTGCACCGAAATCCCCATAGACTCGCATAACGGCAGCCGCAGCAGGTATTGCAGCACCAGCCCAATTGCCGCGACCACCAGCACGATGCCCAGCATCACCCAGTCCGGGCGCGGCCGCCACGCGCGGTCAAGCCGCGTACCGGTTTCGACCGCGTCGCCCATCTCGCGGGCGGTCGCCTGCGCGGCGGCGTCCTCGTCCATGCCCTCGTCCAGAAACGCTTCATATTGGTCAGCAAGGTGATCGGCCAGCTCCTTGGCCGCTACTGGGCGCGCCCGTTTCCAGCGCATTTGGCTGGTCGCGCTGCTGACCCAGCCGCGCAGCAACTCAGGCAGCGGCTTTGCGCTGCGCCCTTCGGCGGCCGCGGCCAGCGCCTGCAGTTCGGCGTCGTCCAGCGCACGCTCGGCCGCGTCGCGCTCGAGCAGCCCCAGCAGATACCGCCGCACGGGGTCAGGTAAACGCATGGCTTTCTCCCCCCTTCAGCACGCGCTCGACCGCGCCGGAAAACTGCCGCCATTCCTCGGTCTTTTCCGCAAGCCTTGTGCGTCCCTCCTCGGTCAGGTGGTAGTACTTGCGCACCCGCGCCGAATCCGCTGCGCGCTCGTAGCTCTGCACCAGCCCCTGCGTTTCCAGCGTGTGCAGCAGCGGATAGAGCGTGCCCGCCTTGAGCGAAAACGTGTCGTCCGACCGCTCGCGCAGCCGCTCGATCATCTGGTAGCCGTACAGGTCGTCTTCTTCGAGCAGGCGCAGCACAAGCAGCGCCGTGCTGCCCGCGAGCAGGCTTTTGTCGATTGCCATTTCCTATCCCTCCTTATATCGGTGTTCGATATATGCATTATATATCGGTTATCTATATATGTCAAGTCCGAGCCGCCGCGGCTTGACATGGCACGCCGATTGTTTTATGCTGGATTTATCCCATCCACCATCTGCACCAGACCGGAGGCGAGTCCCTATGGCAGATACCGAGACCAGCGCGGCGCAAGCGCGCCGTTTTCACCAGATGACCGAAGCGCCCATCGAGCCGCTGATCTGCAAGTTGGCCGTGCCGACCATCATCAGTATGCTCATTACCGCGATTTACAACATGGCCGACACGTTTTTCGTCGGCAAGCTGGGCACAAGCGCGACCGGCGCGGTCGGTGTCGTGTTCCCGCTGATGGCGCTCATCCAGTCGATTGGCTTTTTCTACGGACAGGGTTCGGGCAACTACATCTCGCGTCAGCTGGGCGCGCAGCATCAGGAGGAGGCCGAACGCATGGCCGCGACCGGCTTTTTCCTCTCGATCCTGACCGGGCTGGCCATCACCGCCGTCGGGCTGGCGCTGCGCAGCCCGCTGTGCCACCTGCTCGGCGCGACGCGCACCATCTTCCCCTATGCGCTCGACTACATGCAGATCATCCTGTGCGGCGCGCCCTACATGATGGCCGCGCTCGTGCTCAACAACCAGCTGCGCCAGCAGGGCAACGCAACCTATGCGATGGTCGGGCTGGTGTCGGGCGGCGTGCTCAACATCGCGCTCGACCCGCTGTTCATCTTCGCCTTTGATATGGGCATCAGCGGCGCGGCATGGGCGACCATTTTGAGCCAGCTGGTCAGCTTTGTGCTGCTGCTCATCGGCATCCGGGTGTCGGACGGCGTGCAGATCCGGCTGCGTAAGTTTGCGCCCAGCGCGCGCCGGTTCGCGGCGCTTGCGGGCGGCGGCCTGCCCAGCCTGTGCCGGCAGGGGCTGGCCTCGGTCGCGGTGACCTTTCTCAACACCGCCGCCCGCCCCTACGGCGACGCGGCCATCGCCGCCATGAGCATCGTCACGCGCGTTTCGCAGTTCGCCGGCTCGGCCATGATCGGTTTCGGACAGGGCTTCCAGCCGGTCTGCGGTTACAACTACGGCGCGCGCCGGTATGGCCGCGTCCGGCGCGGCTTCTGGTTCTGCGTCAAGTCGTCCTTCCTCGTGCTGCTCGGGCTGGCCGTGCTGGGCTGGGTGTTCGCCCCGCAGATCATCGCCGTGTTCCGCGCGGACGACCCGGACGTTATCCGCATCGGCGTGCGGACGCTGCGGCTGCAATGCCTGTCCTTCCCGCTGATCGGCTGGGTGACGATGTGCAACATGCTGCTGCAAAACATTGCGCTGACCGTGCGCGCCAGTCTGGTCGCGGCCTCACGGCAGGGGCTGTTCCTCATCCCGCTGGCGATTTTGCTGCCGATGGGCTTTGCCCTGCTCGGCGTGCAGCTGTGCCAGCCGGTGAGCGACGCGACAGCCTGCGTGTTGTCTATTTTTGTCACCGTGCCCGTGCTGCGCGTGCTCGCGCGCGGCGAGAACCCGGCGCAGCGGCACGCCAACCCATAATCCACAAGGAGTGAACCCCCATGTCCGACTTTTACCTTGACCCCACGCTGTACGACGGTCGTCCGGCCGACCCCGCCGGCCGCGACCCGGCCGAGATCGCCTGCTATGACTTCCTCGATGGCCTCGGCGTGCCCTATCAGCGCGTCGACCACGACGAAACGCCCTCGATCGAGGCCTGCGCTGCCGTCGAAGCGCTGCTCGGCATCGAGATCTGCAAAAACCTCTTTCTGTGCAACCGGCAGAAAACGCAGTTCACGCTGCTGCTCATGCCCGGCCGCAAGGAGTTCCGCACCAAGGAGCTGAGCGCGCAGCTGGGCTGCTCGCGGCTGTCGTTTGCGGGCGAGCAGCCGATGCGCGAGTTGCTCGGCGTCACGCCCGGCTCGGTGTCCGTGCTCGGGCTGCTGAACGACAAAGAAAAGCGCGTGCGGCTGGTTATCGACCGCGACACGCTCACACACGAGTATTTCGGCTGCCATCCCTGCCGCAACACCACCTCGCTGCGGCTCCGTACCGCCGACCTGACCGGCCGCATCCTGCCCGCGCTCGGGCATGCGCCCGATTACGTCAGCCTGTGAGGCCGGAAAGGGCTTGTTTTGCGGCTGCGCAGTTGCTATACTGGAAGAAACGACACAAGAAAGCAGGCGTATTATGGAAAGAACTTATATCATGCTCAAGCCCGACGCGCTGCAGCGCGGCATTGCGGGCGAGATCATCGCGCGCATCGAGCGCAAGGGCTACCGCATCACCCACATGAAGACCATGCAGCTCGACGAGCCCATCCTGCGCGAGCATTATGCGCACATCGTCGACCAGCCCTTCTTCCCGCCCACGGTCGAATACATGACGAGCGGCCCGGTGGTCGCGATGGTCGTCGAGGGCGAGAACGTCATCCAGGGCATGCGCACGCTGATGGGTCCGACCAAGAACGAGAACGCGATGCCCGGCACCATCCGGGGCGACTTCGCCTGCTCGACCACCTATAACGTCATCCACGGCTCGGACGCGCCCGAAACCGCCGAAACCGAGATCCGCCGCTTTTTCGGCGAGGTCTGAACCCGGCAAGCGTCATAACCGGACAGGAAACAAAACACGGCCGCCAGCAAAGCTGGCGGCCGTGTTTTGTTGTCCAGTTCAGCCGAGGGGTACGATATCCTGCACGGTCAGCGTGCCGCCCTCGACGGAAAAGCGCACCTCGCAGCCCGCGAACGGGAAGCCGTAGACGCGGCCCGGCTCGTGCTGGTAGCCCGGGCGCGGGTCGTGCGCGAGGATGGCGAGCAGCGCGTCCCGCCGCCCGTCCGGCAGGCGGGCGAGCAGCGTGTCCGCGCAGGAGACGTGTAAAACGCCCTCCCGGCTTTGCAGCGCAAAGCCGCCGGCGGCGTCCGGGTGCGCGTCGGTGTAGGCCAGATAGGGCTTGATGTCGAAAATCGGCGTGCCGTCCATCAGGTCGGCGCCCGACACATGCAGCACCGGCCCGTCGGGTGTGTGCAGTTCGACGCGGTCGAGCCGCACCGAGGACAGGCCGATGGCGTTCGGCCGGAAGGGCGAGCGCGTGGCGAATACGCCGACGCGGAGGTTGCCGCCCAGCTTGGGCGGCCGCACGGTGGGCGACCAGCCCTCGCGCACGGCCTCGGAAAACTGCCAGATCAGCCACAGGTGCGTAAACCCCTCGATGCCGCGCAGCGCGTCGGCGTTGCGGTAGTCCGGCTCGAACACAACGCGCGCGGGCGCGTCGGCCAGCCCGCTTTGCCGCGGGATGCCGAATTTGGTCGGGAAATCGCTGCGGATGCGCGCGATGATGTGCATGGGGACGGTCTGGGACATGGTCTGGCCTGCCTTTCTGGAAAGATCGCTTCCAGTATAGCATGTCCGCGGCGCGCGCGCAATGCCGCCTGCTTTTACAGATTGTTCATGGCTTTTTGCGGGAAAAGGCTGTATAATAGTCGTGTAACGACTGTGATAACAGCCTTGTCAGGAAAGTAGGGGACAACTGTGGCAAAAAAGATACTGATCGTCGAAGACGAAGCCAATATCCGCGAGCTGCTGCGCCTGTATCTGGAGCGCGAGGGCTACGCGGTGATCGAAGCGGAAAACGGGGTCGAGGGCATCAAACTGTGGAAGAGCGACAAGCCGGATATGCTGCTGCTCGATGTGATGATGCCGGTGATGGACGGCTGGGCGGTCTGCAAGGAGATCCGCGCCGAGAGCGACGTACCGATCATCATGCTGACGGCCAAGGGCGAAACGGCCGACCGCGTTTCCGGTCTGGAAATGGGCGCGGACGACTATATCGTCAAGCCGCTCGAGATGCCCGAGGTCATCGCGCGCGTGCGCGCGGTGTTCCGCCGCATGGCGCCGGATGACGCGCCCGAAAAGCTGGCGTTTGACAACCTGGTCATCGACAAGCAGGCGTACGATCTGATCATCAAGGGCAAGCGCGTCGACGCGCCGCCCAAGGAGATCGAGCTGCTCTACTACCTCGCCTCCAGCCCCAACCGCGTGTTCACGCGCGCGCAGCTGCTGGACGACGTGTGGGGTTTTGACTACTTCGGCGACACCCGCACGGTCGACGTGCACATCAAGCGCCTGCGCGAAAAGCTCGAGGGCGTGTCCGACAAGTGGGAGGTCAAGACCGTCTGGGGCGTGGGCTACAAGTTCGAGACCAAGGAGTAGGCCATGGGCAGACGCAGCTTCTTTTTCAAAAACTATGTCACGCATGTGCTGCTGATCGTGTGCGCGTTCGCGGTGGCGGGCGGCGTGTTCTATTACCAGATGGGCAACTACGCGCTGCAATCCAAGCAGGCCGAGCTGCGCACGACCGTACAGAGCCTTGCCGAGCAGACGCGCCTGCTGCTGGGCACGGATTCCGACGTGTTGCGTGAGATCTACATGCTGTCGATCGGCACGGTCGCCAAGGAGGACGCCGTGACCGTGTACGTCACCGACCCGGACGGCGTGATCGAAATGGTCGCCGGGCCGGACGGCGAGGCCGCGCTGGTTTCCGGCTATGCGGTCGCCGCGGATGTGGCCGGGCAGGTGCGCAAAACCGGCAGCTATGCCGAGGTCGGCCAGCTGGGCGTGCTGGGCGACCGGTCAAGCTACACGGTCGGCACGCGCGTGCTGAACGGCGAGGGCGAGGTCAGCGCGATGATCTTTGTGTACTCGCAGGACGCGACGGCCGCGGGCGTGGTGCGCCACTCGACGCAGACGCTGGTGCTCATCCTGCTCATTACGCTGGCGGTGGCGCTGGTGATCTCGTTTATCCTGTCGCAGCACATGACGCGGCCGCTCAAGGTGATCGCGGCGGCGGCCAAGGAGTTTGCCGCCGGCAATTTTGACGTGCGCGTGCCCGAGGACAACCACTGCTATGAGATCGACGAGCTGGCTGTGTCCTTCAACAACATGGCGCGCGACCTCGACCAGCTCGAGGAGCTGACGCGCGGGTTTATCTCCAACGTCAGCCATGAGTTCAAAACCCCGATGACGACGATCGGCGGCTTTGTCGACGGCATGATCGACGGCACCATCCCGATTGACCAGCGCGACAAGTACCTGCGCATCATCGCCGAGGAGACGCGCCGCCTGTCCCGTATGGTCAACCGCATGCTGGACGCGGCCAAGATCCAGTCGGGCGAGCTGATCCTCAGCCCGGCCCCGTTCGACTTTTCCGAAATGACCAGCCAGATCATCCTGTCCTTCGAGCAGAAGATCGAGGCGAAAAAGCTCGGGGTGGAGTGCGAGCTGGACGACCGGCTGATCGTCATGGGCGACCGCGACCACCTGTACCGCGCGGTGTACAACCTGGTCGACAACGCGGTCAAGTTCTCCGGCGAAGGCGGGCGGCTGCGCCTGCGCGCCCACCCGGAGGGCAGCTTCTGCGCGTTTGCGATCACCAACACCGGCATCGGCATCTCCCCTGAGGATTTGCCCCATGTATTCGACCGTTTTTACAAGGCCGACCGTTCGCGCTCAATGGACAAGACCGGCGCGGGACTGGGGCTTTATATTGTGAAAAACATCATCAACCTGCACGGCGGCGAGATCGCCGTACGGTCGGACGGCGGCGAAACCGAGTTTTCCTTCACCCTGCCGCTTGCGCCGCCGCAGCTGCAAAACGGCGCGAAAAACAGCCAGAAATGACACGAAAGACCGCTCCTGCGCGTTCCGCTTCGCCGCGGCGCGCCGGGGCGGTCTGCCTGCGGGAGTTCAAGAATTATTCATATTGTTTTCAACAAACCGCCACAATGGCCGGTTACAATAAAAGCACAAAATCGATAGGGAGGTTACAAGCATGGAAGACTTCAACCAGAACAACAAGCAAACGCCGGAAACGCACGGCGAGGGATATAGCGGCGCCCAGCAGTCCAGCCAGACGCAGCAGCCGTATGAGGCGCAGCAGGCGTCCTTCGGGCAGCAGGCGCAGCAGGAGGAACCGCGCACCCCGTACCAGACGCCGGTGCAGCACCCGGACTATACCGCGCCGCAGCAGCGCGCGGACTGGGGCGCACCGCAGGACGGCGCGCCGCAGTACACCGTCCCGCCGCAGTACCAGAACGGCGCGGTGCCGCCGCAGCCGCCCAAAAAGCGCAAGGGGCACGGACGCGGCATCGTCATCGGCCTGTGCAGTGTGGCGGCGGCCTGCCTGCTGTTTGCAGGCGGCGCGTTCATCGGCCATCTGGTATACACGGGCGATGGCAGCGCCGTAACGGCCAGTGCTTCGGCCGGCGACGCGCCCACCGTGACGCTCAACAGCACGCCGGATTACGACCCGGATAACTACGATGTGGTCAACGGCTTGGCGGGCGAGGAGATCTACAAGAAGGTCAGCCCGTCGATCGTGTCGGTGATTGCGACCATGCAGGGTGGCAGCGGCAGCGGCTCGGGCGTCATCATGAGCGCAGACGGCTACATCATCACCAACAACCACGTCGTCGAGGACGCGCAGAGCGTGACCGTGCAGCTGAGCGACGGCACGCAGTATGACGCGGCCATCGTCGGCACCGACGAGCAGACCGACCTCGCGGTCATCAAGGTCGAGCCGGAAGGCGAGCTGACCGCCGCCGAGTTTGGCAACTCGGATGAATTGCAGCCCGGCGAATACGCCTACGCGATCGGCTCGCCCGGCGGCGTGCAGTTTGCCAACACGATCACCGGCGGCCGCATTTCGGCCATCAACCGTGACGTGACCATCAACGACCGCGTCATGACGCTCATCCAGACTGACGCGTCCATCAACCCCGGCAACTCGGGCGGCGCGCTCATCAACAAGTATGGTCAGGTCGTCGGCATCACCTCGGCCAAGCTGTCGAGCAGCATGTACAGCGACACGACCATCGAGGGCATGGGCTTTGCCATCCCGATCAACACGGCCAAGGAGGTCGTCGATGAGCTGATCGAAAACGGCTATGTTGCCGGCCGGCCGTCCATCGGCATCACGGGCAGCAACGTCGAGTCCGCCGACGGCAGCATCGCGGGCGTGCAGGTCTACTCGATCGACTCGCGCGCCAAGGCGGCCAGCGAGGGCTTGCAGGTGGGTGATGTGATCACCGCCGTCAACGGCACACCGACTCCGACGATGGATGACGTCAACGCCATCAAGGAGGGCATGAAGGCGGGCGACAAGCTGACGCTGACCGTGTACCGCATTTCGACCGGCAAGACGATCAATCTGACCGTCACGCTGACCGACGCGCACGACCTGGAGGGCGACGACCCGGCCGAGCAGGGCACGCAGAACAGCCAGAGCGGCAGCTCGCAGTATCCGTCGTATCAGAACCCGTTCTCGTATTTCGGCTGGTAAAACACGAGTTTCGATCGAACCGTACAGGTTCGATCGAGAGGACGCACCGCGGCGATGCCGCGGACGCGTCCGGAGCGGAGCAAAGTTCCGACGCGCAGGGCGCGCGAAACTTTGCTCTGTACTGGTAATAAACGCCGAGGCGCATGGCC
>NZ_CALWUN010000036.1 GCF_944384735.1 uncultured Agathobaculum sp. | reverse complement strand
GATGCTTCTTCATCAGCTTGCTCAGGGCCTTAGCCTCTTTGACGCCGGGAACCATCCAAAGGGCATGGCGGAACAGGATAGCTGATGCTGTTTTCATAGATTTTCTTCTGTAAATGTTCCATAAGTGACCTCCTACATCTGATTTTTATCAGAATCCAGTTGATCGTGTCCCTGTTCATGTCAAATTTAAGGCAACTGAATTCTTCACCAACAATTATGGCATATCCTTTCCTAATTTCTGATAGTTGAGGCCGTGGGAAACCTGGCTGCCCCGGTTCTCGGATTGACCCACGCTGTCGATGGTCTCCTTGCCCAGCAGCTCCGAGATTTCTTTCAGGGTGGATTTCTCCTTGCCTCCCAAAAACAAGGTGGTGTCGCAGTTGCCCACAATGGTATCTGCGGCGTCCTTGTAGATGGTCTTTAACTGGCTTTGGGACTGCAAAATAATAGAAGCCGAGATTTCCCGGCTCCGGCTGGTGACGATCAGCTTGTCGAAGTTGGGTAGGCTTTTCTGCTTCCGCTTTTGACCAGTTGTAAAGCCGGGTAATGCGGGCCTTGATCTCTTTGAGCAGCTTGTTGTCGGCGGCAATCTGGCGGTTGAGATTGCCTTTTTCGGTTGCAATTCATCGGCGCTCCATGCGGGTAGCAACTACACCCATGTGGACGGTAGGGATTTTATCAAGGCCCTGCCGTTTGTAGCTGCGGTGGTCTATGCGCTCCGGCCTTCCGGCTGCTTCCAATGCCCGGTTGGTGTAGTCCGCCCACGCCGCCCGCCAGATTTCAGCTTTTCCTTTGTCATTCCAGTCGGTGGTGTCCTCTCGGTGATTTTTCCAGCCCCCTTTACCGTTTGGGATACGCTGTCCGCGCTCGTCCAGGTCGTAGACCTTGCGGCACTTTGCGCCCCATTCACCACTTTCTTTTAGCGGGCGGATGGTCAGCAGAATATGGGCATGGGGATTTCCGTCCCGTTTGTCATGGGGTGCGAAGTCTGCACACATACCGGCGGCAACAAAGTTATCTTTCACATAGGCCCGGACAAGGGCAAGCTGCTGCTCCCGTGTCAGCTCACGGGGCAATGCTTCTTCCACCTCGCGGGCGAGCTGGCTGTCCCTCGCTTTCTCGATCTGCTCCACGCTGTTCCAGAGGGTGGAGCGGTCTGCAAATTCTGGCGGGGCGTGGACAGGCAGCATGATTTCCGCATGGACAACGCCGCACTTATGGGTGTAGTCGTGGGTCAGGCCGTCCCACTCATTTGTCAGTTTAGTGCCGCTGCGATAGGCGGCTGCGGCAACGGCGGATTTTCCTTGGCTGCGCTGAATGATTTTGATGGGGATATGGCGGATGGCGATAACACGCACCTCCTTTACGTGAGGCGATTTAGGCTCCGTGGAGCCGAACAGACGCGAAGCGGGTTTTTGGCTCTGCGGATAACCTTGGGGTCCCCACGAAAACCCAGCGAAGCGGTTTTCGTGGGGAGAGGAGGAGCAAGGGAGCGTGTGCAGTTTTCGCCGCAAGGTGGAAACGGAACAAAGCGTATTTTGCGACGACGAGGGGGTTGGGGAGCGTAGCGCTCCATCGCGGACAAAGTACGCAACAGCCCCAATATGGGGTCCCCGCGCAAGCCCAGCGCAGCGGGTTACGTGGAGAAAGGAGAAGCAAGGGAGCGGACGCAGTTTTTGCCGCAAGGCGAAAACGAAGTCAAGCGGACTTTGCGACGACGCGCGCACAGCACCGGCAACGGTGTATAAGTGCGCCCTTGTAACCAAGGGACTTACGGCTCGTCCTCGGATTTCGGCAGTTTGGCAGCCAGTTCCGTTGCCCCCGAAAGGTGGGAAAGGGCAATGAGAAAAACCTTCTCATAAAAGATGATGGATGTCTTTTAGACTATAGAGGAAATATAGCTGACTGGTTTAAAGAAATCCATGCTTGCTTTTCTCTATTGGATACACTCGATAAGCATGCGAAATGGGAGTAATTATAAATCTGTTGACCAAACACAAATCCTTTTAGCAAGAGGATTTTAACCTTTTACGCACCCAACGAGTACCGCCGCATGGCTGAATATATCGAGTTCAATTCCCCTATGGTTCAAGTGACTGTGAGCTGATATACAGCCCTATTACCTAAATCGGTTTGCTATATTGCCCATAGTCCCATAGTGTTCAGAAAAATCGCCAATCCAAGCTAAAACGAAAAAGCCATTACCGAAACCTTTTGCTGTCCAACGACCAACGATTCCCTATCAAAAAAAAATAACCCACCCGACAAAATGTCAACTATACAAGCGGCATACGCTGCGTTATAATAATAATGAACTTAGGTTTTCGTATTTTTGTTGTCATCGTATCACCGCCCAGGAGGTAGTCTGCCTTCTGCGCCGTTATTGATGAATTGGCAGCCAAGAATTGGTGCGATACCGCAGGTACACGCACGAAATCCGCATGAAATCAGGGACCCCAAAGACATAGAACTGCTGTGCAGTGCTATGTCCTTTTTTGTACCAAGGGAAGGAGCATTTGTGTGCGAAATCAGTAAAACAGGAACAATGGAACTGCTTCTGTGCTGAGAGCGGATATGACCAGCTTACGGGCAGGCGTTTTAGTCCAGCCATATGCCGGATACCCGTAAACACGAGAAAACAAGTTGAAAACTTTTCATCTTTACAATACTTTTGGAGCCAACTACAATATACTTGAACCATGTCAGAGTAATTTTGTCAGAGTAAACCGCCCAGGGGATCGTATGCCTTTGAGTTGTCAAAATGCTAAGAATTCAGAGAAATTGGAAATCTTGCAGCATTTGAACGATGGAAATAAAGCTATTTTATGCAATGACTGAGATGGGAAGCATGGCCTGAGAAGCCTGCTTCCTCCCTTGCGAACACCGCAAGTGCACAAACGCCCAGTTTATTGTCATACGATGCTTGCATCAGGTCAGAGTATTTTTGAGTTAGTGTAGCCCGCCCGGGGAGTAGTCTGCCCGCCGGACTGTATGACTTTCAAAAATACCGAATAACCTACAATGGAGCTTATATTGAACGACGGACGTAAAACTGTTTTTATGCAGTATTATGTCCGTTTTTGCGTCCAGAAAGGAAAATCCGCATGAGAAAACAGCCAAACAGGAATGATCGGGGCACGCTTCCGTGCCACAAACGTGCATCGCGCACGCCAGCACGATGCACGTCAGGAAGCCGAAACAGCACCGCCTTTGCCCATCCGCAAAAGGCGAAAACGCGTGACCGCTCACCGGCGCTGCCCATTCGCAGCGTTTTGGGTGAGGACAGACAGAGGAAAAGCAAAACCAATTTCTTCAGGCGTTCCGCACAGTCGGTGCGGCCGTCAAGAGGGGCTGGCGTACCCTCGCCTGTGTCCGGCAAGACGGATTTTTCTCCGCGCACATCGGCCGCGCTGCCGGCAGCCGACCAAGAGCGCACACGCTTCGCGTGACCGGCATTTGCCCGACACTGCGCTCGCCGCGCACCCAAGGTGCAGCCGTTTTTGCGGCTCATGCGGCAACCAATGCTAACCGAAATTCTAACAGAGACAGAGCGGGCAGCTCACCGCTCCCCTTCCCCATTCCGCCAAGAAACCACGCATTTTAACCGGAAACAGCGTGATAATACGCATCAAAAATGCGCAACCTTCTGTGCGGCACGGGGAAACCAGGCGGAAATCCATCATTTTGCAGACGGGTGAGCTGCGCCTGTCTCCCGACGCACAGGAGGTGCACTATGAAAACCTATGCCATCTATCAAAACCTGCTCGCCCAAGTCGAGCGCGTGTTCCGCCACTGCCGCCAAGGCAGTATCCAGACCCGCCGCCGGTACAAGGAAGCCGTCTGCCGCTTCTGCTACTTCCTCGCGGAAGTTTATCATGTGGAGCGCGTGGCCAACATCGCGCCCAAGCACATTTTCGCGTATACGGAGTTCCTCAAGGAAAATGGCCGTGCGGCGTCCACCATCAAAACTGACCTCGCCGCCATCCGATTTTTCCACGACCAACTGCCGAGCCGCAAGCACCCCAAGCTGCCGACCAATGCGATGCTCAATCTGGAACGACGCTCATTCGGCAAAGTCGACCGCACATGGCGCGATGAGGAAGTCAACCGCATGATCGGGAAAGCATGGGGCGAGGGCCGCGAAGACTATGCCGCCGCAATTTGCTTGGCGCGGCACTGCGGCCTGCGCGTCCATGAAATCTTCCGACTGGACACCGCGACCGCCCAGAGGGCAATCAAAACGGGGCAGCTGACGATCAAAGGCAAGGGCGGCAAAATTCGCACCGTTCCCTTGCCCCGCACCGCAGAGCTTGAGCTGGAAGCCATGCTACGGCAGACGCCGCGTGGACACAAGCTGTTTATCTCGGATGCTACCCCGACAGACCTTGCGATCAACCGATTCCAATGTTTCCTCTACCGGCACCGTGACGCCGTGCAGATCGCCGACCGGCACCGTCCGCTGACCTGCCACGGCCTGCGCCATACATACGCGGTCGAGCAATATCTTGCCTACCGCCAGCAAGGAATGGACGAGCACGCCGCTTGCCGGCAGGTGTCCCGCCTGCTGGGACATGAGCGCGAGGACGTGACGCGCATCTACCTTGCGTCCCTGCGGGAAGGAGGTGAGCGGCATGGCTGACAACCGCTGCACCTGTTATGATGACCTGCCGCTCATGCTGACCGTGCCCGAGGTGATCGATGTGCTCGGCATCGGCCGGAATACCGTGTATGAAATCATCCGCACAGGCGAGCTGCCCAGCCGCCGCATCGGCAAACGCGGACAGATTCGCATACTGAAGTATGACCTAATTCGGTATATGGAGGGAAATCTATAAGAAATACCCCTGCCAGCAAAGGCGAAGCGGCCTGAACAATTCTGTTCAAGCCGCTTTGTTCTTTCAGATAAATAATTCGTCATAAGAAACTGCGAAAATATCCTTCAAGGCTTTCAATTCATCTGGGTAGATATGCCGTTGCCCAACTTCGATTTTTGCAAAAGCGCTGCGCGTCACATCACAACCATGAATCTGCAGCTGTGCAGCCACCTGTTCCTGTGAAAGATCACGCTGCATACGCAGTTTGCGAATGTTTTGTCCCAAAGCCTTTTCATAATCCGCATTCATCGCCAACACCCCACGCACTTATATTGGTGCAATACGTATTGATTTTATTCGATGAATGCGTTAGAATTGCACTTATATAAGTGCAATTCTAAAATATGGGGAGACGCTGAAATGAACAGATTACACACCTGCTGCTTTACCGGCCATCGCGACATCCCATCGGAAATCCTGCCGGCACTCGCCGCAAAGTTGGAAGCTGTGGTTCTTGAACTGATTGCAGACGGCATTCGATACTTTTATGCTGGCGGCGCACTGGGCTTCGACACACTGGCCGCCGAAACCGTACTGCGTCTGCGCGACCAGGCTCCGCAAATCAGGCTCATTCTTGCGCTGCCCTGCCGAGAACAGACCCGCGGATGGCCTGCCATGTCAGTCAGCCGATATGAACACATTCTACGCCGCGCGAACGAAGTGATTTACACCTCCGAACATTACACCCGCGGCTGTATGCAGCGCCGCAACCGGTTTATGGTTGACCACAGTGCTGTTTGCGTTGCATACTGCACCCGCGCGACCGGCGGCAGCGCGTATACACTGCAATATGCCCGTAAAGCCGGTCTGCGCATCCTGCTGCTAAACATGTAAAAAGCAGTCTCCCAACATCGGTTGAGAGACCGCTTCCCACTCTATTTCACTTGTTTTCGCTTTTTCCGCCCGCCGCCCTGCCGCAGGCTCTGCGCGACTGCCTCGATCGTCTGCTCATGGGTCGTATCCAGCAGATGCGTGTAAATCATGGACGTTGTCGCGACCGTACTGTGCCCCAGTGAGCGGCTGATGTTATAGATCGTCGCGCCAGAATAGTTGGCGAGCGTTGCAAATGTATGCCGCAATCCGTGCAACGTCAGTTTGGGCAGATGGTTCCGACGGATGAACGTGCTGAATGTCTCGGTCAGGTAATTCGGCCGATACGGCTCTCCATCCGGCCATGTCAGCACATAGCCCTTATCCTGATATTCCTTGCCGAATAGCAGCCGGTTCTCACGCTGCCGCCGCCGTTCGGCGTGCAGCACGCGCACGACCTCCTCCGGCATATGTAGCAGTCGGGTCGAGGAACGGTTCTTGGTGTCCTTCTCGATCACCTGTGAACCGGCCATCGTGCGGGCGCGGTGCACGCACAAGGTTTTGCCCTGAAAATCCACGTCCTTCCACCGCAGGCCGCACATTTCCTCGCGGCGCAGGCCAAGATACCCGGCCAGATACACGACCGGCTCGAGCTTGTCGCCCTCGACCGCGTCCAACAGGCGGCGCAGCGAGGCGACGTCGTAAAACTGCGGTTCGGGCCGCTTGAACTTGGGCGGCTCGACGCGGTCGGTCGGGTTGCGGGCGAGCACGTCCTGCATGACCGCGATGCGCAGCGCGTTGCGCAGCAGATCGTGATGCTTGCGCGCGGTGTTGGGCGACAGGCCGCAGTCGTGACACAGGTAGGCGTAATACTGCTGGATGCGCTGCGGTGACAGCGATTGCAGCGGGATCGCGCCCAGCTGCGGGATGATGTGGTTGACGATCATCTGACTGTACCCATGCACCGTGGTCGCAGCGCGGTTAGGCCGCACGACCGCGTCCATCCAGTAATTCAGCCACTCGGCAACGGTCGTGTCGTTCGGCTTGGTCAGCGCGCCGAAGTCGCGCTGCACCTCGTGCAGCCGCAGCGCTTTGCGGGCGTCAGTCAGTCGCGCGAACGTGCGGGTCTTTTTGATCTGGCGTCCGCGCGCGTCGCGCCCGAAATCCAGATTGACATAGTATTTCTTTTTCTCGTTGTCAAACGAGATGTTGCGCTCCACGCGCGTGCGGGACATTTATGTTCACCGTCCTTCCTCTGATAAAGTGGGCGGCGCAGCGGTGCACGAGCCGCGCCGGAAGAACGGATACCGGTATCTGTTGCGGGCGGCTCCAACTTGCGGATTTTTGCTTTTGGAGTACCCTGCTTATAGTGTATCATAAGTTCAAAACCGTAATCTACCGGAATATCTACCGAAATTTTCAAAACGCATTTTGCGTTGCAAAAACCGGATAAAAACAAAAGATACCACCTGTTATCAGGCGGTATCAGTTAACAAATTGGTGGAGCCGAGGGGAGTTGAACCCCTGTCCGAAAGCACATCCACCGTGACTTCTCCGGGCGCAGTTTGTCTTTTTGCATTCCCTCCATGATACGCCGGCAAACAGGCTAATCACTTCAGTAGAGTCATCTTACATGACGGGGGCAACTCTTACCCCGTACACGTTCACCACAAAATCGACGCCGGGTCTCAAAGCCGTGGTCCTCTCTGAGCCGACGGGCTAAGCCTTAATTAGGCAGCCTGAAGAGTATAATTGTTGTTGTTTAATTTATAAACAGTTGGAGCTTTTAACGCAGATCCCCGCTGCGGCCCGCTATCCCGGCTTCAACACCCCCGTCGAACCCGTTACGGCCCCGTATCATCGCGCACTTGCCCGGTGCGCATAGTCAACGATTACGCTCTTTCATCGCGCGGTCGATCTCCCGCTTGGCGTCGCGCGCAGCGATGCTGTCGCGCTTGTCATGCAGCTTTTTGCCCTTGCACAGGCCGACCTCGATTTTCACCCGCGAATTTTTGAAATACACCGACAGCGGGATCAGCGCATAGCCATCCTGCTTGGTTTTGCCGAACAGGTTTGCGATCTCCTTTTTGTGCATCAGCAGCCGCCGCACGCGCAGCGGGTCTTTGTTAAAAATATTACCCTTTTCATAGGGCGAAATATGCATGCCGCGCACAAAAAGTTCGCCGTCCTTGAAGGTGCAGTAGGCGTCCTTGAGATTGATCTGCCCCTGCCGGATCGACTTGACCTCGGTGCCCGCCAGCTCGATGCCGGCTTCGTATTTCTCCTCGACAAAGTAGTCATGCCATGCTTTTTTGTTGGCCGTGACCTGTTTGGTGCCTTGCTTGGACACAGCGCCCATGGCAATCCCCCCTTTTCGTGGTACAGTTTATCATACCATGCCGAACCCCGTTTGTAAAGGCTTAACCCTATTACAAATTGCGTCAAAAAAGCAGCTGCCGCTCAAAAGAGCGGCAGCGGAGGCTGTCGAAAAACATAGTTTTCGACAGCCTCTCGATCGGAACCACGCTTCCGATCGAATCAAATGTATCAAAAAATCGGGCAAAGCTCGCTTTTTTGATGCCGCTCACAGAGCGGCTGAACAATGCGCGCTGCGGCGCGAGGACTTTATCGACAGACTGACCTGCCGCTCAAAAGAGCGGCAGCGTGCCGGTGATCGGATCTACTTGTTCGGGCAGCGCAGGCTCGAATGCCAGACAGGTGTAGGTCGGCTGGCCGTGGAACTCGGTCAGGCCGTTGTCACAGATCAGCGCGGACAGGATACCCGCCTCCTTGGCCTTGCGGTCGATTGCGAGCAGCTCGGCCTCGGAGTCGACATAGACGCACACCTTGGCCACGCCGCGCGCAAACCATTCGCTGAGCGGCGTCGCGGGCTGACCATCCGGCGTGAGCGCCACGCTGCTTTCATCCGCACACACCTGCCCGAGACGTTTTTCGCGCGCAAGCGCGGCCAGCACCGCGGTCACGCAGGCATGGCCTGCCTGCGCCGCGATCTTGCCCTTGCGCATCTTGAGGTCGCGCCGCATGACGATCATCTGCTTGGGCTTTTCCATGCCTGCACCTCCCCGTTTATTCCACCGTGTTGGTCAGCGTGCCGATGCTCTCGATCTCACAGGTGACGACGTCGCCCTTCTTGAGGAAGTTGGGCGGCGTAAAGCCCATGCCCACGCCCGCGGGCGTGCCGGTCGCGATGATCGTACCGGCCTTAAGCGTCATGCCCTGCGACAGCTCGGCGATGATCTCGGCAATCGTGTGCAGCAGATGGTCGGTGTTGCTGTTCTGGCGCGTCTCGCCGTTGACCGTCGACGAGATATTCAGCGCAGGCGGGAACGGAATCTCGTCCGCCGTGACAAGGCAGGGACCCATCGGCGTAAAGCCGTCGAGCGACTTGCCAAAATACCACTGGTTGTGCGCGGTCTGCAAATTGCGCGCCGACACATCGTTGACGATCGTGTAGCCGAAGATATAGCCGGGCGCTTCCGCCGCCGTCACGTTCTTGCAGTCCTTGCCGATGACAACGCCCAGCTCGACCTCGTAGTCCAAACTGTCGACCAGCCCCTCGTACGACGGGATCGGGTCGCCCGAGCCGGATGCCTCACACACACGCTTGCCGAAATACACCGCCTTTTTGCGGTTGATGAGGAACGCATCCTCGTGGAAGCGCGCAGACTCAACCGCATGGTCGGCATAGTTGATGCCAAGGCAGATCACATCCTGCGCCGGATGCGGGATCGGCGCGCGCAGGCGCACATTATCCACCCGCACGGCCGTGCCCTCGGTCGCCTGCTCTGCGTCCGACAGGCGCGCCATCTGCGCAGGCGAGATGCGGCGGATCAGGTCGTTCATATCGGTAAACGACAGGCCGAACGCCTCGATCGGCCAGATCAGGCCCGGCCAGCCGTCGCAGCCGACGCCAATGCGGTCGATGTCGTCGTTATTCTGGTAAGTATAGAGTTTCATTGCTTGGTTCACGCTCCTGCTAAGATTGTCTTTTCTGTATCATAGCACAATCTGCACAAAAATGAAAGCTGATGTTTGAAACTTTCCACAAATTATGTTATGATTGACGCAGAGCGAATGCACAATGCCCGCCTGCTCTTGTCATTTCGCACAACGACCAAACGAGGTGAACGCCATGACCGGTACCTGCGAGGACTGCGCCTACAGCGCCTACGACGATGTGCTCGGCGAATACGTCTGTGAGGCATATATCGACGAGGACGAATTTTACCGCCTGACCCAAACGGGCGGCCCCTGCCCCTATTACCGCCCCGGCGACGACTACGCGCTGGTGCGCCATCAAAATTAAGGAGAGGATACCATGACAGAATGGGAAAAGGCAGCCGCCGGGCTGCTGTACGACGCAAACTATGACCCCGAGCTGCTGGCCGCACGCGCCAAGGCCAAAGACCTTTGCATGGACTATAATCAGCTGCGCAGCACGCAGCAGGCCGAGCGCACCGCGCTGCTGCGCGCGCTGCTGGGCGCGTGCGGCGAGGACACCTGCATCGAACCGCCGTTTTTTGTCGACTACGGCAGCAATATCCGCGTGGGCAAGGCGTTTTTTGCCAACCACAATCTGGTCGTGCTCGACGGCGCGCCCGTCACCTTTGGCGACCATGTGTTCATCGGCCCGAACTGCTGTTTCTCGACAGCCGGACACCCGCTCGACCCGGCGCAGCGCAATGCCGGACTGGAATATGCAAAACCGATCACGGTCGGCAACAACGTCTGGATCGGCATGGGCGTGCAGGTGCTGCCCGGCGTGACCATCGGGGACAACGCGGTCATCGGCGCGGGCAGCGTCGTCACCAAGGATATCCCGGCCGGCATGCTGGCCGTGGGCGCGCCCTGCCGTCCGATCCGCGAAATCGCAGCCAAGCCGCGCCGCGTCATCCTGTAACACGCACAGAAAAAGCACCCTCAGACGAGGGTGCTTTTTTCTGTCTTAGGCGACCGCCTCGACGGTCTCGACGCCGTTTTCCCGGTAGGTGTAAACGGTAAAGCCGCTGTACGACCAGACGCCGTCCTCACCCTCGCCCATGCAGCTGGGCGAATAGCTCTTGGAGCTGGGCGAACCGAGCGCAGCCTCCAGTGCGGACGCGGACGAGCCGATATAGCCGGACGCCTGCGCGGCGGTCGGCTGCGCCGGTTCCGGCTCAGGTGTCGGCTGCGGCGCCGGGGTGCTTTCGGGCTTGCTGGTCGACGTACTGCCGCCGGACGAGCTGCTGCCCGACGACTGGCTGGTCGAGGACGAACTGCTTCCCGACGACTGCGGCTTGCTGGTCGAAGTCGTGCTGCCGGTCGAAGTCGCGCTGCCGCCCGTCTGCGGCTTGGACTGGGATGCGCTGTCCGCAGCGTCCTTGTCCGCCTCGTCGGCCTTGTCCTTGTCAGCCTGCTCCTCCCCGCCGGTCTGTACATCGGTCGTATCCTCGTCCTTGACTGTGTCGACGACCGCGTCGTCCTGCTTACCGTCATCCTTTTCAGTAGTCTGGCCGCCGCAGGCCGCCAGACTGCCGCACAGCAGCAGCGCGAACAGCAGCGCCGTGATCTTTTTCTTACTCATATTAAACGTCCTCCCGTTGTATTTTCCGGTATTTATCTTATTCGACGGGTTCCGCCGCCGGAAGGTTCCCCAGTTCGGGCGGATATTTCAAGATATTTGCAAGGTTGCGCTCGACGATCTCGACGATCACCGTGTCGCCCGCCTGCACCTGCTCCAGCGGATAGGGCATCTGCCGGGTGATGACCGCCTCTCGGAAATCGGCCGCGAGGAAGGGGTGCAGCGCGTTGCCGAACGAATCGCGGCACAGGATCAGCCGCCCGTTCGGCGCGTTTTCGCTCGTCGTCTGGATCAGGATATCCTCGGCCGTGCGCGGCGGCGTGACATAGGAAAAGTCGACGTCGTACTGCTGCTGTGCCTCGCGCGCCGTGCCCTTGGGGTACAGCATCTCGTACAGGTCGCCGCGGTGGGTGTTTTCGGTCGTGTAGTCCGCGTCCCCGAACGCTGTGTACGGCAGGCCGAGTGTTTCCATCAGGAAGTCATGCGCCAGTGCCGCGCCGCAGTTGGTCCAGTGCGAGTCGGTGCGCAGGTACAGCGTTTCGTCCTGCCTCGACAAAAAGGTAAACAAATCGGCATAGTTTACGCCGTATTCCTCCAGATAAGGCGCGACCAGCTCATAATTCCCCGGGGAATCGCTTTGCAGGTAGCGCGCGGGCATATTTTCCGGATAGAGCGAGTTCTTGTTCGGCGCGATGGTGAATAGGAACGTCGCGCCCTGCGCCTCGCAGTACGCCTGCATGTCTGCGACCGTCCGCGCGATTTGCGCGGCCTCGTCCCCGGTCAGCGTCGCGTGGTTCTGGTAGTCGTCCAGCGTTGCGGCATAGTACAGCCAGCCGTTTTTGCCATAAATCACGTCCTCGGCGGGCGAGGTATGCAGCAGCGTGGTCTGCAGGGCGGCGTTGGCCGTCACCATCTGCTGACGCAGGGCAAAGTGGTCGGCGATGTAGTCGGTCACCTGACCGAGCACATCGGTGTTCCAGATGCCGTCCCCGTTTTGCAGCACGGGTTTGGGCGACAGGCGCTCGTTCGCCGCCGCCTCGGTCGGCGGCAGCAACAGCATGCCCGCCGACGGCAGCAGGCAGAGCAGCAAAAAGGCTGCGATAAAAATCTTATATTTCATGGCAGCCCCCTCAGAACTGGAAATAGATAAACGGGTTAAACGTGCCCGCCGACAGGTTGAGCATGCACAGCACGAGCAGTGCGAGCGCCCCCGCGAGCGTGACCCCCTCGTTTTTCGGCTGTAACCGTTTGGCCGTCGGCACGCACAGTATCAGCGCCAAAACCAACGTCAGCAGAAAGGCCGGGGTCAGCAGCGCGCACACGGTCGCGGTGCCCGCCCAGCCAAGGCCGAAGCCGGTGAACATGGCCGCGAACATCGCGCCCGCCTGCGTAAGCGACTCCGCGCGGAACAGCACAAAGCCGAGCACGACGACCAGCATCGTGTACACATGGCCGGGCGCGCGGCCTTTGAGCCGCTTCTGCGGGATGACGCCGCTGTCCTCGAGCACCGAGAACGCGCCGTGCCACAGCCCCCACAGCACAAACGTCCAGTTTGCACCGTGCCACAGGCCGGTCGTGAAGAACACGACAAAGCGGTTGAACCAGGTGCGTCCCCTGCCCTTGCGGTTGCCGCCCAGCGGGATATAGAGGTAATCGCGAAACCAGGTCGACAGCGAGATGTGCCAGCGCCGCCAGAACTCCTGAATGGTGGTCGACGCATAGGGGTAATCGAAGTTTTCAAGGAAATGGAAGCCGAACATGCGCCCCATGCCGATGGCCATGTCGCTGTAACCGGAAAAATCGAAGTAAATCTGCAAAGTATAACAAATTGCGCCCATCCAACCGGCAAACATGCCAATTTCACCCGCTGGCAGCGCGAACACCGCGTCCGCCATCTGCCCCATCGCGTTGGACAGCAGCAGCTTTTTGGACAGGCCGCAGATGAACCGCCGGATGCCCAGCGCGGTTTCGCGCGGGCTGGTCCGCCGTGCGTCAATCTCGCGCTCGATGTCGTGGTACTTGACGATCGGCCCCGCGATCAGCTGCGGGAAAAACGAGATGTAGAGCAGCACCTTGGCAAACGACCGGGACACCAGCGCCCGGTCGCGGTAAACGTCGATGACGTAGGACAGCCCCTGAAACGTGAAGAACGAAATGCCGATCGGCAGCGTAATGCCGGGCAGCGGCAGCGACCAGCCGAACAGGCTGTTGACCGTACCCAGCACGAAATCCGCGTACTTGAACACCGCCATCATGCCGATGCCGCCCGCGACCGCGAGCGTCACACCGAGCTTGGCATGCCTGCCCGCCGCAAGCAGGCCGCACAGGTAGTTGAGCAGCACGCTCATAAGCAGCAGCGGCAGATACACCGGCTGCCCGAACGAGTAGAAGATCAAACTCGCCGCGAGCAGCAGCAGATTTTTGAGCCGCACGCCGCGCAGCAGCCGGTCGAGCAAAAAGACCGCGGGCAGAAAACAAAACAGAAAGATCGCTGAACTGAAAACCATAGTGTCCTTCCTTTATCTTATTGGGGCGGCCGCGGCAGACCCGGCCGCCTATATTATGCCTGTCCGCGCCCCGCTTTACTCCCCTGCGCGCCGTTTGCCACCGCAATACCGCCGCTGACCAGCGCCAGCGCGGCCAGATTGCGCAGCGTCAGGATCTGCTCCCCCAGCATGAGCGCCGACAGCAGCGTACCGAACACCGGAATCAGGAAGCAGAACAAGCTGACCCGGCCTACCGGGAACCGCCCCAGCAGCCCGGTCCAGACCGTGAACGCGGCAGCGGACAGCGCCGCCAGATAGGCCAGCAGCAGCATGCCGCCCGGCGTGACCGCGCCGAGCCGTCCGCCGCCCGCCCAGCCAAGCGCCAGCAGGAACACGCCGCCGCACAGCAATTGCCAGCCGGTCAGCAGCATCGGGTCGCGGCCGGGCGTGTAAATGCGCGAAACCAGCGCGCCCGCACCGGCCGACACAGCCGAGAGCAGCACCAGCCCGTCCCCTTGCAGGTGAAAGCCGTCCAGACCGCCCAAGCCGAGCGCCAGCACGCCCGCAAAGCCGCACAGGCAGCCGAGCACCTTGCGCCGGTCCATCTTGTCGTTCGGCAGCAGCAGGTGCGCGAAAATCAGCGCGAAAAAGGTCTGTGTGCCCGAGAGCACCGCGCCCTTTGTGCCGGTCGTGGCCGACAGGCCGATATAGTAGCACACATATTGGAGCGCGCTCTGGAACAGGCAGATCGACAGGATGGGCTTCCACTCGTCCCGGTGCGGGCGGATGCGCCGCCCCATCAGGCGCGCGGTGAGCAGCACCAGCAGTCCGGCCAGCGCAAAGCGCAAACCCGCAAAATACAGCTGGGCAAACGGCGCGTCCGCACCGATGGCGAACAGCCCATATCCCTTTTTGATGCACGGGGCGGCGCTTCCCCAAAGCGCGGTGCACAGCACCGCAGGCATATATAAGCGACGGAGCAGGCCCGCCTTTTGTTCCTTCATGTTCCGTTTCCCCTTTTCCCGACATGAGGCCAGTATAGCATTTTCCGACAACGCGCGCAAGTAAGTGACGTTTATCGGACACCCCTTCCGCTATACTGGAAGCAGAAAGGGGTGACCGGCATGATCTACACCTGTCAGACCAAATGCTGCCATTACATTTTTCCCGGCAGCGAGCAGCAGCGCACCTGCCCGGACTGCGGCAAGCCGCTCCTCCGCCCGGCCACGGCGGCGGAACGCGCCGAGTACTGCCGCCGACGCACCGCAGACCTCACCCGGCGCCGCCGCCCGGGCTGAGCGCAGCGCAAAAGGCCTTCCGCAAACACGGAAGGCCTTTCACATACCGTTTTCAGTTGTCATTTGTTTTCTGACTCCCCCAAGGCAGCCACATCAGCCACCGTAATGTTCAAACATTACTTGGCGATGCGACGCGCCTTGCGAGACATCGACTTGACGCGGCTCTGGTCCAGATCGAGCATACGCGCTGCGACCAGATCGTTGAAGAAACCCTTCATCATGATTCGTCACGCTCCTTTTCTGTAATGTTGTGTGAAACCGTTTTCCTTGGTTTCTGGTATTATAATACACGGAGCGGCTCGGAAATGCAAGGGTCAGCTTTTATGAATATCAGCCAACCGGACGTATGTATTTTTGTGCACATCGTCCGATGACAATTCACAATTTGTACATATATTGCAGAACTTAATTGTAAGTTTTCAACAACTTAACCATTCTGATACTCTTTGGCCAGTTTTTCAAAGAGCGGCAGCGCGCGGCGGATGGTTTCCGTCTGCACGCAGTAGGAAATGCGCATATGTCCCGGCGCGCCGAAGTCTGCGCCCGGCACCACCAGCAGGTCATACTGCTTGGCGCGCTCGCAGAAGGCGCGGTCGTCCGGCTCAAGCGTCTGCGGGAACAGGTAGAACGCGCCCTGCGGCTTGACGCAGGTGTAGCCCATACCGGTCAGGCCGTCAAAGAGCAAGTCGCGGTTGGTCTGGTAGACCGTGATATCGCTGGTCAAGCTGGCGCAGCGCGCGGCGACGCGCTGGAACATGCTGGGCGCACACACATAGCCGAGCGCACGTCCCGCGCCGCAGATGGCCGCGTACAGCTGCGCGCTGTCCGCCGCCTTGGGCGGCACGAGCACATAGCCGATGCGCTCGCCCGGCAGCGAAAGCGACTTGGAGTACGAATAGCACACCATCGTGTCGTCATAATAGTTGGGCACAAACGGCGCCTGTACGCCATCATAGACGATCTCGCGGTACGGTTCATCGGAAATGAGGTAGATCGGGTGGCCGAACTGCGCCTCCTTGTCGCGCAGCAGCGCGGCCAACTGCTTTACCGTCTGCTCGGAGTAGACCGCGCCCGACGGGTTGTTCGGCGAATTGATGACGACCGCCTTGGTGTTTGCGTTCAGCGCCTTGTCCAGAGCGTCGAAGTCGATCTGGAAATCGACAATGGATGGCGGCACGATAACCGCCTTGGCGCCTGCGCCGCTCTCAATGAACATCAGGTATTCCGGGAAGTACGGCGCGAGCACGACAAACTCGTCGCCCGGGCAGGCAACCGCCTTGAACGCGCAGGACAGGGCAGCCGCCGCGCCTGCGGTCAAATACAGGCTGTCGCCCGTATAATCCGTGCCGAACCGGCGGTTGAGGTCGTCCGCCAGCGTCTTGCGCACGTCCGCCGCGCCCTGCGCAGAGGTATAGCCGTGCAGCGCGACCGGGTCGCCCGCCGCTTCCGCGAGGATGGCCTCGCGCACGGCGTCCGGCGCGGGCACGTTCGGGTTACCGATCGAGAAATCAAACACATTCTCCCGGCCGACCACCGCCGCCCGCTTGCTGCCGTATTCAAAAAGCTCGCGGATGGTGGAGCGGTTGTTCCCCAGCGCGGCCATCTTTTCATTTAACATCGTAATAACGCCCCTTTCTGTCGGATTTTATTATAGCACAGCGTAAAAGCATCCGCAAGCCAAAAAGCCTTTGCCGTCCGTGGACGGCAAAGGCTCCAGTTTGTCAATAAGCTCCCGCGCCGTAGCGCGCATAGTTCAGCCGCTCTGTGAGCGGCATCGAAAAAACGAGCTATGCCCGTTTTTTTGATACAACTGATTCGATTGGAAACGTGGTTCCAATCGAAAAGATATTATTCGAACTTCATCTGCTTTTCCGGCAGGTCTTCGTCGGTCAGCAGCGCGCCGATCGACGGGATGCTGCGGCAGCGGTAGCGGCCGTTGTCCGACAAGCCTGCCTCCTCCATGCGGCAGGCGCGCGTGATCGTGTGCTTGCCGCGCAGCACCATGGCCTGCACGCCCTGCGTCGAACGGCTGGCCTTGATGTCCAGCATATTGGCGCGGAAGGTCAGCGCGCGGCCCGCGGTCGAGAACATGGTGATCTCGGTTTCCTCGTCGACCGGGTAGAAAAACGCCACAGCCGGCGACTTGGCCGAATACGCGCCGGTCAGGCGGCGGCGGTTGGTCTTGGTCTCGAAGCTGTCGAGCGCAAAGCGCGCGGCCTTGCCGTTCTCGAATACGATGACCATATTGCCCCTGTAGTCGCCGGGCAGCATGGCATAGACCGGCGCTTCGCCCTCGTTCATGCCCAGCTTGCCGGCCAGATAATCGCCCAGCACGGACGCCTTGCAGTCCTCAAAGTCGTACAGGTGCGCCTTGTACGCCTGCTGCAGATTGGTGAAAAAGATGATTTCGGCCTTGTTGGTCGTCTCGGCCTGCCAGATGACCTCGTCGCCCTCCTTGAGCTTGTGCTCCTGCGACATGCGCCACGACTGCGGCGTGATCTTCTTGAAGTAGCCCTCGCGCGTCAGGAACAGCAGCACCGGATAATCCTCGATGTGGTCCTCCTCGTCAAACTCGGGTACCGCCCCGGCCGTCACCAGGCGGGTGCGGCGCGGCGACGGGTATTTCTTGATGACCTGCTCGAGCTCCTTGATGATGATATTGCGGATCTTGGCCTTGGATTTGACAATTTCCTCGAGTTTGGCGATCTCACTTTCGAGGTCGGCGGTCTCCTTGGTGCGCTTCAGGATATATTCCTTGTTGATGTTGCGCAGGCGGATGTCCGCGATGAACTCGGCCTGCACCTGGTCGATGCCAAAGCCGATCATCAGGTTGGGGATGACCTCGGCGTCCTCCTCGGTCTCGCGGATGATGCGGATGGCCTTGTCGATATCCAGCAAAATCTTGGACAGGCCGTGCAGCAGGTGCAGCTTGTCCTTCTTCTTGTTCAGGTCGAAGAACACGCGGCGGCGCACGCATTCGGTGCGCCACGCCGTCCACTCTTCGAGCACCTCGCGCACACCCAGCACGCGCGGCATACCGACGATCAGCACATTGAAGTTGCACGAGCAGCTGTCCATCAGCGGCGTCAGTTTCATCAGCTTGGCCATCAGCTTGTCCGGGTCGGTGCCGCGCTTGAGGTCGATGGCGATTTTCAGGCCGGACAGGTCGGTCTCGTCGCGCACGTCGGCGATCTCGCGCAGCTTACCGCCCTTGGCCAGCTCGGCGATCTTGTCGATGATGGCCTCAATCGTCGTGGTGTACGGGATCTCGGTGATCTCGATCAGGTTTTCCTTTTTGTCATACGTCCACTTGGCGCGCACCTTGAACGAGCCGCGGCCGGTCTCATAGATGCCGCGCATCTCGTTCTCGTCGTAGATCAACTCGCCGCCGGTCGAAAAGTCGGGCGCGGGCAGCGTCGAGAGCAGATCGTGCGACGGGTTTTTGATATATTCGATGGTCGTGCGGCACACCTCCTCGAGGTTGAAGCCGCAAAAGCTGGACGCCATGCCGACCGCAATGCCCGTATTGGCCGACACAAGGATATTTGGGAAGGTCGTCGGCAGCAGCGTCGGCTCCTTGAGCGTGCCGTCGTAGTTGTCGACAAAGTCGACCGCATCGGCGTCGATGTCGCGGAACAGCTCGGCGCAGAACGCATCCAGCTTGGCCTCGGTGTAACGCGGCGCGGCATAGGCCATGTCGCGCGAGTACACCTTGCCGAAGTTGCCCTTGGAGTCGACAAACGGCGTCAGCAGCGCCTCGTTGCCGCGCGTCAGGCGCACCATCGTCTCGTAGATGGCCGCATCGCCGTGCGGGTTGAGCTTCATCGTCTGGCCGACGATGTTGGCCGACTTGGTGCGGTTGCCGTTCAGCAGCCCCATCTTGTACATCGTGTACAACAGCTTGCGGTGCGACGGCTTGAAGCCGTCAATCTCCGGGATCGCGCGCGACACGATGACGCTCATCGCATAGGGCATATAGTTCTCGCGCAGCGTGTCCGTGATACGCTGGTCGACCGACGGATGCTCCTTATATACTTTTGGCTCGTCGTTTTTCTTCTTTGCCATGCAAATTGAACTCCTTGTCAGGATATATCCGCCAGATCCAGATATTCGTGGCCGTTTTCCGCGATATACTCCTTGCGGCCGGACAGGTTATCGCCCAGCAGCAGGTCGAACATCTCGGCCGTCGCCTTGGCGTCCTCGGGCTGGATGCGGATGAGGCGGCGCGTTTCCGGGTTCATCGTCGTCTGCCACATCATGTCGGCCTCGTTCTCGCCGAGACCCTTGGAGCGCTGGATCTGGATTTTCTTGCCCTCAAGCTTTTTGAGGATCGCCGCCTTTTCGCCCTCGTCAAAGGCGAAATAACTCTTGTCGCGATAGGTGATCTCATACAGCGGCGACTCCGCGATATACACATAGCCCTTTTCGATCAGCGTCGGCACCAGCCGGTACAGCATGGTCAGAATCAGCGTGCGGATCTGGAAGCCGTCGACGTCGGCATCGGTGCAGATGATGATGCGTCGCCAGCGCAGCGCCTCGAGATCGAACGCGGACAAATCCTTGGACGCCTTGCCGCGCACCTCGACGCCGCAGCCGAGCACCTTCAAAAGGTCGGTGATGATGTCGTTCTTGAAGATCTTGCCGTAGTCGGCCTTGAGACAGTTCAAAATCTTGCCGCGCACCGGCATGACCGCCTGAAACTCGCTGTCGCGCCCCTGCTTGACCGAACCGAGTGCGGAATCGCCCTCGACGATATACAGCTCGCGCCGCGTCACGTCCTTGGTGCGGCAGTCGACGAACTTCTGCACGCGGTTGGCCAAATCCATGCTGCCGGACAGCTTCTTTTTGATGTTCAGGCGCGCCTTTTCCGCCTGCTCACGGCTGCGCTTGTTGATGAGCACCTGCTCGGCGATCTTGTCCGCCTCGGCCTTGTTCTCGATGAAGTAGATTTCCAGCCCCTGCTTGAGGAAATCGGTCATCGCCTCTTGGATGAACTTGTTGGTGATGGCCTTTTTGGTCTGGTTCTCGTACGAGGTCTGGGTGGAAAAGCAGTTGGTGACCAGCACAAGGCTGTCCATCACGTCCTGGAACGTGACCTTGGACTCGCTCTTGGTGTATTTGTTATTCTGCTTGAGATAACCATCGAGCGCCGAGACGAACGCCGAGCGCACCGCCTTGTCGGGCGCGCCGCCGTGCTCGAGCCACGACGAATTGTGGTAGTACTCGATGCGCGACACCGCGGACGAAAAGCAGAACGCGCAGCTGAGTTTGACTTTATATTCCGGCTTGTCCGCGCGGTCGCGGCCGCGCCGCTCGCCCTCCAAAAACTGCACCGAGGTTAGCGGGTTTTCCCCTACCAGCTCGGTCACATAGTCGACAATGCCGTTCTGATAGAGAAACTCGGTCGTCTCGAACTTGCCGCCAACCTGATTGCGCAGCACGAACTTGATGTGGCTGTTGACCACCGCCTGCCGCTTGAGCGTATCGAGGAAATAGTCGACCGGGATGTTGATGTCGGTGAACACCTCGAGGTCGGGCTTCCAGCGGATGGTCGTGCCGGTCTTTTTGGAGGTGGTGGGCTTTTTGACAAAGCCCTCCTTGGCATCGGTCTTGTTTTCGCCCTTTTCAAAGTGCAGGCTGTACTCGAACCCGTCGCGCACGACGGTCACGTCCATATATTCCGAGGAATACTGCGTCGCACAGGTGCCTAGGCCGTTCAGGCCGAGCGAGAACTCATAGTTTTCGCCCGTGTCGTTCTTATATTTGCCGCCCGCATACAGCTCACAGAACACCAGCTCCCAGTTGTAGCGCTGCTCGCCCTCGTTCCACTCGATCGGCACGCCGCGGCCGCGGTCGGCCACCTCGATCGAGCCGTCCTCATAGCGGGTGGTCACGATCTCCGCGCCGAAGCCCTCGCGCGCCTCGTCGATCGAGTTGGACAGGATCTCGAACACCGCGTGCTCGCAGCCCTCCAGCCCGTCCGAGCCGAAGATGACGCCCGGGCGCTTGCGCACGCGGTCCGCGCCCTTGAGCGAGGAAATGCTCTCGTTGCCGTATGACGGTTTTGCTTTGCTCATATCGTCCTTAACTCCCTGTTTCCCAAGTCCTCAAATCCATAACTTTATTATTATACGCGCTTTTCCGGATTTTTGCAACTGTTTCCTGCGTCTGCGCCGCGTCATGTCCCGGCCGGGGCCACCCACGCAAAAGCGCGCGCGGCTTCCGCCGTGCGCGCTTTCTATGTCAATGGGCGGTGTCCGCCTCTTGTCTTTGGACTGTCCGGGAGCCTGCGCGGTATTCCGTCCCACAGGGCCGAACAGATTTTGTTTGCTTCCCATGAAGAAAGTTTATATGAAAAAGGGTTGTTTCCCTTGCTGTGGTTATACTATACCGCACCAGTATGTCCAAAGTTTGTAGAATATTTGAATGATGTGTTAATTTTTTTTGCACGCCGGCGCCGTCGGGGCAAACTGAAAGGACGGATGCGTTGCATCCGTCCTTTTTCAATCAGCGAAACTTTTTCTTCTTCGCGCGCGCAGCCTCAGATTTCTTGCGGCGCTTGACGCTCGGGCTTTCATAATGCTCACGCTTGCGGAGCTCGGAAAGCGTACCCGCTTTGGCGCACGAACGCTTGAAACGGCGCAGCGCGCTGTCAATAGACTCGTTTTCCTTGATGCGGATCTCCGACACAGTTTTCCCTCCCTCCGCGCG
>NZ_CALWUN010000035.1 GCF_944384735.1 uncultured Agathobaculum sp. | reverse complement strand
GCAGTGTCCGGCAGCACGGTGACGACCGTTTTACCCTTGCCGAGCTTTTTGGCCAGCTGGATAGCCGCCGCGACGTTGGTGCCGCTCGAAATGCCGCACATCAGGCCCTCGAGCCGCGCCAAATCCTTGGCGGTCTGGATGGCCTCGTCGTCGGTGACGATGTACAGGTGGTCGTAAATTTTGGTGTTCAGGTTTTTGGGGATGACGCCGTCGCCGATGCCCATTTGCAGGTGCGTGCCGATCGAGCCGCCCGACAGGATGGCCGCGTTCTCCGGCTCGACCGCCCAGATCTCCAGCTGGGGGTTCTGCGCCTTGAGCACCTCGCCGATGCCGCTGATCGTGCCGCCCGTGCCGAAGCCCGAGCAGAAGCCGTCGATCGGGCCGCCGACCTGCTCCAAAATCTCGGTGGCGGTGTGGTGGCGGTGGACGGACGGGTTGGCCGGGTTGTCAAACTGGCCGGGGACGAAAACCTTGGGGTCGTTTGCGGCCATTTCGTCCGCAATGCGTTGGCATTCCGCGATGCAGTCGCCGATGTTGCCCGCGTCGTGCACCAGGATGACCTCTGCGCCGTAGTGCTGCACCAGCTTGCGGCGTTCCTCGGAAACCGAGTCCGGCATGATGATCTTGACCGTGTAGCCCTTGACCGCGCCGCACAGCGCAAGGCCGATGCCCTGGTTGCCGCTGGTCGGCTCGACGATGACCGTGTCCGGCCCGATCAGGCCGCGGCGCTCGGCGTCCTCTACCATATTCAGGGCGGTGCGCGTTTTGATGGAGCCGCCGACGTTCAGACCCTCAAACTTGACGAGCACCTGCGCGCAGTCCGCCGGCACCATCCGGTTGAGTCGCACCATCGGCGTGTGCCCGACCGCTTCCAGAATATTGCTGCATATCATCGAATAATCTTCCTCTCAAACGTGTCTGCTAATCATTATAACACAACTTTTTGCATAAGGATAGAACGGATTGACCAAATTGTGTCAATCTACCCCTCTTTTTTTGGAGTTTATGCAGAGAGGATGTGAAAGGTGATGGAAATACGGTTTTTGCAGGCGCATGCGCAAAATTACCGGGCGGCGGCGCGCAGCGGGGCGCAGGTCGCCTATCTGGTCGTGCATGGCACGGCGGGCGGCATGGACGCAAGGCAGGCGGCCGGGCGGCTGTCGGACACGGCGCTTTCGGTTTCGGCGCACTATCTGGTGGACGAAACCGGGGTCTGGCAGGCGGTGCGCGACGCGGACGTGGCGTGGCACTGCGGCACGCGGGGGGCATACCACCACCCGTACTGCCGCAACGCCAACAGCATCGGCATTGCGCTGTGCAGCCGGGTGCAGGACGGCCGTTACAGCTTCCACCCGGCCACGGTGGACAACGCCGCGGCGCTCGTGCGGCTGCTGATGGCGCGCTACGGCATCCCGCCCGGCCGGGTGCTGCGCCATTACGACGTGACGCACAAAACCTGCCCGGCGCCGTTTGTCGAGCACGCGGCCGCGTGGCGGGCGTTCCTGCGCCTGCTGGACGGCGCGGACGCGCCCGTCGCTTGCGTTTCCCGCGCCGGTCGGTTATAATGGACGCAGGAGCATATCCGGGCGGCTGCGCCGCCCGCATGCAAACCGGGAGGAGATCACATGAGAAAAATCATTACCATCAGCCGGCAGTTCGGCGCGGGCGGCGGCGAGCTGGGCAGGCGCGTGTCGCAGGCGCTCGAGATCCCGCTGTACAACAAGGACCTGATCCTGTGCACGGCCAAGGCGTCCGCCGGGTTGAGCCCCGCGCAGGTGCGCAAGTGGGACGAGCGCGTGCCGACCAGCTTCGGCCTGACGCAGAGCCTGTTCGACTTCTATAACCGTCCGCTGAGCGACAAGCTGTGGGAGGCGCAGGTCAAGGCCATCCGCGAGCTGGCGGATAAGGGCAGCTGCGTCATCGTCGGCCGCAACGCGGACTACATCCTGCGCGAGTTCGACCACTGCCTGCGCGTGTTCGTCCACGCGGATTTTGAGTGGCGCTATGAGCGCATGCTCGGCATGATGCAGGACGTCGAGCCGGACAAGCTGCGCGCCAACATCAAGGCGGTGGACAAGACGCGCAGCACCTACTGCACGCATTACACCGGCCGCCACTATGCCGACGCGACAAACTACGACCTGACGCTCAATACCAGCCTGCTGGGCATCGACTTCGCACTGGAGGAGATCCTGCGGGCAGCCGAGCACATTTGACGCGCTTTGTGTCAAAAAACAGGCGATACGCTTGACGCAAACTTGATTTTACGCTATAATAAATTTTGGCATGATGGGCGATGGCAGTTGTCTGGATACTGCCACCGCCCCCCTGTCTTCTATGGCCGGTGCGCCGCGCGCATGCAAGCGTGCGTCTGCGGGGCAACGGGGAAGAAAAAGGAAAAAGGAGAGTCACACACATGAAAAAAGCACTTTCTCTGCTGATGGCGGCGACGCTTGCGCTGGGTCTGGCGGCCTGCGGCGGTACGTCCACCGACGCAAACAACGATGCGGCAAACGATTCGAACGCCTCGGGCGACGGCAAGGTTTGGGTCATCGCGTCCGACACCGTGTTCAAGCCTTTTGAGTACACCGATGCTTCCGGCAACTTTGTCGGTATCGACGTGGACCTCGTCGATGCGATCGCGGAAGATCAGGGTTTTGAGTACAAGATCAACAGCCTCGGCTGGGATGCGGCCATCGCGGCCTGCCAGTCCGGTCAGGCGGACGGCATGATCGCCGGCGCTTCCATCACCGACGAGCGTAAGGAAAGCGGCTGGATCTTCTCGGACGGCTACTATCAGGCCACCCAGACCATGACCGTCGCGGCCGACTCCGACATCACCGGCTTTGCCGACCTGTCTGGTAAGACCGTTGCCGTTAAGACCGGCACGCAGGGCGCGGCTTACGCCGAGAGCCTGAAGGACGAGTACGGCTTCGAGATCACCTACTTTGAGGATTCGCCCACGATGTATCAGGCGGTGCTCGGCGGCCAGACCGTGGCCTGCTTCGAGGACACCCCGATCATGGCGGCTTCCATCAAGGAAGGCGACCTGGCCCTCAAGATCCTGGAGGATACCGCAAATGAAGGCGCGCCGTACGGCTTTGCCATCTTCAACGCGGACAATCAGGAGCTGATCGACATGTTCAACGCCGGCCTTGCCAACATCAAGGAGAACGGCAAGTACGACGAGATCATCGCCAAGTATCTGGGCTGATCATAGCGGATTGACCTGAAGGTTCAGGGGGCACTGGTTGGTTCCGGCGCCCCCTCATTTTTTATAAAGAAAGGAGACATGTCCCATGCTGGTCAAAATTCTCAGCACTTACGGGCCGCTGCTGCTCGAAGCCATGGGGCAAACGCTGCTGCTGGCGCTGTGCGGCCTGTTTTTCGCCTGCATTCTGGGTTTGATCTTCGGCTTGTTGAGCGTGCTCAAAAACCGCGTCTGCAATGTCATTTCGACCATCTTTGTCGACGTCATCCGCGGCGTGCCCATGATCGTGCTGGCATTTTTCATCTATTTTGGTTTCCCGCAGTTTGTCAGCAGCACGCTCGGCATCAAGAACTTCACCCTTTCCGCGCTGCAGGCCGGTACGGTCGCGCTGGCGCTCAACTGCGGCGCCTATATGGCCGAGATCATCCGCGCCGGTATCCAGAGCGTCGACAAGGGGCAGATGGAGGCCGCGCGCAGCCTTGGCCTGCCGTACTGGAAGGCGATGCAGCGCGTCGTGCTGCCGCAGGCCATCCGCACGATGATCCCGTCGATCATCAACCAGTTCATCATCACGCTCAAGGATACCTCGATCCTGTCGGTCATCGGCTTCCCGGAGCTGGTCAACACGGCCAAGAACGTCGTTGCCAACACGATGCGCTCGTCCGAGGTCTGGTTCATTGTCGGCGTGATGTACCTGATCGTCATTACGATCCTGTCCCGCTTTGCAAAGGTCATGGAGAGGAGGGTCAACCGTGGCAGAGAATAACAAGCAGACAAAGATCCATGTCTCCCACCTGAAAAAGAGCTTCGGCGATCTGGAAGTGCTTAAGGACGTTTCGATCGATATCCACGAGGGCGAGGTCGTCGTCATCCTCGGGCCGTCCGGCTCGGGCAAGTCGACCTTCCTGCGCTGCCTGAACCGCCTCGAGGACATCACGGGCGGCACGGTCATTGTCGACGGCTACGACATCACCGACAAGAAAACTGACATCAACAAGGTGCGCGAGAACGTCGGCATGGTGTTCCAGCTGTTCAACCTGTTCAATAACCTCGACGTCATGGGCAACATGATGCTCGCGCCGACCGAGCTGAAAAAGGCCAGCAAGGAGCAGGCGCGCGAAACCGCCATGCGGCTGCTCAAGCGCGTCGGCCTGGCCGACAAGGCGGACGCCTATCCGGCGCAGCTGTCCGGCGGCCAGAAGCAGCGCGTCGCGATTGCGCGTGCGCTCGCCATGAACCCGGATATCATGCTGTTCGACGAGCCGACCTCGGCGCTTGACCCCGAGATGGTCGGCGAGGTGCTGCAGGTCATGCAGGGGCTGGCCAAGGAGGGCATGACGATGGTCGTCGTCACGCACGAGATCGGCTTTGCCCGCGAGGTCGCCAGCCGCGTTATCTTCATGGAGGGCGGCTATATCGTCGAGCAGGGCACGCCCGACGAGGTCATCAACCACCCCAAGGAGCCGCGCACGATCGATTTCCTCAGTAAGGTGCTGTAAAAAAGCGGAAGCCGGCAGGCTTCCGTTTTTTCTTTTTTCGACCCGGCCGGGCGCGCGGCGCCCGCGGCCGCGGCGGCAGGGTGCAATCCGCATAAACATGCAAAAAGTGCATGCGGCGCGGCTGTCCGCGCGCAAGGAGGGTTTGGCAGGGCGGGAACTTATTTCCGCCTGTTTGCGCGCGCAGCGCCGTATGCGGCCCGCGACGGCGCACAGCAGCCACGGGCGGCGCGCCCGGGGCGCGCTGGCCGCAGCCGGGTGCGGCCGTATGCAAAAGGGGGGGCGGAGCATGCAGCGGGCTGTTGTGTTAATGCACAGAAAAGGGGCGCTGCGGCGGGGTGCGGTTGTGCAAAAAATGAAATTCATTGCCGAGGAAATGTTAAGTTTTTAAGTTGTAGTTCGATAAAATAAATAAGCTTTCAATTTCGTGTGGCTATGCGGTGCAAAAACCGTGGGGTACGAAAAATAAAGGAGAAGAGGGTGTCATTGTGAAATTGGGCATTGCACAGAAACTCACTCTGGGGATTTTGATCCCTCTGGTGCTGGTATTGGGCGGTATCGGCATACTGCTGGGGGCTCGGGTGACGGAAACGGTCGAAGGGATGATGACGGAAAACCTGACGTCACAGTCGCAGGCGGCCGCCAATGAGGTGGATGCGTTTATCAAGGAGTTTTACGGCGTGGTGGACACGATGCTGATGTCGCCGGATGTGGTTTCGGTCGCAACCGACCATGCCAAAACCACCTTGGACGGTTCCGAGCATTTTCAGGAACTGCTCGAGCAGCTGCAGAACACGCAGGAACAGTATCAGGGGACGTTGGTCGGCGTATGGTACGCCGATGTAGACCTGCAGGAACTGGTATATTCCAATAACGACCGTTTGACCTCGGCGGATGTGGACTTCTCGACCCGCGAGTGGTATTCGCGCACGCAGCAGGAGAAGCAGACCATTATGACAAGCGCCTATGTGGATGCTGGAACGCAGCAGATGGTGATTACGGTTGTCGGCCCGGTGATGGAGAATGGCCAGATGGTCGGCGTGGTCGGCGTAGACGTCGGCATGGACGAGCTGAAAAACTCGCTGAGCGGCATGACCATCGGGGAGACCGGCTATATCACATTGTATGATTCGGCGGATATGATCCTGTACCATCCGGATTCCTCTGTCGTCGGCACGACGGTGCAGGAGGCGCAGTACTCCGAAACCATTCAGGACGCGCTGCTCAACAACACGGATGTCAGCGGCGTGCAGTATACGCGGCAGGGCAATTCGTACTACGGCAGCACGGTTTCGCTGGGCGACACGGGCTATCAGGTGCTCGGCCTGATACCGGCGGCCGAGTATGACGGACGTGTGTCGGATATGGTGCGCGTGGTCGTGATCGGCTTTGTCGGCTGCGCGATCCTGCTGGCCGCGATCATCCTGCTGCTGTCCATTTCGATCACCCGCCCGCTGAAGCGTCTGACAGTTGTGGCGGAACGTTTGGCAGACGGCGAGCTGAATGTGGAATACACGGTTAAGGGCCGCGATGAAGTGGCCCAGCTGGGGCAATCGACGATGCACATTGTCGATCGGCTCAAAACCTATATCGACTATATCAATGAGATTTCTGCGGTGCTGGCACAGATGGGCGAGGGCAATTTGATATTCCAGCTCCATCATGATTACCGTGGAGAATTTGCCAAGTTGAAAGAATCCATGCTGGCCATTCAGAGCAGCCTGACGGATACGATATCTGGCATTGCGCAGTCGGCTGCGCAGGTCAACATGGGCGCAGATCAGATTTCCAGCGGCGCACAGGCGCTGGCGCAGGGCGCGACCGAGCAGGCTTCGTCCGTGCAGGAGCTGTCCGACGCGGTGCAGACGCTGAACAACAAGGTAACGGACGGCGCCAGCAAGGCGAGCGAGGTGATCATCCAGCTCAACAACGTCAAGGATCAGGTAGACGCCAGCAACGGCCAGATGCAGGATATGCTGCAGGCGATGCGGGATATCAGCACCCACTCCAACGATATCAGCAAGATCATCAAGACGATCGACGATATCGCGTTCCAGACCAATATCCTGGCGCTGAACGCCGCGGTCGAGGCCGCGCGCGCGGGCACAGCCGGCAAGGGCTTTGCGGTTGTGGCCGATGAGGTGCGCAACCTGGCGGGCAAGAGCGCGGCAGCAGCCAAGGAAACCAACGACCTGATCGCACGCTCGGTCGAGGCGGTCAAGAAGGGCGAGGGCATCGCCCGCACGACGGCGGAGTCGCTGGGCATGGCGGCGGCCGATTCGGGTGAGGTCGTTGCGGTGATCGACAAGGTGGTCGAGGATTATCAGGATCAGGCGTCGCGCCTGAAGGAGATCTCGATCGGCGTCGACCAGATTTCCGAGGTAGTGCAGACCAACTCGGCGACGGCGGAGCAGAGCGCGGCGGCCAGCGAGGAGCTGTCCGGTCAGGCGCAGATGCTCAAGGGCATGATCAGCCGCTTCAAGCTGCCCGGCACGGAGGACGGTTTCCCGGTCGCGCCGCTGCAGGTCGAAAGCGGTCAGGATCACCTGCCGTCGCTATCGCAGCAAGGCGACAGCCACAGCAGCTTTTCGGATAAATATTAAGCAAAACCGGTAATTGTTCCGGTATGGGGCAAAAGAAGGCCGCTCCCTTAGGGGAGCGGCCTTCTGCATGCTGCGGCAGCAGCCATCCGGGGGACGCGGGTCTGCGGGATGGCCGGGGGTGCGGCTTACAGCTGCGGCATCAGGTTGGCAAGCTCGAGCGCGGTCAGCGCGGCGTCCGCGCCCTTGTTGCCGGCCTTGGTGCCTGCGCGCTCGATGGCCTGCTCGATGTTCTCGGTCGTGACGATGCCGAAGGTGGCCGGCACGCCGGTCTGCAAATTGACCTGCGCGATGCCCTTGGACACCTCGTTGCAGACGTAGTCGTAGTGCGAGGTCGAGCCGCGGATGACCGCGCCGAGGCAGACGATCGCGCAGTACTTGCCCGACTGGGCGAGCTTCTGCGCGGCCAGCGGGATCTCAAACGCGCCCGGCACCCAGACGAGCGTGATGTCGTCGGTGTCGACGCCGTGGCGCACGAGCGTGTCCTCCGCGCCCGAGATCAGCTTGGAGACGATGAACTCATTGAAGCGCGACGCGACGATAGCGAACTTGCCCTTGCCGGCAACCAGCTTTCCCTCGAGAACTTTCATGTTGATTTTCCTCCGTTTATCTGAAATTTGTTGTAAAACTTACAGGACGTGCTTGAAGATGTGACCCATCTTGATCTGCTTGGTGCGCAGGTAGAACGCGTCGTCCTCCTGTGGGGCGATCTCGATCGGCACGCGCTCGACGATCTCGACACCGAAGCCGTCGAGGCCGTAGATCTTTTCCGGGTTGTTGGTCAGCAGGCGCAGCTCCTTTGCGCCGAGGTCCTGCAGGATCTGCGCGCCGATCCAGTATTCGCGCAGGTCGGGCGCAAAGCCGAGCTTGACGTTGGCCTCGACCGTGTCCCAGCCCTGCTCCTGCAGTTCGTAGGCTTTCAGCTTGTTGATCAGGCCGATGCCGCGGCCCTCCTGCCGCATGTAGAGCAGCACGCCGCGCCCCTCGCGCTCGATCTGTTGCATGGCGGCGGCCAGCTGCTGGCCGCAGTCGCAGCGGCGCGAGCCGAACACGTCGCCGGTCAGGCATTCGGAGTGTACGCGGCACAGCAGGTTTTTGCCGTCGCCGATCTCGCCCTTGACAACCGCGACATGGTGCTCGCCGGTCAGGTCGTTGACGTAGCCGTAAATCTGGAACTCGCCGAAGCGGGTGGGCAGCTTGGCGCTCGCCTCGCGCACGACGTGCTTGTGGTGGCGGCGGCAGTAGTCCTGCAGCGCCTTGATCGTGATGACCTTGAGCCCCCACTGTTTGGCGTGCTCGAGCAGCTCGGTCGTGCGCATCATCGTGCCGTCCTCGCGCATGATCTCGCAGCACAGGCCGCATTCCTCCAACCCGGCCAGACGGCACAGGTCGACGGTCGCCTCGGTGTGGCCGTTGCGGGTGAGCACGCCGCCGTAGCGCGCCACCAGCGGGAACACATGGCCGGGACGGCGCAGGTCGGAAGGCTTGGTGGCGGGGTCGGCGCACTTGCGGCAGGTAAAGCCGCGCTCCTCGGCCGAGATGCCGGTCGTCGTGTCGACGTGGTCGACCGAGACGGTGAACGCGGTCTGGTGGTTGTCGGTGTTGACCTTGACCATCTGCTCCAGCCCGAGCCGTTCGGCGACCGCTTCGCTCATCGGCGTGCAGATCAGCCCCTTGGCATGGACGGCCATGAAGTTGACGTTTTCGGTCGTGGCGAACTGGGCGGCGCAGATCATGTCGCCCTCGTTTTCGCGGTCGGGGTCGTCGATCGTGATGATGATGCGCCCGGCGCGCAGCTCGTCGAGCGCCTCCTCGACCGTGCAGTACTGCTGTTCCATATCGGTTTGTCCTCCTTACTGTTCAGAACCCATGCTGGGCCAGAAAATCCATGGTGATGCCGCTTTGGGGCGCGTCCCCGTCCTTGCCGAAGGGCGTGAGCAGCTTTTCAACGTATTTGCCGATCACGTCGCATTCGAGGTTGACCGTCTCGCCCGGCTTTTTGCCGAGCAGGATGGTCTGCGCGCCCGTGTGTGGGATGATCGAGACCGAAAAGCCGGTTCCGTCCACCGCCGCGACCGTCAGGCTGACGCCGTCGATGGCGACCGAGCCTTTTTCGACGATGTAGCGCAGCAGGGAAGCGGGGGCGTGCACGGTCACCCAGACCGCGTTGTCCTCGCGGCGCTGGGACGCGACCGTGCCTGTGCCGTCGATGTGGCCGGACACGATGTGCCCGCCGAAGCGGCCGTTGGCGGCCATCGCGCGCTCGAGGTTGACGGGCGAGCCGCTTTGCAGCTGGCCGAGCCCGGAGCGGCGCAGCGACTCGGCCATGACGTCGGCGGAAAAGCTGTCCGCCGTCATCGAGACGACGGTCAGGCACACGCCGTTGGTCGCGATGCTGTCACCGATTTGGGTGCCCTCGAGCACGGTTTTCGCGCCGATCGTCAGCCGTGCGCCCGCCGCGCCGCGCTCGATGCGGCGCACCGTGCCGACCTCTTCAATGATGCCGGTGAACATGTCACAGCACCCCCTTGATCAGAAAATCGCCGCCGAGCGGCGTGACCGTCACGTCCCGGAGCGGCAGCGCGTCGGCCATCTTGGCAAAGCCCGCGCCGCCGAGCGGGGTCTTGGAGGCTGCGCCGCCGATCAGCTTGGGCGCGATGTACGCCTGTACCTTGTGTACGATGCCGGCCTCGAGCGCCGCGAACGCCAGTTCTGCGCCGCCCTCAAGCAGGATGCTGTCCAGCCCGTGCGCGCCGAGCTGGTGCATCAGGTCGGTGAGGTCTACCTTGCCGTTCCGCTCCTTGCACAGCACCAGATGCGCGCCCGCCTGCTTAAGCGCCGCGGCGCGCTCGTTCCATGCGGTGATCGCAATGACCGTGTCGACCTCGCGCGCGGTGCGGATGAGCTGGCTGTCCAGCGGCGTGCGCGCGCGGCTGTCGCAGATGATACGGTAGGGGTCGCGTCCGCCCTCGATGCGGCAGGTGAGCAGCGGGTCGTCCGCCAGCACCGTGCCCACGCCAACCATGATGCCGGACAGGCGCGCCCGCGTCTCGTGGACGTGATGGCGTGCGGCCTCGCCCGTCACCCAGCGGCTGTCGCCCGTGTGGGCGGCGATCTTGCCGTCGAGCGTCATCGCATACTTGAGCACGACATAGGGCGTCTTGTGCGTGATGTAGTGAAAGAACACCTCGTTTAAGCGGCGGCACTCGTCCTCGCAGATACCGGTCTCGACCGGGATGCCCGCGTCCCGCAAAATCTCGGCGCCCTTGCCCGCGACCAGCGGGTTGGCGTCCAGACAGCCGACGAACACACGGCCGATGCGGTGTTCGAGGATGGCGTCCGTGCAGGGGGGCGTGCGGCCCCAGTGGCAGCACGGCTCAAGCGTGACGTACAGGTCGGCGCCCGCTGGGTCCTCGGTGCAGTTCTTGAGCGCGTTGCGCTCGGCGTGCAGGCCGCCGCACCGCTCGTGCCAGCCCTCGCCGATGACGCGCCCGTCCTTGACGATGACGCAGCCGACCATCGGGTTGGGGCTGACATGCCCCGCGCCGCGGGAAGCCAGTTCGAGCGCCCGGCGCATATAGGTCTCATGGATGGTTTGCAACGGGAAATCACCTCGCAAAAAGCCCGTTAATGGGCTGAAAATGATAAAAACGCCCCGAAAGCGGATGCTCCGGGGCGCGTGGATACGGAAAATAAAAAATCTGAAACACCTGACGGCATTTCAGAACAGCAAACAAGCGGACGCGGGACAACGCCCGCCGTGCCGCGTATTCTTCTTCCATCCAGACTTTACTGTCGGCCCCGGAATTTCACCGGGTCATGCTTCCGCTCGGAAAGAGCGTCCGCTCGCGGGCTGTACCGCCGGTAGGGAATCGCACCCTGCCCTGAAGAATGCTGGGCAACACCACACCATTGCATCTTCGATGCTTTGCGGGAGCTTTACGCCCGGATTTTGTTGCGATTTCTTGCAATACATCAAGTATTGCCGCGAAATCGCGCCGCATCTGGACGTAAAATCTACACACAAATCATTCTTGCTGAATGATGCGGTATTGCACCTGATATATTCGGTTGTCGGCAAGCGCCCTTGCGCTTTACCAAGGTCAAGTATATACCTGCCGTAAACAGAATGCAAGCCCCTTTGCCAAAAATCTGCGGGGCGGCCGCAGCCGCCCCGCACCAAGGGAAGAAGGATAAAAAAGAGAAAAGTGTGTTTTGACCACGCTCCCATCATAGCAGGGGTTTGCAAAAAACGGGGCAAAGGCATGTAAAACTTATGCAAAAGCTGAAAAAGCGCCGCGGCGGGCGGTATCGCGCGTGAAAACGCTTGTTTGGCAGGGGACGACGTGTTATAATAGTACGGTATCGAAATTTGTATACAGAGAAGGAGCTTCCGGTGTGAATAATCGTGCGCATATCCGCAATTTTTCCATCATCGCCCATATCGACCACGGCAAGTCCACGCTGGCCGACCGCCTGCTCGAGCAGTGCAAGGCCGTCTCGCAGCGCGAGATGGAGGAGCAGCTGCTCGACAACATGGACCTCGAGCGCGAGCGCGGCATCACCATCAAGGCGCGCGCGGTGCGCATGGAGTACGAGGCCGACGACGGGCAGACCTATGAGATGAACCTGATCGACACGCCCGGCCACGTCGACTTCAACTACGAGGTCTCGCGCTCGCTCGCCGCGTGCGAGGGCGCGCTGCTGGTCGTCGACGCGGCGCAGGGCATCGAGGCGCAGACGCTGGGCAATACCTACCTCGCCATTGACGCGGGGCTCGAGGTCGTGCCGGTCATCAACAAGATCGACCTGCCCGCCGCCGACGCGCCGCGCGTTAAAAAGGAGATCGAGGACATCATCGGCATCCCGGCCGAGGACAGCCCGGAGATCTCGGCCAAAATGAACATCAACATCCACGAGGTGCTCGAGCGCATCGTGTCCGATATCCCCGCGCCGGCGGGCGACCCGGACGCGCCGCTTCGCGCGCTCATCTTCGACAGCCAGTACGACCCCTACAAGGGCGTTATCGTCTACATGCGCCTGATGGACGGCACGATTCGTCCGGGCATGCGCGTCAAGATGATGGCGACCGGCGCGGTCTTTCAGGTGCTCGAGTGCGGCCACCTGCTGCCGCTCGGCCTGTCGCCGCAGCAGCAGCTGACGGCGGGCGAGGTCGGCTACTTCACCGCGTCGATCAAAACCGTGTCCGACACCCGCGTGGGCGACACCGTCACCGAGGCCGACCGGCCGACGGCCGAGGCGCTGCCCGGCTACCGCCCCGCGCGGCCGATGGTGTTCTGCGGTATCTACACCGAGGACGGCTCGAAATATCCCGATCTGCGCGACGCGCTCGAGAAATTGCAGCTCAACGACGCGGCGCTGTCCTTCGAGCCGGAAAGCTCGGTGGCGCTGGGCTTCGGCTTCCGCTGCGGCTTCCTCGGTATGCTGCACATGGAGGTCATTCAGGAGCGCCTCGAGCGTGAGTTCGACCTCGATCTGGTCACGACGCTGCCGAGCGTCGTCTACGAGATTGTCAAGACCGACGGCACGACCGTTTCCTGCGATAACCCGCACGACTATCCTGACCCCGCGGTCATCGAGGAGGCGCGCGAGCCGTTTGTCAAGGCGACCATCATGACGCCGCAGGAGTACGTCGGCAACATCATGCCGATGTGTCAGGAGCGGCGCGGCGTGTTCAAGGATATGCAGTATCTGGACGCCAACCTCGTCGAGCTGCACTACGAAATGCCGATCAACGAGATCATCTACGACTTTTTTGACGCGCTCAAGGCGCGCACCCGCGGCTACGCCTCGCTCGACTATGAGTTCCTCGACTACCGGCCGAGCGACCTGGTCAAGGTCGACATGCTGCTCAACGGCGATCAGGTGGACGCGCTGTCGTTCATCGTCCACCGCGAAAAGGCCTACGGCCGCGCGCGCCGCATCTGCGAAAAGCTCAAGGAGAACATCCCGCGCCAGCTGTTCGAGGTGCCGGTGCAGGCCGCGATCGGCGGCAAGGTCATCGCGCGCGAGACGGTCAAGGCCATGCGCAAGGACGTGCTGGCCAAGTGCTACGGCGGCGACATCACGCGCAAAAAGAAGCTGCTGGAAAAACAGAAGGAAGGCAAGAAGAAGATGCGCTCGCTCGGCACGGTGCAGATCCCGACCGAGGCGTTTATGGCGGTCTTGAAGCTGGATGAGGAATCATGAGCAAATTCAGTTATAACAACCGGCCGCTCGGGCTGTACCTGCACATCCCGTTCTGCGTCAGGAAATGCGCCTACTGCGATTTTTACTCGGTCACCGACGCGGGGTTGATGAAGGATTTCGTCACGGCGCTGCTGATGCACATCCGCGCGTACGGCAAAACGTGCAGCGGCTACACGGTCGATACCGTGTACATTGGCGGCGGCACGCCGACCTGTCTGGGCGCGAAGTACCTCGGCCGCATTTTGCAGGAGGTGCGCGGCAAGTTCCCGCTCGCGGACGACGCGGAGATCACGGTCGAGTGCAACCCGGAGAGCACGGACAAAAAGGTGCTCGACATGATGAAAAAGCAGGGCGTGAACCGCCTGTCGTTCGGCGTGCAGTCCGCGCACGACGACGAGCTGAAACGCATCGGCCGCATCCACACGTTTGAGGAGGCCAAGGCCGCGGTCGAGCTGGCGCGCGAAAAGGGATTCGATAACATCAGCCTCGACCTGATGTACGGCCTGCCCGGCCAGACGCAGGAAAAGTTCCTCGAGTCGGTCGAGCAGTGCCTGGCGCTGGAGCCCAAGCACCTGTCGTGCTATGGCTTGAAGCTCGAGCCTGCCACGCCGATGGGGCGGGAAAACCCCGTCCTGCCGGACGACGACGCGCAGGCGGACACCTACCTCGCCATGTGCGGGCTGTTGCGCACGAACGGGTTTGAGCATTACGAAATCTCAAACTTTGCCAAGCCCGGCTTCCGCTCGCGGCACAACCAGAAATACTGGGACCTGTCCGAATACCTCGGCCTCGGGCCGGGGGCACACTCGTTCATTAACGGCCGCCGGTTCGAGTTTGCGCGGGACATCAAGGCGTACATCGGCGGCGAGGACATCGTGCGGGACGAGGACGAGGTACCCACCTTCCAGCGGCAGGGCGAATACCTGATGGTGCGCCTGCGCACGGCGGATGGCGTCGACTTCCTCGACCTCGAAAAGCGCTACAACATCGACTCGACGCCCTACGAGGAGGCCTTCCGCAGCCTGATGGGCAACGAGCTGGTCGCACATCAGGGCACCCGCTGGTACCTGACCGAAAAGGGCTTTCTGGTGTCCAACAGCATCATCAACACGATCGTCGAGGCGGGGCAGCCCGACGTGGACGCGGCGCAGGCGGCAGCCCGCCCGCTTTGAACTGGTTCGGATAAAAAATTTACATACAACATCGGAGGAAACACTATGCGCGCAGTTATCACGGTGGTCGGCAAGGACCGCACCGGCATCATCGCAAAAATTTCGGAAACCCTGTACCAGCACGGCGTCAACATCGTCGACATTTCGCAGAACGTCATGGAGGACATGTTCGCCATGGTCATGCTGGTCAACATCGACCGCTGCACGGTGGATTTCACCAAGCTGGCCGACCTGCTTGATGAGGACGGCAAGGTGCTCGGCATGAAGATCCACACCATGCACGAGGACATCTTTGACGCGATGCACAAAATATAACAGGTCGATTGAAACCACGCTTTCAATCGAGGGGATGCACCGCGCCGGCGGCGCGGATGCATCCGAAGGCAGAAAAAGTTACCGCGGAAACTTTTTCTGCCACTGGTATAAAATCCGAGGCGCATGTCCCCGGATTTTATGAACAGGACAGCAGGGCTGTCCTGTCCGGTCGAATGCGCGCTGCGCGCGGGAGGGCAGCGGCGCAAAAGGACGAAAAAATTCCTGTGACAGGGTAAAACGGGGTTTATATTATGTCAATGATCAACACCAAGGATATTCTGGAAACCATTAAGATGATCGAGGAGGAACACCTTGATATCCGCACGATCACGATGGGCATTTCGCTGCGCGACCTCGCCAGCGAGGACATCAACGTGCTGGCTGACAAGGTGTACGACAAGATCACCCGCCGCGCGGAAAAGCTGGTTGTCACCGGCGAGCAGATCGAGCGCGAGCTGGGCATCCCGATCATCAACAAGCGCATTTCGGTCACCCCGATCGCGATGATCGGCGCGGTGACCAACGCCACCAGCTATGTGCCGCTGGCCAAGGCGCTCGACCGCGCGGCCGGCGCGACCGGCGTCAACTTCGTCGGCGGCTTTTCCGCCCTTGTGCAGAAGGGCTTTGCCAAGGGCGACGAGATCCTCATCAACTCCATCCCGGAGGCGCTGGCTGAGACCAATCTGGTCTGCTCGTCGGTCAACGTCGCCTCGACCAAGGCGGGCGTCAATCTGGACGCCATCGGCCTGATGGGGCGCATCATCAAGCAGACGGCCGAGCTGACACGCGACAACGACTCGATGGGCTGCTCCAAACTCGTGGTATTCGCCAACGCGGTTGACGACAACCCGTTCATGGCGGGCGCGTTCCACGGCATCGGCGAGCCGGAGACTGTTATCAACGTTGGTGTTTCCGGCCCGGGCGTCGTGCAGTCGGCCATCCGCCGCGCGGGTGACTGCCCGATCAACGAGGTGGCCGAGGTCATCAAAAAGACCGCGTTCAAGATCACGCGCATGGGCCAGCTGGTCGGCGCGATTGCCAGCCAGCGGCTGGGCGTGCCGTTCGGCATCGTCGACCTGTCGCTCGCGCCGACCCCGGCGATCGGCGACTCGGTCGCGCGCATCCTCGAGGAAGTCGGCCTTGAGGTCTGCGGCGGCTGCGGCACGACCGCCATCCTCGCCATGCTCAACGACGCGGTCAAGAAGGGCGGCGTCATGGCGTCCTCGTCGGTCGGAGGCCTGTCGGGCGCGTTCATCCCGGTGTCCGAGGACGAGGGTATGATCGCGGCGGCGGCATCGGGCGCGCTGACGCTGGAAAAGCTCGAAGCGATGACCGCCGTCTGCTCGGTCGGCATCGATATGGTCGCCGTGCCGGGTGACACGACGGCCGAGGTTATTTCCGGCCTGATCGCGGACGAAATCGCCATCGGCGTGGTCAACTCCAAGACGACCGCGGTGCGCGTCATCCCGGCCATCGGCAAGAAGGTCGGCGACATGGTCGAGTTCGGCGGCCTGCTGGGCTCGGCGCCCATCATGCCGATCGCAACCGGCTCGCCGGCGAAGTTCATCCACCGCGGCGGTCGCATCCCGGCGCCCATCCAGAGCCTGAAAAACTGAAAACAACGGACAAGGCTGCGCACCGCAAAGCGGTGCGCAGCTTTTTTGCGCCCGTCCCGCGTTCGGCAAATAATGTGCGCGCGCTGTGATAAGATGGGGGACGCGGAGGTGGTCTATGGTCGTTTATCTGGATGTGCTGTTCGCGGTCAATGCGCTGATGGACGGCGCGACGCTGCTGGCCGCGGCGGCACTGGGCGGCGTGCGCGCCGGACGGCTGCGTCTGCTGCTGGCGTGCGCGCTGGGCGGCGGGTACGCGGTGCTGGCCGCACTCTGGCCGCCGCTGGCCGCGCTGCCGGTGCGGGTGCTCGCGGGTATCGGGCTGTGCGCGGCAGCGTTCGGACGGCAGACCGCCTTTGCGCGGGTGTGTGCGCTGTATCTGGTGGTCGCGGCGTCGTTTGCCGGGCTGGCGGCGGCGCTGGGCGCGGCCAGCGGACGGAAGCTGCTGTTCGGCGCGGGGTACTATCTGGCTGTGCCGCTGCGCGTGCTGGTGCTCGCGGCAGCGGCCGGGTATGCGGTCAGCGGCGTGCTGCTGCGCGGTGACGCGCGGCACGGCGCGCTGCGGCGCGAGGTCGAGCGTGTAACCATCCGCTTTGCCGGACGGGAGCGCGCGGTGCGCCTGCTGCACGACACGGGCAACGACCTGACCGAGCCGGTTTCGGGCAAACCGGCGCTGGTGCTCGGCCGGGCGGCGGCCTGCGCGCTGCTGGGCGCGCTGCCGGAAACGGCGGACGCAGCCGCCTGCCTTGCCGCGCTGCCGCCCGAAGCGGCCTGCCGGTGCGGGCTGATGCCGTACCGGGCGGTCGGGGTGGACGGCGGCCTGCTGTTGTTCTTCCGGCCGGACAGCGTGCGCGGCGCGGACGGCAGGGCGCTCGACTGCGTGTGTGTGGTCGGGCCGGCGGACATCGGCAATGGCGCGTATGACGGACTGATTGGGGCTTGAAAGGAAGGGAACTATGTTCTGGAGTTGGGTTCGGCGGTTTATCACGAGTTTATGCAAGGGCAGGACGGTTTACTACATCGGCGGCAGCGAGGTGCTGCCGCCGCCGCTGTCCGCAGAGGAAGAACAGGCGGCGGTCGAGGCGTGTCAGGCCGGGGACGCGCAGGCGCGCAATACGCTCATCGAGCACAACCTGCGGCTGGTGGTGTTCCTGGCGCGCAAGTTTGAGTCACCGGCGGTCAGCACCGAGGATTTGATCTCGATCGGCACGATCGGGCTGATCAAGGCGGTCGGTACATACCGCAGCGACAAGAATGTGAAATTGGCGACCTATGCGTCGCGCTGCATCGAAAACGAGATCCTGATGCACCTGCGCAAGCTGTCCGGGCGGCGCACCGAGGTTTCGTTCGACGAGCCGCTCTCGTCCGACTGGGACGGCAACGAGCTGCTGCTCAGCGACATCCTGGGCACCGAGCCGGACAGCGTCATGCGGCCGCTCGAGGACGATGTCGACCGCATGCTGGTGCGCCGCGCGCTCGACCAGCTGCCCGCGCGCGAAAAGCAGATCATTTCGCTGCGCTTCGGGCTGGGCATACCCGCCTGCATGACGCAGAAGGAGGTCGCGGAGCTGCTGGGCATTTCGCAGAGCTATATCTCGCGGCTGGAAAAGCGCATCATCGCGCGCATGCGCAAGGACATCCTGAAAAACTTTGCGTGACGGGCGCGCTTGCGCGCCGGGCAAAATTGCGGTACAATAATACCGCGAAAAAACGCAAAAAAACAATGGGGGCGTGTGTGTCATGCAGGTGGAAATCAGGCAGTACCGGCGGGGGGACGCGCGGCAGGCGGCCGACGTGTGGAACGAGGTGGTCGAGGCGGGCGCGGCCTTCCCGCAGGAGGAGCTGCTGGACGGGGAGACGGGCGACGCCTTTTTCCAAAGCCAGTCGTTCACCGGCGTGGCGTGCGACGCCGAAACCGGCGCGGTCGTCGGCCTGTACATCCTGCACCCGAACAACGTCGGCCGCTGCGGGCACATCTGCAACGCAAGCTACGCCGTCCGGGACGGGCTGCGCGGGCAGCACATCGGCGAGGCGCTGGTGCGGCACTGCATGGCAACGGCAAAGGGGCTGGGCTTCCGTGTGCTGCAATTCAACGCGGTGGTCGCCACCAACCAGCCCGCGCTGCGGCTGTATGCGCGGCTGGGCTTTGTGCAGCTGGGCGTCATCCCGGGCGGCTTCCGCAACCGCGACGGCGTGTATGAGGACATCATCCCGCACTACCATCTGCTGTGACCGTGCGGCGCCCGCATGGCCGGCAGCGGCTGGCGGCGCCGGAAACAAGCACAAGGGGAGGGAAAAATCGGTCGAAGCCTGTCGTCCGGCAAAATATTTTGCCGGTATATTCGCGCGCGGCGCAGGGGAAAATCCTGATAGACGCACGAGACAGGAGGGACTTTTCCATGCAAACCAAGGTGGAAATCTGTGGGGTGAACACGGCCGGGCTGCCGGTATTGTCCGCGGCCGAGACCGACGCGCTGCTGCGGCGCGCGGCGGACGGCGACAGGCAGGCGCGCGATGAGCTGATCCGCGGCAACCTGCGGCTGGTGCTGTCCGTGGTGCAGCGATTCCAGGGACGCGGCGAGTCGCCAGACGACCTGTTCCAGGTCGGCTGCATCGGCCTGATGAAATCCATCGACCATTTCAACACCGAGCTCGGCGTGCGTTTTTCCACCTACGCCGTGCCGATGAACCTACATAGGGGAAATCCCTCCACGATACCATAAACCGGCCGCCCCCCTGAGAAAGAGACAAAGGAGAACGAAATGCTATTCTGTAACATTGACCTGCTGGATGAGGGCTTCGCGCTGCGGCGCGGGCAGTATGTCGGCGTCCGGGACGGGCGCATCGCCTATATCGGGGACGCCGCGCCCGCGGAGGACTTCGGCGAGCGGTACGATGGCCGCCACCGCCTGCTGCTGCCCGGCTTTTTCAACGTGCACAGCCACGCGCCGATGACGCTGCTGCGCGGTTATGCGGAAAACCTGCCCCTGCAGCGCTGGCTGAACGAGCGGGTGTTCCCGTTTGAGGACAAGCTGGGCGACGGGTCGGTCTACTGGGCGACCCAGCTGGCGATCGCCGAGATGCTGGCGTCCGGCACCGTGTCGTTTACCGACATGTACTTTTTCCTCGACGGCATGACGCGCGCGGTTTTGGAGAGCGGCATCAAATGCAACCTGAGCCGCGGCCTGACCGTGTTTGACGACAGTGGTTACAGCCAGCTTGCCGCCTATCAGGACAACCTGCGCCTGCTGGGCGAGTGGCAGGGGGCGGGGGACGGCCGTCTGGTCGGCGACCTTTGCATCCACGGCGAGTACACCTCAAGCCCCAAGGTGGTCGGGGCGGTCGCGGCGCAGGCCAAGGAGGCCGGCGTGCGCATGCACATCCACCTGTCCGAAACCAAGGACGAGCACGAGGCCTGCAAGCAGCGCCACGGCATGACGCCCGCGGCCTATATGCAGGCGCACGGCGTGTTCGACGTGCCGACGACGGCAGCGCACTGCGTCTGGCTGGAAGGGGAGGACTTCGACATCCTGCGCGACCACGGCGTGACCGTCGCCTGCTGCCCGGCGAGCAACCTCAAGCTGGCGTCCGGCTACGCCAACATCCCGCGGATGCTGGAAAAGGGCATCAACGTCGCGCTTGGCACAGACGGCGCGGCGTCCAACAACAACCTGAACATTTTGCAGGACCTGTACCTGTTCGGCGTGGTCTACAAGGGCTACTATCACGACTCGACGCTCATCACCCCGGCGCAGGCGCTGCACGCGGCGACGCGCGCGGGCGCGCTGTCGCAGGGCAGGGAGGACAGCGGGCTTATCCGCGTCGGCTGTAAGGCCGACCTGTGCGTGCTCGACACGGACACGCCGCAGTTTACCCCGATGACCGACGCGGCCTGCAACGTGGTCTACGCCGCGCAGGGCGCGGATATCAGGCTGACCATGGTCGACGGCAAGGTGCTCTACCGCGACGGACAGTACCTGACGATCGACATCGAGCGGGTCAAGGCGGAAACCCAGCGTCACACCGATGCGATCATTGCCCAATTGTAAGGAGGACGACCTATGATGACCCATGTACAGGTCGCGGAATCGGCGGCCTACCTGCGCGCGCGGCTGCCCGTGCTGCCCGAGATCGCCATTGTGCTCGGCTCGGGGCTGGGGCCGCTGGCCGGGCAGGTGCAGGACGCGGTCTCGATTGCCTATGCCGAGATCCCGCATTTTCGCATGTCGACCGCGCCCGACCATGCCGGCAGGCTGGTCTGCGGCACGCTGGCCGGGCGGCGCGTCGCCTGCATGCAGGGGCGGCTGCACGGCTATGAGGGCTACGCGCCCGACGAGATCGCCTATCCGGTCTATGTGCTGCGCGCGCTGGGCGTGCAGGCGCTCGTGCTGACCAACGCCTCGGGCGGCATCAACACGGGTTTTGCGGTCGGTGACTTTATGCTGATCGAGGACCATATCAACCTGACGGGCAAAAGCCCGCTGACCGGCGCGAACGACGCGCAGCTGGGCACGCGCTTTCCGGACATGACGTTCGCCTATGCGCCTGCGCTGCGCGACAAAGCGCAGGCCGCCGCGCAGCTGTGCGGCCTGACGCTGCGCACCGGCGTGTACTGCGGCGTCAACGGCCCGCAGTTCGAGACCCCGGCCGAGATCCGCGCGTTCCGCGCGCTGGGCGCGGACGCGGTCGGCATGTCGACCGTGTTCGAGGTGATCGCGGCCGCGCACTGCGGCCTGCCGGCCGTCGCGGTGGCGATGATCACCAACATGGCCGCGGGCGTGCTGATGCAGCCGCTGTCCGGCGCGGAGGTCAACGAGATCGCGGCGCGCCGCGGCGTGGACTTCCGTCGGCTGATGACGGCGCTGGTCGAAAAACTTTGACAAAATAGAAAAAAGGTGTTGACAGAATGTAGGCGCCGCGGTATAATATAAAAGCTGTCACGAATGAGTGAAAGCGTGACAGCAACTTCGAGGTGTGGCTCAGCTTGGTAGAGCGCTTCGTTCGGGACGAAGAGGCCGCAGGTTCAAATCCTGTCACCTCGACCAAAGGGATTTGCGAAAGCAAATCCCTTTTTCATTGCGTGAAGAAGAACCTGCGGCCTCTTCATAAAATTGCCGCCGCCGGGAGTGCGGGCGGAGCCGGCACTCCCGCAGGTTCAAATCCTGTCACCTCGACCATGCGGAGTGTCCTTATAGGATCTGAGTATCCTACAAAGGACACTCCGCATTTTTTATTGTCAAAATTGGAG
>NZ_CALWUN010000034.1 GCF_944384735.1 uncultured Agathobaculum sp. | reverse complement strand
CTAATACATGGTGCTGGCGCATCAGGAGCGCCGAATGGATCGGACAAAGTCAGGATCAGGAGCGCAGCGAAGAGCTGTCGTACATCAATGCTTTTGTTTTCGAAAACAGCTTCTATGAGGAAATCGCCAGAGATCAGCTCCGCATACTCTGGACGGCATACTGTCTGCACCACGGTCTGGATGCGGACACCAAAGGCTACGACGATGACCTGTCGCGGATATGGGAGGCCATCTGCGACGCCGAATGCGACACGGCAGACTGGTCAGTTTATGAGTCGTTCCAGCAGTTCATGTGCAGATACCTTGTGTGAAGGGGGATAGATGAATGATATTCGGAAATCATGTGCGCTGCTCGGGATACATCAGGCCGTCGCACAACCACTATGAAATCATCCCGCAGGAGCACACGGAGGATGGAGCTACATATTGCTCGTATTGGGCGGACGGCGTAAGCGAAGGTGTTGAGGTCGAAGACTTTCACATGTGCGATAGATTTCGGACGATAGATGCAGATTTTTCGGGCATTTTTGTCGGCGCGACAACGCTCTGCACGCGGCTCAACGCCGAGTATGTAGATGACCCATATGGAAGAAATCACTTCCGGACCTATTGCGACCGGCCCGAAAAGTTTGCCGTCGTCTATTATGCCAGCAACCGAAAGCGGCTCGTTCCGTTTGACCGGATCAAGGAAGATGGTGCGATATGAAGTACAAGGTTGACATCTGCGAGGAGTTCAAAGCGACTGTCTATATTGATGCAGACAGTCCCGAAGAAGCTCAGGACATTGCCGAGAACCGCTGGTTCACTGGGGAGTACGAGCTGGGAGACAGGAACTTCGACCATGTGGAGTTCTATGCGTCAGCGCAGAAATGACCTGCAAAAGTTACAAGCCCGCAAGCGGCCTACAATGGCCTATGCGGGTTTTTTCTATGCAGACATCAAATTACCTTCCTGAAATCGGAAAGACATTTCACGAGGCTATATTTTGAATTACGCTTGCCAAAAGCGTCAATTTCATATATAATTTGTACCGAATTACGAAACTGTAATCTGGGTTTGGAAAAGTGTGCGTCCTATATGCCGTGAGCATAGGGGACTCGATGCTTTTGTACTGAAAGAGGGAATTATGCAAATCGGAACTTTTGAACTGTTGAAAACCGAGGGGAACGCTCGCCGCGGCGTGTTCCACACCGCGCATGGCACGGTGCAGACGCCGGTGTTCCAGAACGTCGGCACGGCGGGCGCGATCAAGGGCGCGGTCGACGCGTTCGACCTGAAGGAGCTGGGCTGCCAGATCGAGCTGTCCAACACCTACCACCTGCACGTCCGGCCGGGCGACCAGATCGTCAAGCAGATGGGCGGCCTGCACAAATTCATGCGCTGGGATGGGCCGATGCTGACCGACTCGGGCGGCTTTCAGGTGTTTTCGCTTGCCACGCTGCGCAAGATCCGTGAGGAGGGCGTGACATTCCACTCCCATGTCGACGGCCGCAAAATCTTTATGGGGCCGGAGGAGAGCATGCGCATCCAGTCCAACCTCGGTTCGGACATCGCCATGGCGTTTGACGAGTGCATCGAAAACCCGGCGCCGCGCGAATATGTCAAGGACTCAATCGACCGCACGACGCGCTGGCTGCGCCGCTGCAAGGCCGAGCTGGACCGGCTCAACAGCCTGCCCGATACGGTCAACCCGCACCAGATGCTGTTCGGCATCAACCAGGGCGGCACCTACGACGACCTGCGCGTTGAGCACATGCAGCAGATCGCTGAACTCGATCTGCCGGGCTATGCGATCGGCGGCCTTGCGGTGGGCGAGAGCACCGAGGTGATGTACCATATCCTCGACGTGGTGCTGCCGCACGCGCCCGCAAACAAGCCGCGCTATCTGATGGGCGTCGGCACGCCGTCCAACATCATCGAGGGCGTTGCCCGCGGCGTGGACTTTTTTGACTGCGTCATGCCGACGCGCAACGCACGGCACGGTCATTTGTTCACACACAACGGCATCCTCAACATCATGAACGCCAAGTACCAGACCGACGACCGGCCGATCGAGCAGGGCTGCCAGTGCCCGACCTGCCGCCGGTTCAGCCGCGCCTACCTGCGGCACCTGCTCAAGAGCGGGGAGATGCTGTCCCAGCGGCTGCTGGTCATGCACAACCTGTGGTTCTACAACCACCTGATGCAAGAGATCCGCGATGCGCTGGATAACGGCACCTTTGCCGCCTTCCGTGCGGAGTACAGCGAAAAAATGAGCAAACGCATCTGATATGCAAAAGCCGGGCGAAAGCCCGGCTTTTGCATTCATACCTGTCCTTGCCGTCGCATACCCTTGCAGTGGAATGGGGGATTGCCGTGCGGATTCAAAAAAAGACCATCCTCTATGCCGCAGGTGTGCTGGCCTGCGGCAATATCGCCTTGCAGGTGCTCGGCTTTGCCTATCGCGTGCTGCTCAGCCACTACGCGGGCGCGGAAGGGCTGGGTGTGTACCGGCTGGTCAACTCGGTCTATCTGGTGTGCAACGCGGGCTGCCTGTCCGGCGTGACGATGGCCTGCTCGCGGCTGAGCGCGGCCAGCGAAGCGCGGGGGGAGCACCGTAAGGTGCGCGCGGTGCTGCGTCTGGCGTTCTGCGTATTTTTTACGCTCTGCCTGCTGTGCTGTGCGGTGCTGCTGGCGGGCGGGCAGGGGATTGCCCAAAGCATTTTGGGCGACGGCCGCTGCGCACGCGCCTTCCCGTTCCTGCTGCTCTGTCTGGCGCTGACCGGCGTGGAGAATATTTTTAAGGCGGTATTCATCGGGCTGGAGCGTATGCAGTACGCCGCCGTATCCGAGGTGGCCGAGCAGGTCATCCGCATCGGCGCGGTCTGGCTGCTGCTCAGCCAGTATCAGGGCAACGATTATGGCGTGATTGCCATGCTGATTTTTGCTGGCATGGTGGCGAGCGAAATCTTCAGCGCGTCGTTTTTGACCATTTTGTTTCGGCGGGGGCTGGCGGGGCGCGCGCCGGCGGCGCCGCTCGATCGCGCGACCGCGCGGCAGTTCTTTTTCATTGCGCTGCCCGTGTCCGCGTCCGCGCTGCTGGGCAACGCGATCGGCTCCGCCGGGTCGATCCTGCTGCCCAAGCGGCTGATGCTGGCCGGCCTGACCTACGAGCAGGCGCTGTCCGCGCTCGGTGTGCTGTCCGGCATGGCGATGCCGCTGCTGCTGCTGCCGATCGCGCTGGTCAGCTCGGTCTGCACCGCGCTGCTGCCCGCCGTGACCGGCGCACAGGCGGTCGGCAACGGGCGCCGGGTGCGCGCCCTGACCGGCCGCGCCGTCACGACGGTCGGCCTGATCGGCGTGCCCGCGACAGCGGTGCTCGTGCCGCTTGCGCCTGCGCTCAGCCAGCGCATTTTCGGCCAGCCGCTCAGCGTGCCCTACGTTTCGCTGCTTGGTGTGACGGCCATCCTGTGCTATTACCAGATGGCGGTGGGCAGCCTGCTCAACGCGCTCGGCCTGCAGCATTGGCAGGTCGTGATCTCGGTCAGCGCCGAGCTGATGCAGGTGCTGCTGATGTACCGCTGGTGCGCCCAGCCCCGCTGGGGCATTTACGGCTATCTTGCCGCCATGGTGCTGACCGAAGGGCTGGCTTTTGCCGCCTCCTTTACGCTGCTGCACCGCAAGACCGGCTTTGCGCTGCGGCCGCTGCGGCGGTTTGGCGTGCCGCTGCTGTGCGGCGCAGCGCTCTATGGCTGGACGCGCGTGTTCTTTGCATGGTTTTCCCGCAGCAGCGTGTCCGAGACCGCGGCGCTCTTGTGGACGGCGGCGGGCGCGGCCGCGCTCTATCTGCTGGTGCTGCGGCTGATGGGCGTGCATCTGTGGACCTATCTGTCGCGCCGGATCGAAAAGCCCGCGCTGCCGCGGCTGCACATGTGGTAAAGGGTTGACAAATGGGTGCGAACCCGCTAAGATTAACGACAAAAGGACGGCTCCTGCCCGCGTTTCCGGCAGGGGCCTTTTTGCAGGAGGAAAAGGGGGAGTGGACGATGGAATTGACCCTGTGCTGCCCGACGCTGTTCGGGCTGGAAGGCATCGTTGCGGACGAGCTGCGCTTTGGCGGCAGTCTGAGCGACGTGCAGGCGGAAAATGGCCGCGTGCTGTTTGCCGGCGATGAAAATACGCTGGCGTGGGCAAACCTGCATCTGCGCTGCGCCGAGCGCGTGCTCATCCGGCTGGGGACGTTTCCGGCCAAGACGTTTGACCAGCTGTTCGAGGGCGTGCGCGCGCTGCCATGGGAGCAGTTCATCCCGCGCGACGGCGTGTTCCCGGTCAAGGGGCACAGCCTGAACTCTGCGCTGCACTCGGTGCCGGACTGTCAGAAGATCATCAAGAAGGCAGTCGTCGCGCGGCTGGGCGCGTGCTATCACCAAAGCTGGTTTGAGGAAAGCGGCGCAAAATACCAGATTCAGTTTGCCATCATGCGCGACACTGCCGAGCTGTTCCTCGATACCTCGGGCGCGGGGCTGCACAAACGCGGCTACCGCGCCAGCAGCAATGCCGCGCCGCTGCGCGAGACGCTGGCGGCGGCCATGGTCAAGCTGGCGCGCTGGCGCGGGCGGGAGCCGCTGGTCGACCCGTTTTGCGGCTCGGGCACGATCGCCATTGAGGCAGCCCTGATCGCCCAGCGTCGCGCGCCCGGTCTGCTGCGCAGCTTTGACGCGGAGAAGTGGGGCTGCATCGACGCATCGGTCTGGCGGCAGGCGCGCGAGGATGCGCTTGGCATGACCGACGGCAGCGCGCGGTTCGACATCGTCGGCAGCGACATCGACCCGGCCTGCGTGCAACTGTCGCGCGAGAACGCGCGCAAGGCGGGCGTGGCCGGCACGGTGTTCTTTGAGCAGAAGGACGCCTTGGCGCGGGATTATGCGGGCGGCGGCACGCTGTTTGCCAACCCGCCTTACGGCGAGCGCCTGCTCGATGTGCAGGCGGCGGAGGAGCTGTACGTCAGGCTGGGCAAGGCCGTCGGGGACAGCCCGATGAAGCAGTATATCCTCAGCTCCGACCCGCTGTTCGAACGCTGCTACGGCCGGAAGGCGGACAAACGCCGCAAGCTGTATAACGGCATGCTCAAATGCGAACTGCATATGTATTTTAAGCACTCGCCCAGCCGCACTGCTAAACCGTCCGTACAGAAATAAAAGCATTCACAAAAAATTTAAAATCTTTTTCGTGCATTTTCCAAAAAAACACTTGCCAATCGGAAATACTTGATGTAATATAATACTCGAGTTAGCACTCTTGATATTTGAGTGCTAAACCATTGGATTTGTTAATTCTAATTTTCATAGGAGGCATCCGTTATGAAACTCAAACCCCTTTGCGATCGTGTTGTGATCAAGATGGTCGAGGCGGAGGAAACCACCGCCAGCGGCATCATCCTGACGGCGTCCGCGCAGGAAAAGCCGCAGGTGGCAGAGATCATCGAGGTCGGCCCGGGCGGCGTGGTTGACGGCAAGGAGATCAAGATGGAGGTCCAGAAGGGCCAGAAGGTCATCACCAGCAAGTACACCGGCACCGAGGTCAAGCTGGACGGCGAAACCTATATCATCGTCCGTCAGAGCGATATCCTCGCGGTCGTTGAGTAAACACAGGCAAAGCAGGAGGTAATGCAATCATGGCAAAGCAGCTTATTTATGGCGAGGACGCGCGCAAGGCACTGCAGCGCGGCATTGACCAACTCGCCGATACCGTTAAGGTCACCATCGGCCCGAAGGGCCGCAACGTCGTGCTCGACAAGAAGTATGGCGCGCCGCTGATCACCAACGATGGTGTGACCATCGCCAAGGAGATCGAGCTGGAGGACGCCTACGAAAACATGGGCGCGCAGCTGGTCAAGGAAGTTGCGACCAAGACCAACGACGTTGCCGGCGACGGCACCACCACCGCGACCGTACTGGCGCAGGCGTTTGTGCGCGAGGGCCTGAAGAACGTTGCGGCGGGCGCAAACCCGATGGTCATGCGCCGCGGCATCTCCAAGGCGGTCAACGTTGCGGTTGAGGCGATCGCCAAGAATTCCAAGGCAGTCGACGGCACCAACGACATCGCGCGTGTCGGCGCGATCTCTTCGGGCGACGACGAGATCGGCAAGCTGATCGCCGAGGCGATGGAGAAGGTTTCGACCGACGGCGTCATCACCGTTGAGGAGTCCAAGACCGCTGAGACCTATTCCGAGGTCGTTGAGGGCATGCAGTTCGACCGCGGCTATGTGACCCCCTATATGTGCACCGACACCGAGAAGATGGAAGCCAATCTGGACGATGCGCTCGTGCTGATCACCGATAAGAAGCTGTCCAACATTCAGGAATTGCTGCCGATTCTGGAGCAGGTTGTCAAGTCCGGCAAGAAGCTGCTGCTGATCGCGGAGGATATCGAGGGTGAAGCGCTGTCCACCCTGATCCTCAACCGCCTGCGCGGCACGTTCACCTGCGTGGCTGTCAAGGCGCCGGGCTTCGGCGACCGCCGCAAGGAAATGCTGCGCGATATCGCCATCCTGACGGGCGGCACCGTGATCTCTGAGGAAGTCGGCATTGAGCTGAAGGACGCGACCATGGATATGCTGGGTACTGCCCGTCAGATCAAGGTCACCAAGGAGAATACCACGATCGTCGACGGTGCGGGCGACAAGCAGGACATTGCCAGCCGCGTGGCCGAGATCCGCGGCGCGATCGAGCGCACCACGTCGGATTTCGACCGTGAGAAGCTGCAGGAGCGTCTGGCCAAGCTGGCCGGCGGCGTTGCGGTCATCAAGGTCGGTGCGGCGACCGAGACCGAGATGAAGGAAAAGAAGCTGCGCATCGAGGACGCGCTCAACGCGACCCGTGCGGCTGTGGAAGAAGGCATCGTTGCCGGCGGCGGCGTAGCCTATGTCAACGCGATTGCGGCAGTCGAGGCGCTGGCCGAGACGGCGGAGGGCGACGAAAAGACCGGCATGCAGATCGTGGCGCGCGGTCTGGAAGCACCGATGGCGCAGATCGCGGTCAACGCAGGCATCGAAGGTGCGATCGTTGTCGATAAGGTCAAGAATTCCGACAAGATCGGCTATGGCTTTGACGCGGCGACCGAGACCTATGGCGACATGATTGCCAACGGCATCGTTGACCCGACCAAGGTAAACCGTTCGGCCCTGCAGAACGCGGCTTCCGTCGCGTCTATGGTGCTGACCACCGAGAGCCTTGTCGCGGACAAGAAGGAGCCGCTGCCCCCGGCGCCGGCTGCACCGGATATGGGCGGCATGTACTAAGAGAACGCCATATAAAAACAGGCACCTGCAACATGCAGGTGCCTGTTTTGCTGTGCCGGAAACCGGACTGGCATTGTGCAGCGAATGCAGACAAAAGAAAAAAACGCAAGGGAGCTGCCGATCCGGCAGCCCCCTTGCGTTTGGCTGCTGTCTCAAATCTGTGAGGTGAATACCTGATAGCCCTGCCGGCTCATTTCGTCGAGCAGGCGCTTGGCGTGCTCGACGCCGCCGACCTCGCACACGACCTGGATGATCGCCTCGCCGATGTCCAGATCGGCCTGCACGCGGTCGTGCTGGAAGCGGATGATGTTGGCGTTCTGCTGCGCGACCAGATGCGCGAAGCGCTCCAGCGCGCCGGGCGCGTCCGGCATGATGGTCGAGAACTTGAGGTGGCGGCAGCGCGTGACCAGACCCTTTTCCACGATCTTGTGGATGAAGGATACGTCGATATTGCCGCCGGACAGCAGGCAGACCACCTTTTTACCCTTGACATCCACCTTGTTGTTGAGCACCGCTGCGAGCGAAGCCGCACCCGAGGTTTCCACCACCTGCTTGGCGCGCTCAAGCAGCAGCAGCACAGCCGACGCAATCTCGTCGTCCGATACGGTCACGACGCGGTCGACATATTTTTGGATATAGTCGAAGGTCTTTTCCCCCGGTGTTTTGACGGCGATGCCGTCCGCAATCGTGCGCACGGTTTCCGACGGCGTCAGCGAACCGGCGCGGAACGAATTGGCGATCGCGGGCGCGCCCTCGGCCTGCACGCCGATGACCTGGATGCGCGGGTTGATCTGCTTGGCGCAGGCAGCAACACCGGAAATCAGGCCGCCGCCGCCCGCAGGCACAAAAATCATATCGACGAACGGCAGGTCGCGCAGGATCTCGAGCGCGATCGTGCCCTGACCGGCCATCACGTCCTCGTCGTCGAACGGATGGATGAACTCTGCGCCGGTCTCGTCGCAGATCTCGCACGCCTTGGCATAGGCTTCGTCATAGATGTTGCCCGCGAGCACGACCTCGGCGCCGTAGCCCTGCGTGGCGGACACCTTGGCGATCGGCGTCGAGCGCGGCATAACGATCGTCGACTTGACGCCCACAGAGCTGGCCGCGAACGCCACGCCCTGCGCGTGGTTGCCGGCCGACGAGGCGACGACCGCATGCAGGTCGCCGCCCTCGGCATAGCGCTTCATGATCTTGTTGTACGCGCCGCGCACCTTAAAGGAGCCGGTTTTCTGCTGGTTTTCGTATTTCAGATAAACTTCCGCACCGCTCATACCGGAGAAGGTGCATGACGTGGACAGCGGGATGTTGTGGATGACGTTTTTCAGACGGTCGGCCGCTGCTTCAAAATCTTTCAATTCTAACATAGCATTGTCCCCAATTTCGCAAGATAAGTGTATCATAGCATCTTTAGGGGCGATTTGCAAGGGTTTTGCGGCCGTACGCGGTTTTTTGGTTGCTATTGCAGTCGGATTTTGTTATACTATAAGGGCAATACCGTGCAATTGCCCCTTTGGCGCCTTGCGGAAATTTTGCACCCGGATGTTGCTGCGGGACCGCGCGGCATCCAGACGCAAACTTGATACGCAGGCCGTCCTTGCCGGATGGTGCGGCATTGCCTGAAAACAGAGTGCGATTTTTTGGAGGAACAAAAGACATGGATGAGCAGGGAAAGGGCTTCCGCGGCGTGTTTTTCGGCGGGTTCCGGCGGGAGGATGTGCTGCATTACATAGAGGAGACCGATGCCAAATACCACAGCGAAACCGAGCAGCTGCGCCGTCAGCTGACCGAGGCGCAGGCGGCGATGACCGAGCTGGGCGAGCAGAACAAGGCGCTGACGGCGAAAAACGCCGAGCTGCTCGAGCGGCTGGGTGAGATGACGCTCGATACGGATAAGATCCGCGCGCAGCTCGACCAGATCGAGCGCGGCTTCTCGCTGCAGACGGGCGAGATCGAGGCGCAGAATGCCCGCGCGCAGGAATTGGCCGCGGAGAATGACCGCCTTGCGGCGGAAAACGCCAAGCTGGCCGCCAAATGCGGCGAATACGACGCATCCAAGGACAAAATTGCCGAAATGGAGCTGTCGGCCTACCGGCGTGCCAAGAAGATCGAGGAGGACGCCAAGGCGGAGCTGCAAAAGCTGCGCCGGCAGTCGCTGGAAATGATCGAACAGGTCAAGCGCCAGCTGGATACGACCAAGGAAAATTACCGCTCGGTGCTGGCGCGCAACCAGCAGGAGTCGGCCGAGATGGCGCGCCGCGCCAGCGAGGTGCTGGGCGAGATCGACCGGATCACCGCGTCGCTGGGCAAGGGCGAGGCGGACAAAGGGAAAAACGGCCTGCGGGATGTGTTGAACAACCTGCGGACAAAGGCGGAGGAATGAGAATGGCGCATTATGATCTGAAAACCGGGCAGCTCAAGGAAATGGCGCCCAAGCTGCGTGCGGGCGATACGGTCACGCTGACGGGCACGGTCTACACAGCGCGTGACGCCGCGCACAAGAAAATCGTCGCGGCGATGGACGCGGGCGAAAAGCTTCCCTTTGACCTGAGCGGCGCGGCCATCTACTACGCCGGGCCGACCCCGGCCAAGCCCGGTCAGGTGATCGGCTCGGTCGGGCCGACGACCTCGGGCCGCATGGACCCGTTTGCGCCCCGGCTGCTCGACGCCGGCCTGTCCTGCATGATCGGCAAGGGCGTGCGCAATCAGGCGGTGCAGCAGGCCATGCAGCGCAACGGCGCGGTCTATATGGTCGCCATCGGCGGCGCGGGCGCGGCCAAGGCCGCGTCGATCAAGGCGGTCGAGGTCATCGCCTATGAGGAACTGGGCTGCGAGTCGATCAAACGGCTGACGGTGGAGAACTTCACCGCGATCGTGTCGCAGGACTGCGTCGGCGGCAACCTGTATGCCGAGGGTATCGAGAAGTACCGACGTTGATGGCAAAAACGGCATATCCATCCCTTCCCGGACATAGACTGCGTTGAGAAGCAGTCCGGGGAGGGATTTTTTTGAAGCTGGGCTTCCGGCATACGGCGCTGCAGGCGGTGTGCACGGTGTTTGCGCTGTGTCTGGCACTGGCGCTGCTGGGACGTGGGCGCGCGGAAATGGCGCTGGCCGGTCAGGAGGGGGTGCGCCTGCCCGTGCTGATGTATCACAGCATCCTCAAGGACAGCGCGCGTCAGGGGCAGTATGTGGTGTCGCCCACGGTGCTGGCGCGTGATTTGGACGCTTTGCAGGCGCGCGGCTATCAGACCGTGACCATCAGCGACCTGCTGGCCTATGTCTATGATGGCGTGGCGCTGCCCGACAAGCCGGTGATGATTACCTTTGACGACGGGTACTACAACAATTATGTCTATGCCTATTCGCTGCTCGAACAGCGCGGCATGCGGGCGGTGGTATCGGTGATCGGCAGCCAGACGGCGCAGTACACGGAAAACGGCGTGGAAAACGCCTATTGGTCGCATCTCACGCTGGAACGGCTGGCCGAGATGCAGGATGTATTCGAGGTGCAGAACCATTCGTGGAACCTGCATGAGTACGGCGAGCGGCGCGGTTGCCTGCGGCGGCGCGGCGAGGATGCAGAAAGCTATGCTTCTCTGCTGCGGGAGGATACCGAGCAGACCCAGCTGCTGCTGACCGAGGCAGGCCTGCCCGCGCCGGCCTGCTATACCTACCCGTTCGGCGCCTGCTCGGAGGAAAGCGAAGCCATTTTGCAGGATATGGGTTTTCTGTGTACGCTGGGCTGCGAGGAACGCATCAATCAGGTCACTCGTGACCCGGCCTGCCTGTATGAAATGGGGCGATACAATCGTGGCGCAGGAGAAAGCACGCAAAGCTTCCTCAAGCGGGCGCTGGGGGAGTGAGCAGATGGGACTGATGCGGTTTTCCGAACTGCACTGCCGCGAGGTGATCAACCTGTGCGACGGCGCGCGGCTGGGCGAGGTGTGCGACCTGATATTCGACCCGGTCTGCGGACAGATCACGGCGATCGTAGTACCCGGACAGGGCGGCGTGCTGGGGCTGTTTTCCCGGCAGGAGCAGGAGATCCCTTGGCGCTGCATCGAAACGCTGGGGGAGGATTATATCCTCGTCAAGCTGCCGCACTGACGAATGGCGAAGGGCGCCGGAGAGTGCGCGGCGCTGTCCTCATCCCTTCCAACGGTGGAAAAGGCCCCGCCGGCAGGTGCTGCCGGCGGGGCCTTTGGCCCGTTTTGGTATGGTTTTGCAAAATAATCGGTAAAATACAAAATGCGTCATTGAGTTTTGCGCAAAAACGTGATAGAGTTATTGTCACCACAACAAGGAGGGACCATTTCATGCAATTTACCTTTGCCCACAACAATTTTAACGTCCGCGACCTGGACAAGTCGCTGGCGTTTTACCGTGAAGCGCTCGGCCTGACCGAGACCCGCCGGATCAACGCGCCCGACGGCAGCTTTGTGATCGTCTATCTGGGTGACGGGGCTTCGGTGCATCTGTTGGAGCTGACCTGGCTGCGCGACTGGGACCGCACCTATAACCTGGGCGACAACGAGTTCCATCTGGCGTTCCGTGTGGACGATTACGATGCCGCACACCGCTTGCACCAGCAGATGGGCTGCATCTGCTTTGAGAATCCGGACATGGGCATTTATTTCATCGCCGACCCGGATGGATACTGGCTGGAGATCATTCCGGTCAAGTGACCCGCGGCTGGCGGCTGCGATTTTTCGACAGAAAGGACGGGAGACGGTTGCACCCGCTTTTAGACCTGTTTTGGACGTTTGCACGCATTGGCGTGTGCACCTTTGGCGGCGGCTACGCTATGCTGCCGCTGTTGCAGTTGGAGGTCGTGGAAAAGCACGGCTGGGCTACCGAGGATGAGCTGATGGACTATTATGCCATCGGCCAATGCACGCCCGGCGTGATCGCGGTCAACACGGCGACCTTCATTGGCTATAAACGGCGCGGCCTGCCGGGCGCGGTCTGCGCGACCGCCGGCGTGGTGTTCCCTTCGCTGGTCATCATCACGGTCATTGCCGCATTTATCCAGCAGTTTGCGCACATGCAGGCCGTACAGCATGCCTTTTCCGGCGTGCGGATCGCGGTATGCGCGCTGGTGCTGCAATCCGTATGGAAAATGGCCAAGAAGAGCGTTATCGACCTGCCGGCGGCACTCATTTTGCTGGTGACATTCGCGGCGGTTGCGTTTTTCGGCGTATCCCCCGTGGTGATGGTGGTTTGCGCCGGCGCGGCGGGCATCCTGCTGGGACTTGTCCGGAGGAGACGCGCATGATATTTTTGCAGTTATTCTGGGAATTTTTCAAAACCGGCCTGTTTTCGGTGGGGGGCGGGCTGGCGACCCTGCCCTTCCTCAAGGAGATTTCGCTGCACTATCCGTGGTTTACGCCAAGCGATTTGCTGGATATGATCGCGGTTTCCGAATCGACGCCCGGGCCGATCGGCGTCAACACCGCCACCTATGCGGGGTTCCGCGCCGCGGGGGTGCCGGGCGCGCTGATGGCGACGTTTTCGCTGGTGCTGCCCTCGGTGGTCGTGATCATTCTGGTGGCACGGGCGCTGGCGCGGTTCCGCGACTCCAAGCTTGTGCAGGATGGGTTTTATGGCCTGCGCCCGGCGTCGGCCGGGCTGATTTTCGGCGCCATGCTGGAGGTGTTCGCGGCCTCCCTGCTGCACACGGAGCTGTGGGACGGGCTGCGCAGCCTGATGGATGTGCTCAACCTGCCGGCCATTGTGTTTTTTCTGGCGCTTTCCGTTGCCATCTGGAAGCTGCCTAAGGTGCATCCGATCGTGTTTATCCTGATTGGCGCGGTATGCGGCGTGCTGTTCCACTTTTGACCGGACAGGCGGGCGGCTGCCGGGGAACGGAAGGGGCGGCAGGCTCAGCCGTCAAAATAAGGGGCCAGCGCGGGGACGGCGGCAATGCGCGCCGCGGCATCGGGAAAGTCGCGCCGCAGGCGCGCAGCGCAGCGGCGGCAGAAATCCTCGTAGAGTGCGGGTTCGTCGCGCATTTGCTGCTTGAACCCCCAGATGTGGGTGAAATAGCCCTGCTGTGCGCCGGTAAACAGCGCTTCCAGATCGGACAGTGCGGCGGCGCAGATGCCCTTGCGCGCGGCGCACATGGCCAGCAGCCGCTGCTCGGCAAAGACCATGTAGGTCAGCACGTCGTCCGCGTCGGGCGAGCAGCGGATAAAGCGGATGGCGGTATCGGTATAGTACCGCCGGAACGGGTCGTCCGCCAGATAGCAGAGCGCGGTATTGAACGGCTGCACCGTCCAGTCGAGGGCGGCAAAATCAAAGCCGTGCGTCCGGGTAAAGGCTTGTGCGTCCGGATAAATGTCCGGCATGATGTCCTCGCGGTGGATGGCCGCGGCATCCAGACCGGCAAGCAACGGCTCGAGCGGCTTCCAGCAGATGAAATCGGTGTCGATCATCACGCAGGGGGACGGCATGGCGGACAGCGCGTACAGCTTGCCTGCCGCCCAGAACGCCATGGGGTTGACGTCCTCCGGCACCGCGTCGAGCAGCGGGTGCACGCCTTCGTCCCATAAAAAAGAAAGGCCGAGCGAATCGTAGTACCGCTTGGCCTTTGTGTCGCAAATCATGCGGATGGGGCCGTTCTCCCGCCGCCATGCGAGCGCGGACAGCGCCGTGGTCAGCAGTTCAAACGGTTCGACCGCATACGGGCGGTCGGGCGAACGCGCAAAGAACGGGCGCGTCCAGTTGGAGTGGAAGGCGCGCAGCATCAGACCAACTCCAATCCATAGCCGCCGACCAGATAGGTGCACGAGCCGAACACATACGAGCCGGAGCCAGAAGACAGGTAGCTGGTGCGGTAGGAGGTCGTGTAAGAGGTCACATATGAACCGGAACCAGAGCCGGAACCGGTGTGCAAAAACACCGTGCGCGCCACGGTGACAACGTGCACGCCATTGTCCAAAATTTTGACCGGCGACAGCGCGCCGCCCATGATCGGCACAGGGGGCTTGCCGTCCTCAGCGGGATACCAGCCGTCCGGATACGGGTCGACGGCGAATACGCCGGTCGGCGCAGGCTCGTCCACAACGATTTCTTCGGACTGCGGCGGCGGCGCGGGTTCTTCCGCGGGCGGCTGTGTGTGCCGCGCATAGCTGTCCTCGTCCATGGCGACGCCGTCGATCGCGTGATAATGCACGGGGTCCATGGCGAGGATGCCCTCGGGGATCGGGATGGGGGCGGCAGGTGCTTCCGGCTCGGCTTCGCAGGCCGGTTCGGCGGGCGCGCAGTGCTTGGCGTAACTGTCCAGATCGAACACAACGCCGTCGATCTCGCGGTATTTTTCTGGGTCCATCGCCAGAATACCGTTTGGTTCAGACATGGCTGCGCCCCCCTTGCATTGATACTCTATCCTAATTATACTGTACTGTGAGATAAACCGCAATGAGAAAATCACGCGGCGAAAAAGATTTTTCAGCCGCGCGGAAATGGCAGCGCGCCGCAAGCTGGCAGGCGTGGGAAAGGGGAGAAAAACATGGATTTTCTGACACTGGAACGGCCGGGCTGGCAGGTGCTGCGGCAGGAAAAACGGCCGATCCTGCTTTATGGCATGGGCGACGGCGCGGACAAGATCCTCGCGCAGTTCGACGCATGCGGCATCCGCACATCCGGCGTGTTTGCCAGCGATGAATTTGTGCGCGGACACAGCTTCCACGGGTTCCGGGTGCTCAAATTGTCCGAGGCGGTCGCGCAGTTCGGTGAGGAGCTGGTGATCGTGATTGCGTTTGCCAGCCAGCGTCCCGAGGTGCTGGAAAAAATGTATGCGCTCGATGCGCGGTTTGATGTGTTTGCGCCCGACGTACCGGTCGTACCCGGCCCGGTGTTTGACGAAGCGTTTGTCCGGCAGCACGCGGATGCCATGCAGGCAACGTTCGGCCTGCTGGCGGATGAGCGGTCGCGCCGGGTGTTTCTGGATACGGTGCGGTTCAAGCTGTCCGGGCGGCTGCGTTACCTGCGAGACAGCGAAACGGGCAAGGACGAGGCGTTTGGCGCCATCCTGCGCCCGACGCAAGCCGAGCATTTTGCCGATCTGGGTGCGTACACGGGCGATACCGTCCGCGAGCTGCTGCATTACACGGGCGGCGCGTTTGCGTCCATCACCGCGCTCGAGCCGGACCGGCGCAGTTACCGCAAGCTGTCGGCCTACGCGGAAACGCTGCCGGGCGCGGTGCGCTGCGAGCAGGCGGGGGCATGGTCGTGCGACACGGTGCTGCATTTCTCCGATCGGGCGGGGCGGCAGTCGCGCGTGTCAAAGCAGGGCAGGGAGACGCAGATGCGCGCGCTGGACAGTGTGCTGGACGGTGCGCCCTGCACCTATCTGAAAATGGATGTGGAGGGCGCGGAGCACGAAGCGCTCGCAGGCGCGGCGCAGACCATCCGGCGGTACCGCCCAAAGCTCAACCTTGCGGCCTACCACCGCAGCGCGGATTTCTTCCAGCTGCCGCTGGCGGTGCACGCCCTTTGCCCGGATTACCGGCTGTACCTGCGGCACCATCCCTATGTGCCCGCGTGGGACACCAATTTGTATGCGGTTTGTCCGTAAAAAACACTGGAAATCAAAGGGGACAGACGGTATAATAAAGGTACATCATACTGCAAAGGAGAGGTTTACAATGGGCTGTTTCTACTGTGACGAACATCATGAGGGCCGCGAAGCGATCATGTTCAAGGTTGGCGATATGAAGGCGGGTACGCTGTACCTGTTCAAGGACCAGGCGCACAAGGGGCGCTGCGTGCTGGCACTCGGCACCCACAAGAAGGAGCTGTGCGAGTGCGACGATCAGGAGCGCACGGACTTTATGGCCGATCTGGCGGCGGCTTCCGGCGCGGTCAAAAAGCTGTGGGGCTGCACCAAGCTCAACCTCGGCTCGTTTGGCGACACCAACCCGCACCTGCATTTCCATATCGTCCCGAAGTACGAGGGCGGCTTTGAGTTTGGCGGCAGCTTTGCCATCACAAACCCCGAACCCGTACATCTGACCGACGCGGAGTATCAGGAGATGATTGCGGCGCTCAAGCAGGAGCTTGGCATCTGAAAATCGAACAAAAAAGGACGGGTGCGTTGCAGCTGGATATGCTGCGGCGCACCCGTCCCGCCGTGTGTGGGGTCTCATTCATTTTCGGCCTCAGCCAGCCGGTAGCCCACGCCGACCTCGGTGAACAGGTATTCCGGCTGGGCGGGGTTTTTCTCGATCTTCCGGCGGATATTGGCCATGTTGACGCGCAGGATCTGGTTGTCGCCGCCCGCGCGCGGCCCCCAGAGCTCCTTGATCAGATAGTCATAGGTCAGTGTTTTGCCCGCGTATTTGCCCAGCAGGGCGACGATGCGGAATTCGCTCAGCGTCAGGTGGACGTTTTCGCCGCGCACCAGCACCTGATGCTTGTTGTAGTCGATCATCAGGTCGCCGACCGTATAGGTGCCGCGCTGGGCGATCTCGCTGCTGGGCGAGGTGGTGCGCGTATGGCGGATGGCAGTGCGCACGCGCGCGAGCAGTTCGGCGGTGCCGAAGGGCTTGGTCAGGTAATCGTCCGCGCCTGCGTCGAGCGCGGCGACCTTATCGCTTTCGTGCGAACGCGCGGACACCACGACCACCGGCAGGCTTGACCAGGTACGCAGGCTGCGCAGCACCTGCATGCCGTCCATATCCGGCAGGCCAAGGTCAAGGATGACCAGGTCGGGGCAGTGTGAGGACAGCATGGCCGTGGCCTCCGCACCGGTGCGGGCCTGCAGGGTTTCGTATCCATTGGAGCTGAGGATGGTGGAGATAAAGTGCGCAATGCTTTTTTCATCCTCCACGATCAGCACTTTTTCCCGAATATTCATGATTGGCAGACTCCTTTGTCGGTCAGCGGCAGGCAGAAGGTGAATTCTGTGCCGCAGGGCAGGTTATTGGCGCGCATCACGCCGCCGTGCGCATGGACGATCGCCATGCACACCGACAGGCCAAGCCCCATATTGCGTTTGCCGTCGCCGGACGGCGTTTCGCTGCGCTTGAGCGTGCCGTCAAACAGGCGCGGCAGCTCACGGGGCGGGATGCCGCAGCCGTCATCCCGCACGGTGAAGCAGGCGCAGGTTTCGTTTCGGTGGACGCTCAGCCAGATGTGGCGCACGGTGCGTCCATGCACGGCGGCGTTTTCCAACAGGTTGGCAAGCACCTGCTCGATCAGGATGGCGTCCATCGGCACAAACAGCAGCTCGTCCGGCGCGGTGACGATGACCTCGATGTGTGGAAAGCGCCGGCGGAACTTGCGCGCGGCTTCGCCGAGGATCTCCTCAGCCGCCTCGGGCTTTTTGTCCAGCTGGGCGCGCTCGTCACCGATGCGGGTGATGGACAGCAGGTTTTCGACCACGCGGATTAGCCACTGCGCCTCGTCCCGCGCCTCTTCGAGCAGCATGCGCTGCTCCGCGGGGGACAGGCCCTCGGTTTCCAGCACGGCCGAGGTCGCCCCGACGATCGAGGTCAGCGGTGTGCGGATATCATGCGAGACCGAGCGCAGCAGGTTGGCGCGCATCTTATCCTTTTCGGCCTCGACCCGCAGCCGTTCCTGCTGCTTGATTTTAGAGGTCATGGTGCAGGTGACGATGGACACGCAGAACATGGTCAGAAAGGTCAGCGGGTAGCCGGAGATCGTAAAATCAAACGCCCAGTAGGGATAGGTGAAAATATAGTTGGTGCAGATGACGCTGCACACGGCCGCCAGCGTACCAAACAGGTAGCCGTTGGTAAAGCGGGAGATCAGCAGCACGGCCAGCACAAAGATCGGGGAGGCGAAGCCGTCGCTGCTGTCGGCCATGCGCAGCAGAAAGCAAAGCTCAATAGCGCAGGCCAGAATGCCGAAGAAAATCAGAAAGTCACGCAGGGAAACCGGAAACAGCCGTGCCTTGGGTTGGTTGGATTGCATATGGTCACCCTCCTGCAGCAAAATAGGGCGGAAGTCCATTTCTACCCAATTTATAATTATAGCAGAAAAAATGTTAATATGTCGTTAAGAAGCAGATAAAGTACAAATGTGTCGGTCAGTGTGCACTTTAGTGCGCCTGCGGCGGCTGTCGGAAAGAAACAGGTGACAATTTGCGCCTGACGTGGTATAATCTCAAACATACACAGGCGCGGCCGGGGCAAACCCGGCGGTCTGCGCCGCTGTTTGGAGGGTTTCTATTTGCTTTGGAGAGCTTTGCTGAGCGGCAACCTGCAGTCCGCGTTTATCACGCTGGCGCTGTCGCTGCCCGCGATCGTGCTGTGCCTTTCCGTGCATGAGGCCGCGCACGGCGGCGCTGCCTATCTGCTGGGCGACCGCACCGCGCGCGATTCCGGACGCATCACACTGTCGCCGCTGGCACACATTGACCCGATCGGCTTTTTGTGCCTGCTGCTGTTCGGCTTTGGCTGGGCGCGGCCTGTGCCGGTCAATATTTCCAATTTCAAAAACCGGCGCTGGGGCATGGCGCTGACTGCGCTGGCAGGTCCAGCGGCTAATTTTGTGACGGCGTTTGCGGCATACTGCCTGTATGTGCCGGTCTGGCTTTACGGCGACAGCGCGTTTATGCAGACGCTCGGCCTGTTCCTGTCCATCGTGGCGAGCATGTCGGTCGGCCTTGGCGTGTTCAACCTGATCCCGGTGCACCCGCTGGACGGGTCGCGGGTGCTGGACGCATTCTTGCCGTTTTCATGGTCGCTGAAATTGCAGCGGTACCAGAACCTTATCCTGCTGGTATTCATCCTCGCCCTGTGGCGCGGCTGGCTGGACGGGATCATGGGCTGGGTCGGCGCGGGTATCCTGAACTTGGCGCTGTGGTTTGTCGGCCTGTTCCTGTGAAGGTGGGGCGGCATGGAATTTCATTTGGAGCACTTTGACGGGCCGCTCGACCTGCTGCTGCACCTGATTGCAAAGAATAAGGTCAGCATTTATGATATCCCGATCGCCGAGATCCTCGACCAGTACATGGCCGTGCTGCATCAGGCCGAGGCGATGGATCTGGATATTGCCGGGGACTTTGTGGCGATGGCGGCGCAGCTGGTCTATATCAAGTCCAAAATGCTGCTGCCCCGCCGCGAGGAGGAGGAAGAGGAGGATCCGCGCGCCAATCTGGTCGAGATGCTGCTTGAATACCAGCGCATCAAGGAAACCGCAGCCTTTTTCCGCGAAAAGGGCGAACTCGGGCGCGACCTGTTTGTCAAACCGCCGGAAAACCTGGGCAATGCCCCGGTCGAGTACCACCAGACGGTGGGCGACCTGGTCCGCGCGGCGAACAATATGCTGCGCCGCGTACAGCGGCGCGTGCCGCCGTCCGCCAGCGCGTTTACCGGCATTGTCGGGCGGGAGCCTGTGCCGGTCGAAGGGCGCATCACCTCCATCCTCAAGCGGTTCCTGCACCATTTGCGTGTGCCGTTCCGGCGGCTGTTTGACGACGCGACCAGTCGTTCGGAGATCGTGGCGACCTTTCTGGCCGTGCTCGAACTGTCCAAAAACCGCCGCATCCGCTTGGAGGGCGACGGCGAGGATATGGAGCTGACGCTGATGAACGATAAAGGGGAGTAACAAACCAATGACCGAACTGGAGGCCGGGCTGGAAGCCGTGCTGTTCGCCGCGGGGGACGCGGTGCCGGTGGACCGGCTGACAGCCGCGTTGGAAACCACGCGCGAGGCACTGCTGCAAGCTGCCGGCGCGCTGGAAAACCTGTATGATTTTGAAAACCGCGGCATTATGCTGCTGCGGTTGGAGGACAAGCTGCAATTGTGCTCCCGGCCGCTGTACGCGGACGCGGCGCGCCGCGTGACCGAGTCACGCCGTCCGCCGTCGCTGACGCCGGCGGCGCTCGAGGTGCTGACGATCATCGCCTACCGGCAGCCGGTCACGCGCGCTTTTATCGACCAGCTGCGCGGCGTGGATTCGGGCGGCACGGTCGCCGGTCTGTCTGAAAAGGGGCTGATCGAGGAGGCGGGGCGCATGGATGTGCCCGGCCGCCCCATCCTGTACCGGACGACCGAAGCGTTCCTGCGCGCCTTTGCCATCCGCAGTCTGGACGAGCTGCCCGAGCTGCCCGCCTTGGAAGAGAGCGAGCAGATGGAGCTGGATCTGGAAGGGACGAATGGGCAGCAGTCAGCCGCGCCGGGAGCGGCGCAGCAAACGGAAACGGAGTGATGCCGCATGCCGGTAGTTTTGGTGCTGCTGATGGTGCTGCTCGGGCTGCTGCTGTTGGCGTTTGCCGTGATGCTGGCGCTGCTGATGGTGCGCACCGGCGTCGAAGCGGTCGGCGTCAATGGCGAGGTCAGCGTAGAGCTGCGCTACGGCGCGTTCCGCATCCCGATCTGGCCGCTGCGGCACCGGCAGGAAGAGGAAGGGATGCCGCCGCCCAGCCGGAAAAAAGCAAAGCGGAAAAAGAAACGGAAGCGGAAAAAACACCGTTATTCGCTTAACCGGGACGCGCTCGATATCTGGGAAATCGCCGATTTAGTGCTGCGGTTGCTGGATGAACTGACCGGTACGCTGCGCATCAGCCGCCTGCGGGTGCGCGTGTTGATCGGCACGGATGACGCGGCAAAAACAGGCATCGTGCTCGGGATATCCGCCGCGCTGACCGGCATGATCGTCCCGTTTTTGGAGAATACTTTCGACATGCGGGAGTATCATGTGGATGTTAACGCGGATTTTGAAGCCGACCACACGGAATGGGCGTTTACGGTGTTCTGTTCGCTGCGGCCGCTGCGGGTGCTCTGGTGCCTGCTGCGGCACGGCAGGGAATTGTTCCGGTTATATAAACGACTGATCAAGAAAGAAGAGGCGATAGAACATGAATGAGCATCCGATCAGCAATCTGATGACCGAGACCATGGCCAAAATCAAGGAGATGGTCGACGTTGATACCATTATCGGCACGCCGATCACCACTGCGGACGGCACAACGGTCATCCCGGTATCCAAGGTGACGTTTGGCTTCGCGTCCGGCGGCAGCGATTTTGCGCCCAAGCATGGCGGCTCGGCCCCGCTGGCCTTTGGCGGCGGCGGCGGCGCGGGCGTGACGGTTTCGCCGGTCTGCTTTTTGATCATTGCGCCCGACGGCAGCGCCAACATCCTCGGCATCAACGCGCAGGCCTCGACCACGGTAGACCGTCTGGTCGAGATGATCCCGGGCGCGATCAACAAGGTGTCCAGCTTCATCGAGGGCTACAAGGGCAAGGCCGGCGCCGATGGGCAGCCGGACACCGGCGTAACTTCCGCCGGCGACGAATAAGGCCGCCGCTCCCCGCAAAACCTACTCGCAGATATGCCGAGTAGGTTTTTGTCATGCAAGGGGAGTGGTGTGAACGTGAAGAAATTATTGTGCGTCCTGCTGTGGTGTGCCTTGTGCCTGCCGGCGGCAGGCGCGCTGAGTGCGAAAGCCGCGGTCGTGATAGACGCGGATACGGGCGAGGTGTTATATACCTACAACGCGGACGAGCGCCTGCCGATGGCGTCGACTACCAAAATCATGACCGCGCTGGTCGCGTTGGGCGAGGGTGACCTCGACCGGACGTACACGGTGAAAAAGGAATATACGCAGGTCGAGGGTACGTCGATGTACCTGCGGGAAGGCGAGACATTGACGCTGCGCGATACGCTTTACGGCCTGCTGCTCGAGTCCGGCAATGACGCCGCGATGGCCATCGCGGGCGAGTGCGGCGGTCAGGCGGCCTTTCTGCGCAAGATGAACGACCGCGCGGCTGCGCTCGGGCTGACAGATACGCATTTTGAAAACCCGAACGGCCTGCCGGTCGATAACCATTATACGACCGCGCACGAGCTTGCCGTCATCACGGCCGAGGCGCTGCGCGATCCGGTGTTCCGGCAGATTGTTTCGACCCAAAGCTATACAGTGGGGCAACGCACCTTTACCAACCATAACCGGCTTTTGACCATGTATGAAGGCGCGATCGGCGTCAAAACCGGCTACACCAAGGCGGCGGGACGCTGCCTGGTGTCGGCGGCGGAGCGCAACGGCCGCACGTTGGTTGCCGTGACGCTCAACGACCCGGACGATTGGAACGACCACATGGCGTTGCTGGATCAGTGCTTTGCCCAATACACGCCGGTGACGCTGCATCAGGCGGGCGAGACGGTCACGCA
>NZ_CALWUN010000033.1 GCF_944384735.1 uncultured Agathobaculum sp. | reverse complement strand
GTTTAGAATGGGACATCGCCGTCGTCGTCAGCCAGCTCCTGAAAATCCGAATCGCCCGCGGGCAGATCGAATGCAGGGGCAACCTGAGACGCGGCAGGCTCGGGCCGCATCTGCGATCCGTTATCGTAGCCGCCATAACCGCCGCCCGCGTAACCGGCGTTTGCCTCGCGGGACTTCTTGGTCTCGCCAAAGGAGACCTCGTCACAGTTCACTTCCACTGTGGTGCGGTTATTGCCGTTCTGGTCCTGCCACTGGCGGGACTGGACACGGCCGACGACAATCGCCATGACGCCCTTGGCGAACCACTGTGCGACAAACTCCGCCTGACGGCCCCATGCGACACAGTCGATGAAGTCGGTCTGGCGTTCGCCGTTCGGGCCCTTGCGGTCGCGGTCGATCGCAAGGCGGAACGAACACACAGCCATGTTCGATTGCGTATGGCGCAGCTCGGGATCGCGGGTCAATCGACCCATCAGAATCGCCTTGTTGAGCATTGGTCAGTTCACCGCCTTAGTCGTCCAGGCAGACGATGAGCGAACGCATGAGGCCGTCCGTGATCTTGTAGATACGGTCGAGCTCGGCCGGGAACTCCGGCTTGGACTCAAAACGGATCAGGGTGTAAATGCCCTCGTTCTGGTCCTCGATCGGGTACGCCAGACGGCGCTTGCCCCAATCCTCTACCTCCACGTTCGTGCCATTCGCCTCGACCAGCGACTTGAACTTGTCCGCAACAGCGGTAGCCGCTGCCTCTTCCAGCGTGGGGTTGACAATGAAAATCGTCTCGTACTTGCCAGAAATCTTTGCCATTTCTTTAGCACCTCCTTTTGGACTTTTGGCCCACATCCCCTGATGTGAGCAAGGATACCTTACTATTATAGCGGACAGGGCAAAAAAGTCAATAAAAATCTTGGACAACATTGCCGTGCCCCGCCGGGGCATTTATGGGCAGAATGGACATCGGCCGTCCGTCCCGGCAGCCGGAGGGGCGCGGCCTGCGCCGCCCCCTCCGGCCCGGCTTACGGTTCGAGCGGCTTATCGTACCTCTTGGCGCGGTCGGAGTCGGTCAGGCCGCTGGTCGTCGGATCGTTGAGCGCCGACCAGACGTTGGACGCAATCAGGAACAGGCAGTACGGGTTGGTCAGCGTGCGCTGCACCACGCCGAGCAGCGCGCCCCAGCTGGTCAGGTCGGCCGCGGTCAGTCCCGCATAGGCCAGCATGGCGGCAAACGCGCCCGTGACGACCTGCACCCAGAACACCGGGTTTTTCAGGCGGATACGCAGGTTCAAGGTCGGTTCCCCCTCTCTTTTCATTGGAATACGGCGGCGCAACGCGGCGCCGCCGGTATCATTCTATGAAGCGGCGAGGGCATGTGGCCGGGCGCGCGGTGGAAATTGCTTGCAAAAGCGCCGGAAAAAGCCGGTTTTTGTTTACCTTGCGGTTAGACCGTGCTATACTGTATACAGAGTTCTTATGTTTGGGGGAAATTTTTTGAAGACGATTCCCGATTGTATGTACCACTCCCGCTATCTGAAGTACAAAACGCCCTATGGGGCGGTGCCCGCCGGACAGACGGTGGTTTTCTGTACCTATCCCAAGCGTGAGCGTGGCACGGAGCATATCACCCTTTGGGTGGAAGAGGACGGTAAAGAGCCCGAATCGTTCCCCATGCGCTGGCATGGGCTGGACGGCGCGCGCGATAAATATGTCGTCAATTATGTACCACCGCACCCCGGCTTATATTGGTATTACTTCACGGTCGACACGGCGGACGGCCCGCGCTACTGCGCGCGCGGCTACGGCGGCCGCGGCGAGGTGATCGACACGCTGGGCGACAAATACCAGCTGACCGTGTACGACCGTTCCTACCGGCCGCCGCGCTGGTTTGGCCGCGGCATCACCTATAATATCTTCCCCGACCGCTTCTGCCGGGACAAGATGCCCGTCCAGCCCGAGGGCGAGGGCGTGGCCCCGCGCGTGCTGCACGAAAACTGGGACGATATCCCGGCCTACAAGCCGGATGAAAACGGCGAGATCCTCAATAACGACTTTTTCGGCGGCACGCTGCGCGGCGTCATCCGCAAGCTGGACTATCTGGAGAGCCTGCGCGTGACCACCATCTACTTTAACCCGATCTTCCAGGCGTATTCCAACCACCGCTACGACACCGGCGACTACAAGCGCATCGACCCGCTGCTGGGCAGCGAGGAGGATTTCCGCACGCTGTGCGCCGAGGCCGCGATGCGCGGCATGCGCGTCGTGCTGGACGGCGTGTTCAACCACACCGGGTACGACAGCCGCTATTTCAACGCCCGCGGCCGCTATGACAGCGTGGGCGCACACCAGTCGCAGGATTCGCCCTACTACCGCTGGTATGACTTCCAGCAGTGGCCGGACAAGTACGGCTCGTGGTGGGGCATCTACACGCTGCCGCAGGTGCGGGAGATGGACGAAAGCTACCTCGACTATATCATCGAGAACGAGGACAGCGTCGTGCGGCGCTGGCTGCGGCTGGGCGCGTCCGGCTGGCGGCTGGACGTGGCCGACGAGCTGCCCGACGCCTTCATCCAGCGGCTCAACGCCGCGGCCAAAAAGGAAAAACCGGACGCCGTCATCATCGGCGAGGTCTGGGAGGACGCCTCCAACAAGATCGCCTACTCCGAGCGCCGCAAGTATTTTCAGGGCGGCGAGCTGGACAGCGTGATGAATTACCCGCTGCGGAACGCCATCCTCGCCTATCTGGGCGGCGGCACGGCCGAGCATTTTGCCGAGTCGATGGAGGTCATCCGCGAAAACTACCCGCACGACGTGTTCTACGGGCTGATGAACGTGATCGGCACGCACGACACCGCGCGCGCGCTGACCATGCTCGGCGTGACCGAAGAGGACTGGAAAATGGACCGCGACGGGCGCGCGCGCTACACGCTGCCGCCCGACCGGCTGGAAAGCGCGCAGCGCCGCCTGCGGCTGGCCGCGACCATCCAGTTTACCATGCCCGGCTCGCCCACCATCTACTATGGCGACGAGGCCGGCAGGCAGGGGTTTGAGGACCCGTTCAACCGCCGCACCTACCCGTGGGGGCAGGAGGACCGCGAGATGCTGGCCTTCTACCGCCGCCTGTGCAACCTGCGCGCGGACAGCAACACGCTGGCCAACGGCGCGCTCAACTTCCTCGAATGCCACGGTGCGCTGCTGCAATATGAGCGCGTCAGCGACCACTCCCGCATCATGGTCATCGTCAACCGCGGGCACAACACGGTCGAAACCTATGCGGAAGCGCTGTATGTCGTCGACATGCTCAGCGGCGAGGGATTTGACGACGCCGACAGCCACGGCGTCCACCTGTCCGTGCCGCCCGAGACCGCCTATATCCTGCGCTGCTTCGGCAAGCCGTAACCATCCGACAACCGGCAAAAGGGAAAGGAGCTTCTGCCATGGAAATGCGTGAAAAAACCCTGTCTCAGCAGTATTATTTCAAAGGCCATATCATGAACGCCCGGCTCGATCAGGTCGAGCTGCCGAACGGCAAGACCGCCCAGCGCGAGGTGTGCGAGCATCTGGGCGGCGTGGGCGTGCTCCCCATCGACAAGGACGGCAACATCATCCTGGTGCGGCAGTACCGCTACCCCTATGACGAATTGACGCTCGAGATCCCGGCGGGCAAGCTCGACCACGGCGACGCCGAGGACGCGGCCGACTGCGGCGCGCGCGAGCTCAAGGAGGAGACCGGCTGCACGGCGGGGCGCATGGTGCCGCTCGGCCGCATCTACCCCTCGCCCGGCTTTCTGACCGAGGTGCTGCACCTGTTTGCGGCGTTCGACCTGACCGAGGGCGAAATGCAGCCCGATGAGGATGAATTTGTCGAGGTCGTGCGCCTGCCGGTCGCCGAGGTCGAGGCCATGGCCGCGCGGGGCGAGCTCCACGACGCTAAGACGCTGGTCGCGCTCTACTGCGCCAAACTCAAGGGGCTGTACTGATCCCATCCCCCAACCGCACAGCCATGTCCCCGGGAGGTTTTTATGGATAAGAAAAAAATTCTGGTCGTGGAAGACGAAAAGGCGATCGCGGACATCCTCGTGTTCAACCTGCAGCGCGAGGGGTACGACACCATGGTCGCCTATGACGGGGCCGAGGGCCTGCGCGCCGCGCTGGAGGACGCGCCCGACCTGATCCTGCTCGACGTCATGCTGCCCGAGATGGACGGCTTTGCCGTGCTCGGCCACATCCGCGAAAAGCAGGACACGCCGATCATCATGCTCACCGCCCGCGAGGAGGAGACCGACAAGGTGCTCGGCCTTGAACTGGGCGCGGACGACTATATCACCAAGCCCTTCTCGATGCGTGAGCTGATGGCGCGCGTCAAGGCCAACATGCGCCGCACGCTGTCCGGCGAGGAGCGGGAAAAGCCCGCCGTACCGCAGGGCGGTGGCCTGCGCATCTCGCGCGACAACGGCATGGTGTACAAAAATGGCCGCGCGCTCGAGCTGTCGGCGCGCGAGTTCGATATCCTGTGCTTCCTGTCCGCCGCGCCCGGTCGCGTGTTCTCCCGCGAGGAGCTGATGGAGCAGGTGTGGGGCTACGAATACTACGGCGACCTGCGCGCGGTCGACGTGGCCATCCGCCGCCTGCGTGAAAAGGTGGAGGACCAGCCCGCCAGCCCGCGCTATATCATGACCAAGCGCGGCATGGGCTATTACTTTGCCGGCCAATGAGCCGCGTCCCCGCATGACAAAACAGGCGCGGCTGCGCCCCGGCCGCCGGAGGTGTTTTTTTGTTCCGTTCACTACACATGAAGCTGGTGCTGATCCTGGTGCTGATGATCGTTTCGGTCATGGCGGTGGTGGGTACGTTCCTCATCAACAGCGTCAGCACCTTCTATCTGGACAGCTTCTATGAGCAGATGCAGAATGTGTTCAACCAGTCGAGCACGATGGAGTCCCTGCAGGACGCGGCGGCCGAACAGGGCGCGCCCGGCCTGCGCACGGCCATCGCCGCCCGTGAGAACGCGCTCGGCATCGACGACTACCGCAACTACTACATCCTCGACGCCGAGGGTCGCTACCTCGAGGGGTCGAACCCCAACATCACGCTGACCCGCACAAGCAACATCGTCGCGGCGATGGCGGGCGAGGTCGGCACGCGCTCGTCAATGTCGGACAGCGTGATGGACATCGCCGTGCCCATCGACAAGGAGGGCGACGGCGGCGTGGACTACATCGTCTACATCACCGACGACAAAAGCGAGATCTCCGACCTGTCGTGGCGGTTTTTCCAGATCGTCATGCAGGCGATGATGTTCGGCCTGCTGGCGGCGATCCTGCTGTCCTTCCTGCTCAGCAAGACGATCACCACCCCGATCGAGCGCATCACCGAGGGCGCGCGCTCGGTCGCCGAGGGCAATTTCGATCAGGACCTGGGCGTGCAGTCAGCCGACGAGATCGGCGAGCTGACACGCTCGTTCAACTATATGGCGCGGCGGCTGAAAAGCACGGTCGGCGAAGTGCAGGGCGAGCGCGACAAGCTCAACACACTGTTCCTGCACATGACCGACGGCGTGGCCGCCTTTACCACCGACGGCCGGCTCATCCACATGAACCCGGCCACCGAAAACCTGCTCGGTGTGCGCATGGGCAGCGACCTGACCTTTGACGAGCTGTTCGCCGACCTCGACATGCCCAATTCGGACGAGACGGTCATGCGCAGCTTTCTGACCAGCGAGATCACGCGCCGCGGGCGCGTGCTGTCCATCACGCTCGCGCCTTACGGCGCGCTCGACGGCGAGGGCGGGGTCATTTCGGTCATCCACGATATCACTGAGCAGCGGCGGCTGGACGACGCGCGGCGCGAGTTCGTCGCCAACGTCTCGCACGAGCTGCGCACGCCGCTGACCAACATCCGCTCCTATACCGAAACGCTGCTCGACGCCGCGGGCGACATCCCGCTGGATACGGAAAAGCAGTTCCTCGGCGTCATTTCGAGCGAGTCCGAGCGCATGGCGCGCATCGTGACCGACCTGCTGACGCTGTCCAAGCTGGACTACGGCCGCATGGAGCTGCGTATGACGCGCTTCTCGCTGTCCGAGCTGCTGCACAAGGTGGCCAACGCCATGAAGCTGACCGCGGAAAACAGCGGGCACGAAATGGTGGTCGACGCGCCGGACAGCCTGCCGCCCATCGTGGCCGACCGCGAACGCATCGAGCAGGTCGTGGTCAACATCCTGTCCAACGCCGTCAAGTACACCCCGTCGGGCGGGCATGTCCGACTGGCGGCCTGCCTGACCGCACCCAACCGCGTGCGCATCACGGTCGCGGACGACGGCGTGGGCATCCCTGCGGCCGACGTGCCCCGCCTGTTCGAGCGCTTTTACCGCGTGGACAAGGCGCGCAGCCGCGCGGCCGGCGGCACCGGCCTGGGCCTTGCCATCGCCAAGGAGATCGTCGAGCAGCATGAGGGCAAGATCGCGCTGGCCAGCGAGTATGGCAAGGGCACGACCGTCACCATCACGCTGCCGACCGACCTGACCCCGAACAGCGGGGAGGGGCCGGTATGACCGGGCCGGGGCGTTCCATCCGGAACACCGCGAAAAATATTTCGCTGGTCGTGCTGGTCGTGCTGCTGCTGGCGCTGTGCGGCATCAACTGGCTGCTGGGCATGAATGTGGCGCAAATGCCAGCCGACCACCTGCTGCGCCGCGCGCACGACCACCTGTTCGGCGGCGCGGTCGGCTATGAGCTGCGCTCGTCGGGCGTCGCGGCAGCCGAACCGGCGCAGATCGCGCTGACCGTGGACGGCCAGCTGGCCGGCGTGCAGTACGACCTGACCGATGTCGACGCCGGCCTGGCCGCAGTGCGCGAATTATGGGCGCAGGTGCTGTCCGGCGTCGAACTGGCCCCGTGCAGCGAGCAGGAACTGGTCGCCGCGCTCTGGTCGGGCGACTGCGCGGTGCTGCGGTACCACGGCGCAATCCCGCTAGGCGCAGTCGCCGGGTGGATGGGCGTATCCTACCGCAGCGAGGAGGCTGTGCAGGCGGAAACGCTGGTATACGCTGCCGGCGTCGGGGGGCTGTTCGTGCGCGCCGGGGACGGCACGCTGTATGCCGCGCGCGCCAAGGCGGACGCGGGCGTGCTCAGCCGGGCGCAGCAGGCGTTCCGGGGGCAGCCCTGCAAGTTTGCGGGCGAGGCATACGCGGTCTGGCCGGAAACGCTGCTGTTCGACGGCGAGACGCTGTCGCTGCCGCTGCTGGAGACGCAGCCGATCGACCTGTTCGCCACCCAGAGCGGCACCGGGCTGGAGGATCTGCTGCAAGCCTTCGGTTTTTCGGCCTATACCAACTTCTATACCGAGCAGAACGAGCAGGTGCGCGTGTTTATCGACAACGTCAGCACGCTCCGCATCAGCGCGGACGGCCTGCTGCAATACACCGCGGCCGCGGAAAACAGCGCGGTGCGCGCCTATGACGAGGGCGAGGTCAGCGGCCTGTCCGCGCTGGATGCGCAGATGGACAGCGCCCGTCTGATTCTGGACGCGGCGCTGCGCGCGGGCGAGACCGACACGCATGCGTCGCTCTACACCGCCGCGCAGCAGGGCGAGCGGACGACGCTGGTGTTTTCCCAGCTGTACGGCGGCGTGCCCGTGCTGGGCGACGCCGACTTTGCCGCATTCCGCTTCGAAGGCGGCGCGCTGGTTTCGGCCACCATCCGCCTGCAGCGCTTTGCCGCGCAGCAGGCGCACCGCACCGTACTGCCCGCGCGGCAGGCCGCGGCGGGCGCGCTGGGCGAAAAATGCGGCCTGATGGTCGCCTACCGCGCAAACGACGAAGGGGTCTATGTGCCCGCGCGGTTTTATCTGGAGGATGCAGGCTGAAACGGGAGGTGAGGCCGCTTGCAGTGGGATAAGGTAAAAAATATCCTGATCGCAATCCTGATCGCGGTCAACCTGTTCCTGCTGGGCAGCCTGGGCGCCAAGCTCTGGCAGAGCTGGCAGCGCGCCGACGAGCTGGAAGCCAACCTGCGCACGCTGACCCAGGGCTACGGCGTCACGCTGGACGAGGGCTTTGTCCTGCCCAAGGACAAGGTTCTGCCCACGCTGTCGATCGACCGCAGCCGCGCGGACGAGGAGGCGGTCGCGCAGGCGATGCTGGGCGCCGAGGCCGAGCGCACCGAGCGCGAGGACGGCACGGTGCGCTTTGAAAGCGAGGCCGGCACGGTCGAGTGGGGCGCGGACGGCTCGGTGCGGGCAACCTGCGCGACCGATGCGGACGCGCCCACGGAGGAAACCGCGGCGCTGCGGCAGGCGCGCCGGCTGTTTTCCGCGTGGGGGCTGCTGACTACGGACGCTGCACTGCAGGCGCAAGGCACCGCCGTGACGCTGACCGACACGGTCGCCGGGCTGCCGGTGCACAACCGCGGGCTGACGCTGCGCTTTGACGAGGCTGGCAGCGTGACGCTGACCGGCCTGTGGAGCTTTGGCACGCCGTACACCACCGTGCGCGGCAGCGGCGTATCGTGCAGCGCGGCCGACGCGCTGCTGGAATTCGCCGCGCGCATCGGGGACGCGCAGCAGATCCGCTCGATGACGGCCGGCTACCGCATGGAAGTGGACGGCAGCCGCCGTCTGCAGCTCACGCCAACTTGGAAGATCGTCACCGATTCGGGTGAATATTTGGTGGATTGTGCCAAAAAAACGATCATAGATCAGGAAAACTGAAAAAAATCTTTCCTTTATTAAAAATTGTGGTACAATAGATTGGTGAGAATTTGCGGGCGCACCCGGTGGTGCGCCCGCTCATAGAATACAGTGACAGAAGCAGTAGCGCGGTGACGGCGCGCATGCAAGAGTGAGGAGTAGGTAGGTTTGACCAAGTATGTCATCAACGGCGGTAAAACGCTCAACGGAGAGGTCACGATCTCGGGCGCCAAGAACGCGGCGGTCGCGATCGTCCCGGCGGCACTGCTGGCGGACGGCCCGGTGCGCATCGAAAATGTGCCCAAGATCATTGACGTGACGCTGCAGCTGGAGATCATGCGCGAGCTGGGTGCGCAGATCCGGCTGGTCAACGCCACGACGGTGGAGATCCAGAACACCCAGCACCCCAGCCTCAAGCCGCACGAGCTGGAGCGCAAGCTGCGCGCCTCCTATTATCTGCTGGGCGTTTTGCTCGGCAAGTACGGCTTTGCCGAGGTCGCCATGCCGGGCGGCTGCAACTTCGGCGGTGTGCGCCCGATCGACCAGCACATCAAGGGCTTTGAAGCGCTCGGCGCGACCGTGACGCTGCCCAACGGCGGGTACATCCGCGCCGAGGCCCCCGAGGAAGGGCTGCATGGCGCACACATCTATTTTGACGTGGTTTCGGTCGGCGCGACGATGAACATCATGCTCGCGGCCGTGCTGGCCAAGGGGCAGACCATTATGGAAAACTGCGCCAAGGAGCCGCACATCGTCGATCTGGCGAACTTCCTCAACGCGATGGGCGCGAACGTCAAGGGCGCGGGCACGGACGTGATCAAGATCCGCGGCGTCGAGCGCCTGCACGGCGGCAGCTATTCCATCATCCCCGACCAGATCGAGGCCGGCACCTTTATGGCGGCGGTCGCGGCCTGCGGCGGTGCGGTGCTGGTCAAAAACGTCATCCCCAAGCATCTGGAGTGCATCACGGCCAAACTCAAGGAGATGAACGTCGAGGTCACCGAGTTTGACGACGCGGTGCTGGTGCGCCGCGAGGGCAAGCTGACCAAGACCAATGTCAAAACCATGCCCTACCCCGGCTTCCCGACCGATATGCAGCCGCAGATGACGACCGCGCTGTGCCTTGCCGAAGGCACCAGCATCGTCACCGAGGGCGTGTGGGACAGCCGCTACCGCTACACCGAGGAGCTGGTGCGCATGGGCGCGAACATCCGCGTCGACGGCAAGATCGCGGTGATCGAAGGCGTAGAGGAATTCAAGGGCGCGCCGGTGCGCGCGCACGACCTGCGCGCGGGCGCGGCGATGGTGATCGCCGGCCTGGCGGCCAAGGGCGTGACCCAGGTCGAGCAGGTGCAGAACATCGAGCGCGGCTATGAAACGCTGGTGGAAAAGTTCGTGGCGCTGGGCGCGGATATGTACCGCTCCGAGATCCCGGACTCAATGGGCATGGCCGAGCGCGCATAACAACAAGGATACCATCACAGCGGAGGGGGCAACCTCTCCGCTGTTTTGAAAAGAAAAGGGGTTTGGTTTTGGCCGAACGGTTTTATTACAGCATCGCAAGCGGGTCGTCGGGCAACTGCGGCCTGTACATAGCGGACGGGACGGCGATTTTGATCGACCTTGGCGTGTCGCTGCGCAAAATCACCACCGCGCTGGGCGCGATCGGCATGACAACGGACGACATCGACGCCGTACTGCTGACGCACGAGCACATCGACCATGTCAAGGGGCTGCCGATGTGGCTGAAAAAGGCCAAGGCGCCCGTGTTCGCCTCACGCGGCACGGCAGAGGCGCTCGCAGAAAAGGACCCGTCCTGCGCCGACCGCCTGAACGAGTTCGACAGCGGCGACGCCTTCTGGGTGCGGGACGTCGATATCGCGTCGTTCGCCACGCCGCACGACGCGGCCGATAGCGTCGGCTATGTGTTCGACCACCGGGGCAGCCGGTTCGGTTTTGCGACCGACCTCGGCTTTGTCCCGCGCGAGGCGGCGGCGCGGCTGCGCGGCTGCGAAAGCGTTGTGCTCGAAAGCAACCACGACCCGCATATGCTGCAGGCCGGGCCGTACCCGTATGCGCTCAAGATGCGTGTCGCCGGGCCGTCCGGTCACCTGTCCAACCCGGATTGCGCGGTGTTCGCAGCCGACCTAGTGCGGCATGGTACGCGCAACCTGGTGCTTGCGCACCTGAGTGAAAAGAACAACATGCCGGCGCTCGCGCTCCAGCAGACGGTGGGCGCGCTGCACGGCCTGCCGGACTGCGCGGTGCAGGTTGCGCCGCGCGACCGGATGGAGGCGCCGCTGCGCCTTGGGGAGGAAACGCTATGCTCACTGTCCGGCTGATCTGCGTCGGCAAGCTCGGCGAAAAATTCTGGGCGGAGGCCGTGCGCGAATATGAAAAGCGCCTCGGCGCATATTGTAAGCTGGAAACCGTCGAACTGCCCGAGCAGCGGCTGCCGCCGACGCCGTCTGCGGGCGAGATCGCGCAGGCGCTCGATAAAGAAGCGGCGCTGATCGAGGCCAAGATCCCCGCCGGGGCGGCGGTGGTCGCGCTGTGCGTCGAGGGCAAGACGCTGTCCTCCGAGCAGTTGGCCGACTACCTTGGCCGGCTGACCGTTTCGGGCACAAGCCGGCTTTGTCTGGTCATCGGCGGGTCGTGCGGCCTGTCGGACAAGGTCAAGCAGCGGGCTGCGCTGCGGCTTTCCATGTCGCCGATGACCTTCCCGCATCACCTCGCGCGCGTCATGGTGCTCGAGCAGCTGTACCGCGCGCTCAACATCGCCGCAGGCGGCAAGTACCACAAATGACCGCGCAGGACTGCAAGACGCGCTATCCGCTGCTGCTGGCGCACGGTCTGGGCGTGACCGAGCAGGGCGGGCTGTATGTGCCGTGGGGACGCATCCCGGACGCGCTGCGCGCACACGGCGCACAGGTCTTTTTCGGCGGACAGGACGCATGGGGCAGCATCGAGGACGGCGCGGCGCGGCTGGCCGACATGGTGCGCCGTATCCGGCGTGAGACCGGCAGCGCGCGCGTCAATATCATCGCCCATTCCAAGGGCGGGCTGGAGGCGCGCCACCTGATCTCCGCGATGGGGTACGGCAGGTACGTCGCCTCGCTTTCCATGCTGTCCACGCCCAACCGCGGCTCACGCGTAGCCGAATGGCTGCTGCGCATACAGCCGGGCATCACGGTCTGGGCGCACGGCAACGACGCATGGTGGCGGCGGCACGGCGACGCCGCGCCCGTCACGCTGCGCGCGGGCAGGCAGCTGACCCCGGACTACCTCGCAGGCTTCAACCGCACCCACCCGGATGCCGCCTGCGTGTATTACCAAAGCTGGGGCGCGCGGCTGGGCAGCAGTCCAGACGTGTCCATGCGGCTGTCACACCACTTGTTTTACCCCGCCCACGGCGACAGCGACGGGCTGGTCACACCCGCGTCCGCCCGCTGGGGGCGCTACCGCGGCACGCTTGAAAACGTCGGCCATCAGCAGCTGGTCGACGCGGCCGGACGGGATGTGGGTGCGTTCGACGTGCGCGCCTTCTATATCCGGCTGGTGCGCGAATTGACGGAAATGGGGTTTTGAGACGGCAAGCACGCCGCACCACGCGAATCTTTTGGAAAAAAGGATTTACATTGCGCGTATCATTCGGTACAATATAAGGTAAGAGAAAATAGCATCAGGAGGAACATCCTTATGATTATCACGATAACGCTCAACGCTGCGCTCGACCGCACGCAGCGCATTGAGCACCCGCTGGTGGTCGGCAAGCTCAACCGCGCGGTGTCCAGCCATCTGGAGCCGGGCGGCAAGGGCATCAATGTTTCCCGCGCGATCAAGGCGCTGGGCGGCACGAGCGTCGCAACCGGCTTCACCGCGGGCACCAACGGCCGTCTGCTCAAGGACATGCTGACTTCGGCCGACATCCACCATGATTTCGTCGATGTGGCCGGCCAGATGCGCGTCAACACGCAGATCATCGACGCGCAGGGCGGGCATACCGAGGTCAACGAGCCGGGCAGCAAGATCGAGGACGCGGACTTCCTGCGCCTGCTCGACCGCATGGAGGGCTATCTGGACGAGGGCAATATCTTCGTGCTGGCAGGCTCGACCCCGCCCGAGTTCCCGCTCAAAAACTACCGCAAGCTGTGCAAAACGATCAAAAAGCGCGGCTGCAAGCTGATTATCGACGCGCAGGGCGACCTGCTGCTCGAGGCCTTGCAGTGCGAGCCGGATTTCGTCAAGCCCAATATCTTCGAACTGGCCGAGGCCGTGGGCGACAAGCCCTCCGCCGACCCCGAGGTCGTCGTGGTGTCCGCGCGCAAGATGCTCGACATGGGCGCGCGCGCAGTGTGCGTCTCCATGAGCCAGGAGGGCGCGGTGCTGGTCTCCAAGGATGAGTCCGAGGCGCTCTACGTCAACACCAACCCCAAAATCTACGACGAAGGCTCGGTCGGCACGGGCGACGCCATGGTCGGCGCGATCGCCAATGCGATGCACAACAAGCTCAAGTTCGACGAGATGGCGCGCCTTGCGGTATCGACCGCACGCGCAAGCTGCCGCCTTGCGGGCACCGAGATGGCCTCGCTGAAAAAGGTTTACGAGGTCTATGAGACCACGCAGGTCTACATACTCTAATTGGGATGGACGGACAGAGGGGCCGGACGGGACACCGTCCGGCCCTGAGGCTGTCGAAAACATAGTTTTCGACAGCCTCTCGATCGGAACCACGCTTCCGATCGAATCAAATGTATCAAAAAACCGGGCAAAGCTCGCTTTTTTGATGCCGCTCACAGAGCGGCTGAACAATGCGCGCTGCGGCACGAGGACTTTATCGACAGACTGGGGGCCGGACGGGACACCGTCCGGCCCCTTTTGCAGCCGCAAACGCCGTTCACCAACTGACCGGCCGCGCAGCCTTTTGCAATTATCACGCCACAACCATCAGAAAACGGGTTGACGCATTTTTTCGGGGGCGATATAATAAGAAAAAGACGGTATCATTGTAAGGACGGCACGAAGTCCGGGGGCATGCTCCGCTGCTTTCGTATTGCGTTATGGAACTCACTACCCTGATGGCCTGCTTTTGGCTATCAGGGCGTTCTATTATTGTTCGCTTTCCACCTTTGTACGGAGTAGGGGGCTTGACCGATGAAAACAATGCGTTCCGCGTTTCTGCTGCTGCTGTTGGCCAGCCTGCTGCTGTGCGGCATGCCCGTGCGGGCAGCCGCCGGAGGACAGACCTCAGTCCGCGTCGGCTTCCCCATCCAAGGGTGCATCTCGTATGTGGATGAAAACGGGCAGTATGCCGGCTACCTTGTTGACTATCTGGAACAGCTCAGCCTGTATACGGGCTGGGACTACGAATATGTACAGGTGGAGGGCACGCTCAACGAGCAGATCGCCACGCTGCTGGGCATGCTGCAGGCCGGCGAGATCGATATGCTCGGCACGATGAACAAAAACGACACCCTGGAAGGGATGTTCCTCTATCCCAGCTACAACTATGGCATCACCTACACGGTGCTGACCGTGCGCGACGACGCACAGGAGTGGATCGAGGAGGATTTCTCACATTGGAACGGCATCACCGTTGCGACCTATCCGGGCTTTGCAGGCCGGATGGAACTGCTGGAACAGTATGCGGCGGTCAACGGGTTCACCTATCAGGTGGTCGAGTGCAAAGATCAGCAGGACACGCTGCACGCGGTGCGCGACGGCCGGGCCGACGCGACCATTCAGGGGGATGTGTCGATGGCGGAGGGGTTCCGCGCGATCGCCCGCTTTTCGCCCACCCCATACTATTTCGCCCTGTATCCCGGTAATACCCAGCTGCTTCAGGAGCTGAACGTCGCCCTGAACAACATGAACCGGGCGTATCCGCATTTGCAGACCGAGCTGTACAACCGGTATTTTTCATCAGATAACGATTTTTTCCTCTCGGCAGAGAATGAAGCGATGCTCCGGGAGCTGGGCACCGTGCGCGTGCTGTTCTATGAAGGCAACGCCCCTTTCCAGTATGTCAAGGATGGACACATCAGCGGCATCGCCGCCGACTATTTCAGCCAGTTCTCCCATGCCACCGGTCTGCAATATGAGCCGGTGGTGGTGCAATCCTTCGCACAGGGGCTGGCGCTCATCGAAAGCGGCGCGGTCGATCTGGTGGCCTGTTTCTCGACCAACTCGTCCATTGTGCCGCAGAACAGGCTGCGATTGTCCCTGCCCTATTTCCGCAGCAACAATGTGCTGGTGTCTGCCGATACCACCCGGCAGCGCGAGTATACCGACATTACGGAGTTCCGCACCAACACAGAAGCCGCGCTCAACCAGCTGCACGCCGGTGATACTGCGGTTTACCGGTTGGACTCCTTCTCGCTCAACTATTACCTGCGCAAGCGCGCGGTATATGACGATATCAAGGTCGACTGGGGCAATGCACAAAGCTGCGCCTATGCGGTAGGCATCACCAACCAGATGCCGCAGGAGCTGCTGACTATCCTCAACCATTTTTCCAGTTCGCTGGACGACACCACACGGCAGAACATGCTGTATGCCAGCTTGGCGGATGAGGTGGAATACACCATGCCTGAGCTGATGTATGTCTACCGGAACTGGATCGGGGGCGCGCTGCTTGTCCTGTGCCTGCTCGGCTGCATCAACGTGCTCTACTCCCGTGGCAAACGGGCGCGTCAGCGGATGGAGGACAGCGAGCACCGGCTGATCCATCTCTCCCGTTACGACGGGTTGACCGGCGCGTACAACGGCGCCTATTTCCGCAAGCTGCTCGAGCGGGACTGCAAGGAAAAATGTCCGATGGCGCTGGTCGCGCTCAATATCCGCAATTTCAAATACATCAACGAAACCTTCGGGGTGGAGGCTGCCGATCAGCTGCTTTGCAAGATCAAGACCATTCTGGATGAGACGGTACACACCGGCGAGTTCTTTTGCCGGGAATCGGCGGACGTGTTCTATCTGGCCTTGCAGGAGCGCACGCCCGAAGCCTTTTCCGCGCGGGTACACCGCATTTGCACCCGCATCCGGCGCGAAGCCGGCACTGTGCTGCAGGATTATCCGGTGGCGCTTTACAGCGGCGGTGTGCTGACGGCACAGCCGCCCGAGCCGTACTCGGATACGAATCTCAGCTTTATGATGGGCGCGCTGGCACGGGCGAAAAAGGACAACCGGCGGGATGTCTGCATCTACGACGAACAGCTGCATCAGGCGGAGCAGCTGCAGCACTATGTGGAAAGCCACATGCACGCCGCGCTGGAGCACGAGGAGTTTTTGCTCTACCTGCAGCCCAAAATGGATCTCAGCGAGGGCTGCCTGTACGGGGCGGAGGCGCTGGTGCGCTGGCAGCCCCGGGATCGGGACATGATCTGCCCCAGCCAGTTTATCTCCCTGTTTGAAGAGAACGGCTTTTGCGCCCAGCTCGACCTGTATATGATGGAGCGGGTATGCATGCAGCTGCGCGCATGGATGGACCAGGGGCTGACCCCGGTTTCCATTTCGGTCAACCAGACCCGCCTGCTGTTCGACCGGGAGGACTATGTGGGCCGTCTGCTCGCCATCACCTCCAAATATCAGGTGCCGCCCCACTATATCACCCTGGAAATCCTTGAGGGTCTGGAACTGGACAGTGTGGAACGCATGAACTGCGTGATCGGGCAGCTCAAGAAGGCCGGTTTCCGGGTCTCGATGGATGACTTTGGCAGCGGCTATTCCTCGCTCAACACGCTGGGCAAGATCAAGATCGATGAACTCAAACTGGACCGCCTGTTCCTGCACGATGTGGCGCAGGATAAGCATGGCAACCAACGCAAGGTGCTGGCCAGCATTGTCGCGCTGGCCAAGGAACTCGATATCCGCACGGTCGCCGAAGGCGTGGAAACGCAGGAGAGCGAGCAGATGATGATCGAGCTGGACTGCGATTACGGGCAGGGCTACTATTACAGCAAGCCCATCCCGGCCGACCGGTTTTTGCATGAATTTCTGCTGCCGTTCACCAAACGCACGGTACGGTCCTGAAAATGAGGGTGCAAGATCGATGACAATGGCAAGGTTATATCCCATCGCGGTCGCAGTATTGCTGGCCAAGTGCATGATCCGGTTCCGTTCCAAGCAAAGCGTTTGGGCAGGCGCCCCCCTGTCGCGCTTTGCGGCCTATGTGCTGCTGGCGCTCGCGCCCTTGGCCGCATTCCGCGTGGAACAGTATTTCCTGTTCACCTTTTACCTGCTCTACCTGCTGTGCTGTGTGGTGCAGGAACGGGTGGTCCCGGTGGCGGCATGTTGCGTCAACCGGGATGTGCGCGTCCGGTTCCTGATATTCGGCAGCCTGCACCTCTGCACGCTGGGCATACTGGCGCTGTTGGCGCCGCAAGGGCTGGGGCAGGTGCTGAACGACCCCGCGTGGCCGCTGCTGGGGGTCATCATCACCGCAGCGCTGCTCGCGCTGTCCAACCTGCTTGTGTTCCGGCAGGGGACGTTCGGCATCGTCCTGCAGCAAGGGCAGAAAAAAGATTTCCGGTATTTATTCTATTTCCTCAATCTGGGCGTGTGCTACATCTTTGAGCAGAGCATCCTTTGCCTGTCCGACCAGACGCATAACGCATATCTGGCCTATTTCCTGTGCGGCAACATCATCCCGGTCGTGCTGGTCTATGCCTACCTGCAAACGCTGTACCGGTTGCAGGCCGTGGAGGAAAAGGAGCGGTCAAACCGGGAATTGGAGCGCTCGCTCCAGCAGGGCGACCGCCAGCTCCGCTACCTGCTGACCAGCGTGCATTTCGACGAGCTGACAGGCGCACGCTCGCGCCTGTTCCTGCTGCAGGAATCGGCCCGCCTGCTGGACAGCGAGATCCCCTTTGCGCTGGTATACATCGACCTGAACGGGCTGAAACAGATCAACGACACGCTGGGGCATCTGGCAGGCGACCAGTACCTGCGCGGCTTTGCCACAATGATGCGCGAGCAGGTGCGCCGGGAGGACACTGTCGCCCGTTTCGGCGGGGATGAATTTGTGCTTCTGCTCCTGTGGTGCAGCCGGGAAAACGCGGAAAAGCGCATCGCCGCCATACAGGACCGTGTGCAGCATGTGCTCAAACGCTACCATTTTTCTGCCGGCTGCGCAGACACGACCGAGACCACACAGCTCGACGAGCTGATCTCGCTGGCCGACCAGCGCATGTACCGGCAGAAAGAGGAAGGGAGGGCGCAGAAACGTGCATGATGTGATCCGCTATGCTTCGTTTTTCGCCTACTGCGGTGCCCATATCCACTATGATTACTGCATTGTCCGTATGCTGTACCGTTTGAAACGGCAGAGCGTCCGGCCCGCCATCCTGTGGCGCAGCACACTGTTACTGTTCGGCATCAACACCCTTTATTTTGGCGCGTGCAGTGCCGTGGGGCTGGGACTGTTAAAAAATTTCGCCCTGTTCTGGCTGGTATTCTACGTAGAAGAGCGCTTTCTCTGCCGCGTACCTAAGCAAACGGCATGGTTTTGCACGCTCTATATTACACTGTGTACGATGGGTTGCTTCCTGCTGTGGTACGGTTTTGCCTCAATCACAATGCAGCAGCCGCTGTCCTATTTCTACAACGTATTCATGCCGCTGGATTACCGCAAGATCTACATCCTGTCGTTCAGTTATCTGTGCGCCGCCCTTCCCATCCGGCATTTTGCCAAGGAAAAGAACGCGGCGCCGCTGCGTCATCTGATCACATCGATGAACCAGATGCGCTTTATGATGCTGTCCATGGTCGCACTGTTTGCCTATCTGCTGTTTCAGGGCATTCTGTACGGCAGCCTGCACAGCGGGCTGGCAGAAAAGCTGTGGAGCCTGAGCGGCTGCGTCTATATCTCGATGGGCTTTCTGTTCGCCCTGCGCTATGCCATCAAGCTGACCTACTTCTACCGGCTGGACGAGCGGAACATACGGCTCCGGCAGCAGCTTGACCGGCAAAAGCAGGATCTTTCCGACCTGATCGACGTAGCCGATATCGACACCCTGACCCAGATACGCAACCATGCGGCAGGGGTCAAGGCGATACACGAGTGGATGGCACAGGGGCGGGATTTTGCGCTGTGCCTGATCGATCTGGACGGTCTGAAATATGTAAACGACTATATCGGGCATGAGGCCGGCGACCGGTACCTGCGCACCGTCGTCGAGGTCGTCGGGCGCCATTGCCGGCAGGACCGCGACCTGTTCTGGCGCAACGGCGGCGATGAATTCCTGCTGGCCTTCGCGGGTCTGTCCGACATCGAGGCATACGGCCGCATGGAACGTATCGCCAAGCAGGTCCATCAGGAAGGGGAGGACAGCGGCATCCCCATGCAGATCAGCTTTGGGGTTGAAACATGGGACAAAGCCGGTGATTTTGACGCGCTGTTTACCATCATCGATGCACAAATGTACCGGATGAAGCAGAAGCATCAGCAGCAATGCCCGCAGCTGGTGCGTGGATAGCGCCGGAAAGGAAGTAAAAGGGCCGGACGGTTGACCGTCCGGCCCTGAGGCTGTCGAAAACATAGTTTTCGACAGCCTCTCGATCGGAACCACGCTTCCGATCGAATCAAATGTATCAAAAAACCGGGCACGACCCAGGCCGCCTTCTCTTGGCCTGCGGCCAATTCACCTTGAAGCTCGCTTTTTTGATGCCGCTCACAGAGCGGCTGAACAATGCGCGACACGCATTTCATCGCCGCACAGCGGCGGAATGTGGTTTCGCGGGCTACGGCCTGCGGCGCGAGGACTTTATCGACAGACTGAGGGCCGGACGGTCAACCGTCCGGCCCTTCTTGTATGCCATTAAGCGCGGCTCCACTGGGTGCCCTGCCGGGTATCCTTAATGGTCACGCCCATCGCGGCCAGCTCGTCGCGGATGCGGTCGGCCTCGGCAAAGTTTTTCTCCTTCTTTGCCGCTGCGCGCTGCGCGATCAGCGCCTCGATCTTATCGGCGTCCGGGTCGGCCGCGTCGTCGCGCTGCTGCACGAGGTTCAAAACGCCCGTCAGCTCCATGAACAGGTCGTGCGCCGCGGTCAGGAACGCCTTGGTCGCGTCCTGATGCGCGCCCATCCAGGCGTTGATCTCGCGCGTCAGCTCAAAGATGGCGGAAAGCGCGTCGGCGGTGTTGAGGTCGTCGTCCATCGCGTCGATGAACTTCTGCTTGTACACCGCGAGCGCCTCCATCTTGGCCGCTTCCTCCGCGGTCATTGCGTCGCCCCCGGCCTTGCCGATGCGGAACTCCATGTTGTTCCGCGCTTCGTACAGACGCGCCAGTGACGCCTTGTTCATCTCAAGGCTTTCGGCCGAGTAATTGAGCGGCGTGCGGTAGTGCGCGGACAGCATGAACATGCGGATGGTCTCATAACCGAACTGCTTGGCCGCGTCGCGCACCATGAAGAAATTGCCCTTGGATTTGGACATTTTCTCGTTGTCGATGGTCAAAAATCCGTTATGCAGCCAGTAATGCGCAAATTCGCAGCCGTTGGCGCACTCGGACTGGGCGATCTCGTTCTCGTGGTGCGGGAAAATCAGGTCAAGGCCGCCGGAGTGGATGTCGATCGTCGGGCCGAGGTACTTGTTGACCATCGCGGAGCACTCGATGTGCCAGCCCGGACGGCCCTTGCTGCCCCACGGCGTATCCCACGCGGGTTCGCCCGGCTTTGCCGCCTTCCAGACCGCGAAGTCCATCGGGTCCTCCTTGGTCTCGCCCACGCTGATACGCGCGCCCGCTTGCAATTCCTCCATCGGCTGGTGGCACAGCTTGCCGTAGCCGGGGTCGGACTTGGTGCGGAAGTACACATCGCCGTTGTCGGCAAGGTAGGCGTGGCCGCCCACAAGCAGCTTTTGCACAATGGCAATGATCGCGTCCATCGTCTCGGTCGCGCGGGGATGGATGGTGGCCTTGCCGATGCCCAGCCCTTCGGCATCCGTGTAATACTCCTTGATATAGCGGTCGGCGATGACGTTGAAATCCACGCCCTCTTCGTTGGCCTTGTTGATGACCTTGTCGTCGATGTCGGTGAAGTTCTGCACGAACTGCACCTTGTAGCCGCGGTACTCAAAGTAGCGGCGCAGCAGGTCGAACACAATGAACGGGCGCGCGTTGCCGACGTGGAAGTAGTTGTACACGGTCGGGCCGCAGGAATACATTTTGACCTCGCCCGGGGTGATCGGGACGAACTCCTCCTTTTTGCGGGTCAGGGTGTTGAACAGTTTCATATCACACGCTCCTTATCAGGATAATTTTACAAAAATACAGCCGCCCCTTTTTGTCAAAGAGGCGGCATTTCGTCGCGGTTCCACTCCTGTTTGTCACTTGAGGGCGCAGTAACGGGCGCGTCCCGCGGGGCGTTCGACCCCGATGCTCGGCGGGCGCACTTCGCCGCCCCGCGCGCAAAGCCCTTGCAGCCAATGGGGCCTCTCTCTGGAGCGCACCGGAAAACGGTTACTTTTCCCGCGTCTTTGCATACGTTTATTATTACAGTGCCAGTATAGCAACAATCGGTGTAAAAGTCAAGCCGCTGCCGCGCAGGGCGCTTATCTCCCAACACTTGGCAGACGATATGTATTATAAAAGACGTTTTGCGCGCCTACGCTAATGCAGGAAGGAAGAGATACTATGACAATTGGGGGATTCCAAAGTAACTGGTTCAATGTCACGACACACACGCTGGAAAACAACAACGTGCTGCCGGTCGCGACGGTCAAGGACGAAAACAAGGAGGAATTCGCCGCCTACACGAAAAACCTGCTCGAGCAGTTGGAGCAGCGCACGCCGTCTGTGGGGAAGGACGCGCTGACCGACGAGCAGCTGAAAACGCTGCACGACAAGTACGACATGGGCAGCATGACCTACGACGAATACCAGTCCTTTCTGCGCGATCTTGTGGACATGGGCGCGCTGACCGAGACCGACCGCTGGCTGGCCGGCGGCGCGGGCTCGGATGGTCTGACCTTGCTCCTTCTGGGCGTGTCGGGGTTTGTGCGCGACGCGTCGATGGACGGCATGGGCGCGCCCTTTACTTACGACTTCCCACGCGGCGAGGATACGGTCGACGTGACCGAGTGGATCACGTACCGCGCGTCCATCGATAACATGTATTACCTCGACGGCAAGCAGTGTGACCTCGGCGAAGACAAGGCCAACCGCACGGTGGTGGCTATCTTGCAGGCCATTGCCTGATTGCAATACGAAAAAACACCCGATGGATGCACTCCATCGGGTGTTTTTGTATTATGCGGTCTGCGCGTACTTGCCGACCAGCGTTTCCGCCATGTCAAGCGGCGTTTCGCCCTTGTTCAGCCGGAGCGACAGGTACGGCGTGCTGCCTGCGTTAAGCAGCAGTCGCCCACGGAATGAATCGTCCCCGCACAGGGCGGACAGGCGCGCAAAGTCGGTCTGCGCAAAGGTCAGCAGCAGGCGGCCGTCCTGCTCCTTAATCTCGGAAATGCCCTGCTCGCTCGCGCGGCTGCGCAGCAGCGCGATATCCAGCAGCGCCACCGCTTCGCGGGGCGGCTCGCCAAAGCGGTCGATCAGCTCGTCGAGCATGTCGCCCTTTTGCTCGTCCGTGCGGATGAGCGCGATGCGGCGGTACAGGTCGACACGCTGGCCCGCATCCGGCACATAATCGGACGGCAGGTTGGCGCTGACCAGCAGCTCGGCTGCGCAGTCGACGCGCGGCTTGGGGATCTCGCCTTTCTCCTCCTGCACGGCCTCCTCGAGCAGCTTGAGATACAGGTCGTAGCCCACGCTCATCATGTGACCGGACTGCTCAGGGCCGAGTACGTTGCCCGCGCCGCGGATCTCCAAATCACGCGTTTTCTCTTCACGAATCCCCCATTTAAGCAAAAATCACGCGTTTTCTCTTTGCAAAT
>NZ_CALWUN010000032.1 GCF_944384735.1 uncultured Agathobaculum sp. | reverse complement strand
GGCGATGCGGCCGACCGACAGCGCCCGCGCGGACACCGCCCTGCCGGAGGCGAGGAGGTTCGCGACCTCGTTCCAGACGTGCTTCATCGTCTGGTAGTCGGCCGAGCCGTCCTGATTGTACGGCGCATCGAAGAAGTAAACCGGGTGTCCCGCCACCTTGAACTCGGGCGAGATCAGGCGGGACGCGTCCTGCGGGGCGATGGCGAAGGAAACGAGCGTGGGCGGCACGTCCATATCGTCAAACGAGCCGGACATCGAGTCCTTGCCGCCGATCGCGCCGAGGCACAGTTCCTCCTGCGCGGTGTACGCGCCGAGCAACGCGGCAAGCGGCTTGCCGAAGCGTTTGGGATCCTTGCCCAGACGCTCGAAATACTCCTGAAAGGTCAGATAAGCGGTCTCGAAATCGCAGCCCGCCGCAACGAGCTTGGCGACCGACTCGATGACCGCGGCGGACGCGCCGAGGTACGGGTTTTGCTCGGTGTAGTACGGGTCAAAGCCGAACGCCATGACCGACGCAGTCTCGCACTGGCCGTTCTGCGCGGGCATGGTCGCTGCCATGACCTGCGTCGGGGTCAGCTGGTACTTGCCGCCGAACGGCATAAAGACTGAATTTGCGCCGATCGAACCGTCGAACCGCTCGACCAGACCGCGCTCCAGACAGATACCGAGCGTGGACGCATGACCCAGCAGCTTTTCCCGTTCAGTTTTGCCCTCCGGCATGCAGGTAATGTCCGGGGTGGGCAGGGCGGCGATCTCCGCATTGACATGCTTGGCACAGCCGTTGGTATTGAGGAAGTCGCGGGAGACGTCCGCGATCAGGTTGCCGTTCCACGTCATGCACAGGCGGTTCTTGTCGGTGACCGTCGCCACGACGACCGCTTCGATATTTTCCTTTGCAGCAGCCGCGATGAACGCATCCGCGTCCTTTGCGCGCACGACGACCGCCATGCGCTCCTGCGACTCGGAGATGGCAAGCTCGGTGCCGTCCAGACCGTCATACTTCTTGGGTACGGCGTCCAGATTGATGTCAAGACCATCGGCCAGCTCGCCGATGGCGACCGACACGCCGCCCGCGCCGAAGTCGTTGCAGCGGCGGATCATGCGGGTGACGTTGCCGTCGCGGAACAGGCGCTGGATCTTGCGCTCCTCGGGCGGGTTGCCCTTCTGCACTTCGGCGCCGCAGGTTTCGAGCGAAGCCTCGGTGTGCTTTTTGGACGAGCCGGTCGCACCGCCGCAGCCGTCACGGCCGGTCTTGCCGCCGAGCAGGATGACGATGTCGCCCGGCTCGGGCACCTCGCGGATGACGTTCTCAAGCGGCGCAGCGCCGACAACCGCGCCGATCTCCATGCGCTTTGCAACATAGCCCGGATGATAAATTTCATGCACCAGACCGGTAGCCAGGCCGATCTGGTTGCCGTAAGACGAATAGCCCGCCGCCGCAGTCTGGCACAGCTTTCGCTGCGGTAGCTTGTGCTCGAGCGTTTCGGACAGCGGCACGGTCGGGTCGCCCGCGCCGGTGACGCGCATCGCCTGATAGACGTAGCTGCGGCCGGAAAGCGGGTCGCGGATCGCGCCGCCGAGGCACGTCGCCGCGCCGCCGAACGGCTCGATCTCGGTCGGGTGGTTGTGGGTCTCGTTTTTGAACATCAGCAGCCAGTCCTCGTAATGGCCGCCGACCAGCGCCTTGACCTTGATCGAACAGGCGTTGATTTCCTCGGACTCGTCGATGTTCTTCAGATAGCCGCGCTTTTTGAGCACCTTTGCGCCCGCGGTCGCAATATCCATGAGCGTGACCGGACGTTTGGACGCCTTTTCCTGCCCGTACACCTCGACACGCGCGGCCAGATAGCGGCCAAAGGCGTCCTGCACCATCGGGTCGTCGATCTGCACGCCGTCGATCTCGGTCAGGAAAGTGGTGTGGCGGCAGTGATCCGACCAGTAGGTGTCGACCATGCGCACCTCGGTGATGGTTGGGTCGCGCTTTTCCTCGTCACGAAAGTAAGCCTGCAGGAACTTGAGGTCGTCCAAATCCATCGCAAGCCCCATGTGTGTCAGCAGGTCGCCGAGCGCCGCCTCGTCCATGTGGATAAAGCCGACGACCGACGCGACCGTCGTCGGTATGGCATAATCGACCTTGAGCGTCGCAGGCTTGTCCATCGAAGCCTCGCGCGCCTCGACAGGGTTGATCAGGTAGCCGCGAATCTTGGCCATGTCGGCGTCCGACAGGTCGCCCTCGAGTACATAGATCTTGGCCGCCGCGACCGCCGGACGCTCGCCGCCGGTCAGCAGCTGGATGCACTGGGCGCAGGAGTCCGCGCGCTGGTCGAACTGGCCGGGCAGCGGCTCGACCGCGAGCACGGTGTGCGCGCCGTCCGGGCGGGTGAAGTCCTCGTCGTAGCACACATCGGCCATCGGCTCGGAAAAGACGATGCCCTTGGCCTTTTCATAGGCTTCAGGCGCCAGGCCTTCGGTATCATAGCGGCACAGGTACCGCACATGGGTAAGGCTTTGGATTTCGAGCAGGTCGTGCAGGCTGGCATACAGGCTGCGCGCTTCGACGTCAAAGCCGGGCTTTTTTTCGGAATAACAACGATTGACGCTCATGGATCGTGTCCTCTCTTTCGTCAGCTAAAAGATATCTTTATTTTACCTGTTCCGCGGCTATAAATCAATCTTAAAATTGCAATCCCTGCGCCGCAGCGCTTTGCCGCACCCCCTCCCCCGGTTTGCGCCCCGTCACGCGCCGCACGAGAAAATCCATTGCAACCATGCGCGAAGTATGGTATGATTACAAATAAGTATGGGAATTGCCAGCTTTGCGCGCAACTTTCCATCATCTTATCTTGTAAGGGAAGTCATAACGATATGAGCGAGAACCAGAAGCAAACGATCTTCTCCGGCGTGCAGCCTTCGGGCAAGCTGACGCTGGGCAACTACCTTGGCGCGATCCGGAATTTCCCACTGCTGCAGCAGGATTATAACTGCATCTACTGTGTGGTCGACATGCACGCCATCACCGTGCGGCAAGACCCCGCCGCGCTGCGCCGCGCCACGCTTGAGGTGCTGGCACAATATATTGCCTGTGGACTCGACCCGGAAAAAAGCATCCTGTTCATCCAGAGCCATGTGCCCGCGCATGCCGAGCTGGCTTGGGTGCTCAACTGCTTTACCATGTTCGGCGAGGCCTCCCGCATGACCCAGTTCAAGGACAAGTCGGCCAAGCACTCGGACAACATCAACGTCGGCCTGTTCACCTATCCGGTGCTGATGGCCGCCGACATCCTGCTGTATCAGACCAATCTGGTGCCGGTCGGCGTCGACCAGAGCCAGCACATTGAAATCTGCCGCGATATTGCCAACCGTTTTAACGGCGTGTTCCCCGGCACGTTCACCATCCCGGAGGGGCGCTACCCCAAGGCGGGCGAGGGCGCCAAGATCATGAGCCTGTCCGACCCGGAAAAGAAGATGAGCAAGTCGGACGAAAACCCGAACGGCTATATCCTGCTGATGGATAAGCCCGAGGACATCATGCGCAAATTCAAGCGCGCGGTGACCGACTCGGATTCCCGCATCGTCATGGACCCGGCGGGCAAGCCCGGCGTGTCCAACCTGATCCAGATCTACGCGGTGGCGACCGGCCAGTCCGTGGCGGAGGTCGAAGCCGCGTTTGCCGGCAAGGGCTACGGCGAGTTCAAGCCCGCCGTCGGCGAGGCCGTCGTCGAACTGCTGCGCCCCATCCGCGAAAAGACCGAGGACCTGCTGCGCAACAAGGACTATCTGGAGCAGGTTTACACCGAGGGCGCGCAGAAGGCGTCTTATCTCGCGCGCAAGACGCTGGATAAGGTATACCGGAAGGTAGGCTTTGTCAAGCGCTAATCGTGCCGGCAAGGGGTAGAAAACAATGTCTGAATATATTGTGATAGGCGTGATCGTGGCGGCGTTTGCCGTGGCGGGCGTGCTTTCGTTCTTCTTTACGCCGCCGGTCAAGCGGTTCGCGCACAAGGTCGGCGCGATCGACGTGCCCAAGGACAACCGCCGCATGCACAAGGAGCCCATCCCTCGTCTGGGCGGGCTGGCGATTTTTGGCGGCTTTTTATGCGCCATCCTGATTTTCGGCGAACTGGATCAGACCATGCTGTGTGTGCTGCTGGGTGCGACGATCATTGTGGCGCTCGGCATTTTCGACGATGTGCTGGCGCTGGGCGCCAAGCTCAAATTTGTCGTGCAGATTGTTGCGGCGGCCATCCCGGTCTGCGTAGGCGACCTGCAAATCCGGCTGTTCACCAGCCTAAACCCGTTTTCGGATGAGCCGTACTTCCATCTGGGTATCCTCGCCATCCCGGTCACCATCCTCTGGATCGTGGGCATCACCAATGCGGTCAACCTGATTGACGGGCTGGACGGCCTCGCGGTGGGCGTTTCCTCCATCGCGGCGATCACCATGCTGGCAGTCGCACTGCTGACCGGCAACATGACCATTGCGGTGACGATGGCTGCTCTCGCCGGGGCGTGCATCGGCTTTATGCCGTATAACCTCAACCCCGCCAAGATTTTCATGGGCGATACCGGGTCGACCTTCCTCGGTTATATGCTGGCGACGGTGTCGATCATGGGCCTGTTCAAATTCTATGCGGTCATCTCGTTTGCGGTGCCGTTCCTCATCCTCGGCCTGCCGATTTTCGACACGGCCAACGCCATCATCCGCCGTGTGGCGGAGGGGCGCAGCCCGATGAGCCCCGACCGCGGCCATGTGCACCACAAGCTGATCGACATGGGCTTTAACCAGAAGCAGGCAGTCGCTATCTTATATGCCATCAGCGCCACGCTGGGCCTGACCGCCGTCGTGCTGACCTCGTCGGGCGAGGTCAAGGCGATCGTGCTGCTGTTGGCTATTTTAGCGGTCATTCTGGTCGGCGCCTGCATCATTTATGGCGCAGAGCACTGGACGCGGCATGACCCCCCGCAGGGGAATGAAGCGGAGGGGGACGCATCCACGCCGACCCGGACGCAGGACACAGCGGATGCACAACCTGACGCTGCACAGGAGGAGGAGAAAGACAATGGACAAGATTAAAGTGATGACCGTATTCGGCACCCGGCCGGAAGCCATTAAAATGGCGCCGCTGGTGCACGCGCTCGAGCAAAACGAAAACACCGAATCTATCGTATGCGTGACCGCGCAGCACCGGGAAATGCTCGATCAGGTGATGGATATTTTCCATATGCGCGCGGATTACGACCTGAACATCATGCAGCCGCGGCAGACGCTTGCCACCATCACGGAAAAGAGCCTGCACGGTCTGGACGAGGTGCTCGACAAGGCACAGCCCAACATCGTGCTGGTGCACGGCGATACGTCGACGACGTTCGCGGGCGCACTCGCGGCATTTTACCACAAGATACCGGTCGGCCATGTCGAGGCCGGCCTGCGCACCTATGACAAATACTCCCCCTTCCCGGAGGAGATGAACCGCAAGCTGACCGGCCAGATTGCGACGCTGCACTTTGCACCCACCCCGCGCAACCGCGACAACCTCGCGCGTGAAGGCATCACCGAGGGCGTGAGCGTCGTGGGCAACACGGTCGTCGACGCGATCCACATGACGGTCAAGCCGGATTTTACCTTCCGCGACGAACAGCTGAAAACGCTGAACTTTGAAAACAACCGCGTTGTGCTGGTCACCGCGCACCGCCGCGAAAACTACGGCGAGCCGATGGAAAACATCTGCCGGGCAATCGCCGAGCTGTCCGCCGCCTATCCGGATGTCCACTTTGTCTATCCGGTGCACCTGAGCCCGTATGTCCGCGAGACGGCGGAAAAATTCCTCGGCGGCAACAGCCGCATCCACCTGATCCACCCGCTTTCGGTCGATGAAATGCACAACCTGATGGCGCGTTGCTATCTGATCATGACCGACTCGGGCGGCTTGCAGGAGGAGGCGCCCAGTCTGGGCAAGCCGGTGCTGGTGCTGCGCCGCGAGACCGAACGCCCCGAGGCGATCGAGGCGGGCACGGTCAAGCTGGCAGGCGTCGAGCAGGCCAACATCGTGCGCTTGGCGCGCGAGTTGTTTGATGATGCCAGCGCTTATGCGGCGATGGCGCATGCCGTCAACCCCTATGGCGACGGCAACACTTCCGCGCGCATCCTGCAGGCCATCGAGCACCACTTCGGTCTGCGTGCAGACGGCCCTGCACCGTTTGCACCATGAAACCGGCCAAATACCCCTCTGCGCCGGCGATTGCGGCGATTGGCGCCGCGGTGCTGGTCGCACTGCTGTTTTTAAGCTACCTGCTGTCGTCCGGCCTGCTGCACCGGGGCGGCACGGGCATCCTGCTGCAAAACGGCACGGAGGACGCGCCCACTGTCACCGCGGACAGCCAGCTGCTGACCGCGCAGAGCGTGGCCGACGTCACCGTCGGGACGGACAACGCCCAGCAGATCATCGCATCGCTGGCACGCCCCGAAGCGTACAGCTGCTCGATCGAAAACACGCTGTACTATGACGGCGGTTCGTCCTCGCTGCGCTGCCGCCGCTACGCACGCGGGACGCTGGTGCGCACCGACATGCTCAGCAGCACCGGCACACTGCAAAGCACGCTGCTGCGCGACGGCGATACGGCGTATGCCTGGGGCGCGGGCGATACGTCCGCGTATCAAGGGCAGTGGGGCGATTTTTCAGATGACGCCGCCGCCATGCTGCCCACCTATGAGGATGTGCTGGATGAAGCGGTCGAGCTGACCAGCGCCGGCCGCCGGGATATCGACGGCGAACCATGCATCATGGTCGAATATGAACAGGGCGGCTACCGCTGCGTCTACTTTGTGTCAGCGGCGACCGGGCTGCTCAAAACCGCCTCCTTTTATCAGGGGGAAACGCTCGTGCGCGAGGTCACGGTCAGCGGACTGAAAATCGAAGCGCCGGGAGAGGATTTATTTACCCTGCCGGACGGGCAGGCGTTGTTGGGAGAAGAATCGGAAGATGAGGAATAGCTTACCCATTTCAGAAGAGATCCGCGCGCTCGGCCAACAGGCCGAGCGCGAAATCATGCCGTACTTTGCGCGCATCGAGCAGATCAGCGAGCGGAACACCGAAAAGGTGCTTGCCGCTTTTGCGCATAACCGCGTGTCGGACAACCTGTTCGCCGGGACGACCGGCTACGGTTATGACGACCACGGCCGCGACACGCTCGACCGTATCTACGCGGATATTTTCGGTACGGAAGCCGCGCTCGTGCGCATCGGCTTTGTCAACGGCACGCACGCGCTGTCGTGCGCACTGTTCTCCGCTGTCAAGGCGGGCGACACCGTGCTGTCCGTGACCGGCCCGGCATACGATACGCTGCAAAATACGATCACCGGCGATTACTGCGGCAGCATGAAAAGCTACGGTATCGGCTACAAGCAGGTCGACCTGGTGGGCGGCGCGCCCGACCTTGCCGCCATCCGGCAGGCCGCGCAGGACGACACGGTCAAGCTGGTGTTCATCCAGCGCAGCCGGGGCTACGCCGTGCGCAAGACGCTGTCCTGCGCCGAGATCGGTGAAATCTGCCAGACTGTGCGCGCGGTCAACCCGCATGCCGCCATCATGGTCGACAACTGCTACGGTGAGTTCGTCGAGGACATCGAGCCGACGCAGGTCGGCGCAGACCTGATTGCCGGTTCGCTCATCAAAAACCCGGGCGGCGGCCTTGCCCCGACCGGCGGTTATATCGCCGGCCGCGCCGACCTGGTCGAAAACGCCTCCTATAAGCTGACCGCCCCCGGCATCGGCGGCGAGTGCGGCTGCACGATGGGACAGAACCGGCTGCTGTATCAGGGACTGTTCCTCGCACCGCACACAACGGCGCAGGCGCTCAAAACCGCGATTTTCTGCGCCAAGGTGATGGAACTGCTGGGCTACGAGGTCAGCCCCAAGGCGGAGGAGCCGCGCTACGACATCATCCAGACCATCGCGTTCGGCGCGCCCGACCCGCTGCGCCGCTTTTGCGAGGGCATTCAGGCCGGCGCGCCGGTCGATTCATTCGTCACGCCGGAGCCGTGGGCCATGCCCGGCTATGACGACCCGGTCATCATGGCGGCAGGCGCGTTTGTGCAGGGCGCGTCGATCGAGCTTTCAGCGGACGCGCCGATGCGCGAGCCCTATGTGTGCTACATGCAAGGCGGGCTGACCTATGCCTCGGGCAAGGCCGGCATCCTGCTGGCGGCGGAGCGCATCCGCAACCTGTCACGGTGAGAAAAAAAGGACGGCAGTACGCCGTCCTTTTTTGCGCACAAATACGGTTGCCAAATGCGTGCTTTCATGGTAAAATACTTTAGTTAAGGCAGCGCTGCCAACCGGTCTTGTCGGATTTTGCGGCGGCTGCCGAAAATACAGAGGTTAGTATTTATGACGATTCTTGGCATCGACCCTGGCTACGGCACCATCGGCTACGGTGTGGTGCGGTTTGATAACCGGCAGTTCACGCCGGTGCAGTACGGTGCGGCCACAACCAAGCCCGGCCTGCCCATGCACCTGCGCCTGTGCGAGCTTTATGAGGACATCAGCACGCTGGTGGATACCTTCCATCCGGACGAAGCCGCGGTCGAAGAACTGTTCTTTTCCAAAAATATTACGACCGGCATCCAGGTCGCGCAGGCGCGCGGGGTCATCCTGCTCGCGCTGGCGCAGAAAGGGCTGCATCCGGTCTCCTACACGCCCAATCAGGTGAAAATGGCGGTGGTGGGCTACGGCAACGCGGAAAAACGGCAGATGATGGAGATGACCAAGAGCATCCTGCACCTGACCAAGCTGCCGCGGCCGGACGACGCAGCCGACGCGCTGGCGCTTGCCATCTGCCATGGCCATTCCAGACAGGCGATGCGGTACGAGGGGCTATTGTAGAATATGTTTTACTATCTTGACGGCACGGTGACCGTGCTCGAACAGGGGCTTGCGGTGATTGATTGCGGCGGCGTCGGCTATGCGTGCCATGCCTCGCAGAACACGATCGGCAGGCTGAAAATGGGCGCGCGGGCGCGCCTGCTCACGCACCTGAATGTGCGGGAGGAAGTTTTTGAACTGTACGGCTTTATTGATGAGGAAGAACTGAACTGCTTTAAAATGATGATCGGCGTGTCCGGCGTCGGCCCCAAGGCCGCGCTGTCCATTCTGTCGGTCGCGCCGCCCGACCGGCTGGCGCTTTCCATCATCACGGGCGATGAAAAGCTGCTCATGCAGGCGCCGGGCATCGGCAAAAAGATCGCCCAGCGCATTGTGCTTGAACTGCGCGACAAGATGAGCAAGGAACAACTGGAAACTGCGTCGGTGGCCGCGCCGGTCGCGGCGGCAGCCGTGGCGTCAGGCGGCGTCAACCATACGCAGGAGGCGGTTGCGGCGCTCATGGTGCTCGGGTACAGCCAAGCCGAGGCACTGCACGCAATGGAGGGGCTGGATACCGCACAGATGGCGGCCGAGGATATCATCCGCCAGTGCCTGAAGAAGCTGGTCAAACAGTAAGGGAGTGTCCTGTTGAGTATCGAATTTTCCGGTGGGATGGCGGACGACGAGCGCATCATCTCGACACGCCAGCTCTCCGAGGATGAGACGGAAAACTCGCTGCGGCCCAAAACGATGGCCGACTATGTCGGCCAGACCAAGGCGAAGGAAAATTTAAGCGTTTATATCGAAGCAGCCAAAATGCGCGGCGAATCGCTCGACCATACCCTGCTGTATGGTCCGCCCGGTCTGGGCAAAACGACGCTGGCCGGCATCATCGCGGCGGAGATGGGCGTCAATATCCGCGTCACGAGCGGCCCCGCAATCGAAAAAGCGGGAGATTTGGCGGCTTTATTGACAAACCTTTCGGAAAATGATATTTTATTCATCGACGAGATCCATCGGCTCGACCGCGCGGTCGAGGAGATCCTCTATCCCGCGATGGAGGACTACGCGCTCGACATCATCATTGGCAAGGGGCCGTCGGCGCGGTCGATCCGTATCGACCTGCCGCGCTTTACACTGATCGGTGCGACGACGCGCGCCGGGCAGATGACCAGCCCGCTGCGCGACCGCTTCGGCGTCATGCTACGGCTCGAGCTGTACTCGCCCGACGAGCTTTGCCAGATCGTAGAACGCTCGGCGAGCATCCTGAACGTACCGTGCAAGCACGAGGGCGCGTTTGAAATCGCGCGCCGCAGCCGCGGCACGCCGCGCATCGCCAACCGCCTGCTGCGCCGAGTGCGTGATTTCGCACAGGTGCGCGGCACGGGCACGATTGATAAAAAAAGCGCGGATATGGCGCTGCAAGCGCTCGAGATCGACGAACTCGGGCTGGACAATGTCGACCGCCGTATGCTCAAAAGCATTATGCTCAATTATGGCGGCGGCCCGGTCGGGCTGGATACGCTTGCCGCCACGATCGGCGAGGAATCCATTACGTTGGAAGATGTTTACGAGCCGTATCTGATGCAGATCGGCTTTCTCAGCCGCACCCCGCGCGGACGCTGCGTGACGGTGCAGGCTTACCGGCACATGCAGATGGAACCGGCGGACGGACAGCAGATGCTGTGATTCCCGCTGCTGAATACTAAGAAAGTCAGGTGTTTTATTTGGGTAGATATTTCGGAACGGACGGCGTCCGCGGTGTGGCAAACCTGGAACTGGACGCGCTGCTCGCCTTCAAGATCGGCGCGGCGGCCGCCTATGCGCTGACACAGGAGGCAAACCACCGCGGCAAGGCCAAGCTGCTGATCGGCAAGGACACCCGCATCTCCTCCGACATGCTGGAAAACGCACTGGTCGCGGGCATCTGCTCGGTTGGTGCGGATGTCGAGCTGCTCGGCGTCATCCCGACGCCGGCGGTCGCGTTCCTGACCATCAAGCACAAGGCGGACGCGGGCATCGTCATTTCGGCCAGCCACAACTCGTTTGAGTACAACGGCATCAAGATCTTCGCAGGCAACGGATACAAGCTGCCCGACGAGACCGAGGCGAAGATCGAGGATCTGATCGACGATTTCGAGTCCATTCCGAAGGTGACCCACGAAAAGCTGGGCCGCGTCATCCAGAGCGCGATCGACCCGGTGGTCGAGTACACCGACCATCTGGCCGAGACCATCAAGGGCGACCTGTCCGGCCTGCGCGTTGCGGTCGACTGCGCCAACGGTGCGTCCTCGACGACGGCGGAGCGTTTGATGCGTCTGGTGGAATGCAAGGCGCAGATCCGCTTCTACGAGCCGGACGGCATCAATATCAACGATAACTGCGGCTCGACCCATCTGGACCAGCTGAAAAAGCGTGTCAAGGAGGGCGATTTCGACCTCGGCGTTGCGTTTGATGGCGATGCCGACCGCTGCTTGATTGTCGACGAGACGGGCGAGGAGCTGGACGGCGACCGCATCATGGCGGTATGCGCCGCGCATATGAAGAAGGAAGGCAAGCTGCGCGGCGGCGCGTTTGTCGCGACCGTGCTGTCCAATATGGGCCTGCACGCTTATGCCGAAAAGAATAACATGCGCATCGAGTGCTCGAGCGTTGGCGACCGCTACGTGCTCGAAATGATGCTGCAAAAGGGTTACATCCTGGGCGGCGAGCAGTCCGGCCATGTCATCTTCCTTGAGTATGCCTCGACCGGCGACGGCGAGCTGACCGCGCTGCAGTTCATGTCCATCCTCAAGGCCAGCGGCAAGAAGTGCTCCGAGATCGCGGCCGAAGTTGTGCCGTGGCCGCAGCTGATGATTAACGTCAAGGTGCCGAACGACAAGAAGGCGACGCTGCAGGAGCTGCCCGAGGTCAAGGCGGCAATTGACGAGGCGACGGCCGAGCTTGGCGAAAACGGCCGCATTCTGGTGCGCCCGTCGGGCACCGAGGCGCTGGTGCGCGTCATGGTCGAGGGCAAGGACAGCGGGCAGGTCGACACTTTGGCAAAAAGGGTTGCCAAAGTCATCGAGTCTGTCGTATAATAGAAAAGAGCCAACAGGGGTGGATGTGGTTTTCGCATCCACCTTGTTTTGTTTGAAAGAAGGTGGGAGCGCATGGCGACAATTTCATAGCAGTCAAAGCGCCAGAACTGCGGTGCAGCCCGTACCGCAGTTGACGAGGGAAGGGTTAATCGAAGTTTTCGGCGGGTGCCCTTCGGCCATGAGTGGGTTGGTCGTGAGCAGGCTGTTAAAACGCGCGGGCGACCGCGCGGACAGAGCAGCGCTGCATAACGCACTATTTTTATACCCTTTTTTAAGAATTGATCGATTTTTGGAGGAATCTGTCTGATATGTGTGGTATCGTTGGTTTCACGGGGCGCGAAAATGCGCTGCCGATTTTGATAAAGGGCCTGTACAGTCTGGAGTACCGCGGCTATGACTCCGCGGGCATTGCGGCGTTTACCAAAGACGGCCTGCGCGTGGTCAAGACGCGCGGCCGCATCGCCAATCTGGAGGAGAGGATCCGCGAGGAGGGCGAGCTGTCCTGCACCTGCGGCATCGGGCATACCCGCTGGGCGACGCACGGCGAGCCGTCCGACCGCAACTCGCACCCGCATCTGGGGGGGCGCGACGGCATGGGCAAGGTCGCGGTCGTACATAACGGCATCATTGAGAACTACAAGGAGCTGCGCGAGCGACTGGAGGCGCACGGCTACACCTTCCAGTCCGAAACGGATACCGAAACCGTGGCGCATCTGGTCGACTATCTGCACACCGGCAAGCAGGAGGACCTGTCCAAAACCGTGCTGGCCGCGACCCAGCGCATCCGCGGCTCGTACGCGCTGGGCGTCGTGTCGATGGACAATCCGGAGGAGATCGTGGCGGCACGGCGCGACAACCCGCTGATCATCGGCGTGGGCGAAGGCGAAAATATGATCGCCTCCGACATCACCGCCATCATCGGCCGCACCAAGCGGTACATCATCCTCGATGACAACGAGGTCGCCATCGTCCGGCCGGACAGTGTGGTCGTGATGAATGAGTTCGGCGATCAAGTCGACAAGCCGGTGCAGACGGTCAACTGGGACCTGTCCGCCGCAGAAAAGGGCGGCTACCAGCATTTCATGCTCAAGGAGATCATGGAGCAGCCCAAGGCGGTGGGCGATACCGTCAAGCCGCGCATCCAGAACAACGCCGTTGTGTTTGAGGACAACGGTCTGACCGACGAGCGCCTGCGCGACATCGAAAACATCCACATCGTCGGCTGCGGCTCGGCGCTGCATGCGGGCATGGTGGGCAAGCGCGTCATTGAGGCGATGTGCCGCATCCGCTGCACGGCCGAGGTCGCGTCCGAGTTCCGCTATGAAAACCCCATCATCGGCAAGAAGGATTTGTGCATCGTCATCAGCCAGTCGGGCGAGACGGCCGACACGCTGGCAGCCATGCGGCTGGCCAAGCAGGCGGGCGCGTTCACGATTGCGATTGTCAACGTCGTGTCATCGACCATCGCGCGCGAAGCGGACGGTGTACTCTATACCTGGGCAGGACCCGAAATCGCGGTCGCGACCACCAAGGCCTATTCCGCGCAGCTGTCCGCGCTGTACCTGATCTCGGTCAAGATCGCGCGCACACGCGGCCTGATTTCGCTCGGGGATGAGCGCGCGCTGTGCGCCGAATTGCAGCGCCTGCCGGACTGCATCGCCAAAACGCTGGAGACCCAGCCGGATATGCAGCGCATTGCCACGCTGTACGCCAACCGTCCGAGCGTATTCTTCCTCGGCCGCGGACTGGACTACGCGGCGGCGCTCGAGGCTTCCTTGAAGCTCAAAGAGATTTCCTACATCCATTCCGAAGCCTACGCCGCGGGCGAGCTCAAGCACGGCACGATCTCGCTGATCGAGGAGGGCACGCTGGTCGTCGCGCTGGCGACCCAGCCCGCGCTGTTTGAAAAAACCGTGTCCAATATCCGGGAAGTTGTATCGCGCGGCGCTTCGGTCGTGCTGGTCACAACGGATGACTTCACCGGCGACGAGTCGGTCTGCCAGCACATCATCCGCCTGCCCAAGTGCCTGTATGAATTTTCCGCTTCGCTTTCGATTATTCCCATGCAGCTGCTGGCATACTATGTAGCGGTCGAGCGCAATTGCGACGTCGACAAGCCGCGCAACCTTGCCAAATCGGTAACCGTGGAATAAGCGGGTGAGATTGTTCAATCATCACAAAAAAGTTTTTGAAATTTCAATCAAAATCGTGTTTTTCACAAAATTTCCTTGACATTTCCAATTCCATCGCCTATAATGAGTCTTGACATGAGAAATGGTAACAAAATGGTATCTTCTGCGCCGTTGTCGGATGAGGCGCTGTGCCGTCTGGCGCAGCAGGGCAAGGGCACGGCGGCCGAAGATCTGGTCAAGCGGTATACCCGTCTGGTGAAAACCTGCGCGCGCCCCTACTTTCTGGTCGGGGCGGATGCGGAGGATCTGATCCAAGAAGGGATGCTCGGCCTGATGAAAGCGATCCGTGAATTTGACGAGACGAAGGGCGCGCCCTTTGGTGCGTTCGCCCGACTGTGCGTCATGCGGAACATTTTTTCCGCGGTGCGCACGGCGGCGTCCCTCAAGCACGATCCGCTCAACCGTTCCGTGTCCATCGATCGACCTCTGTTTGAAGACCTTGCGGAATCGCACAACCGGGTTACGGCACCGATGGGTGATCCTGAATCGCTGGTGATCGGCAATGAAGAGCGGGAAGAGTTGATCCGTCAGCTGTACGCCCTTTTGTCTGAATTTGAGGCGAAGGTTTTGACGCTGTTTCTTGACGGCCTTTCCTATGAGGAGATGTCAGAAACATTGCGCAAACCGGTCAAATCTGTGGATAATGCCATCCAGCGCATCAAGCGAAAATCGGCAGCTATCAACCCCCAATAGGCGTTGGCAGGCAGGGGCCTGTGCGCAATATAATTTCAGTTTCCCGAGGGAACGGTATCAAAGAGAGGTAAAAACCATGTATGAAGACAAGACTTTAGTATGCAAGGAATGCGGTCAGGAATTTGTGTTCACCGCCGGCGAGCAGGAGTTCTACGCTGAGCGCGGCTTCCAGAATGAGCCCCAGCGCTGCAAGGCCTGCCGCGATGCGCGCAAGAACGCGGCGCGCGGCCCGCGTGAGTATTTCACCGCTACCTGTGCTGCTTGCGGCGGCGAAGCCCGGGTTCCGTTCGAGCCCAAGTCCGACCGTCCGGTATATTGCAGCGAGTGCTTCGCCAAGATGCGCGAGCAGGGCTGAATCTCAGTATCAGAGGCATCCGGCTTTCGGTCGGATGCCTTTCTCTTGCCCGGCAATATCGGTACCATTTCGTGAATTTTTTACATTCCTGATTGAAATGCGCACCGTTTTGCGGTATACTGGTTACAAATATAAATAGATGGAGGTCCAACATGGCTGTGATTACGAAAAAAACCACGATTGGCGAGGTACTCAACCGCAATCTGGATACGGCAAAGTTCTTTATGGAAATCGGCATGCACTGCCTTGGCTGCCCCGCCTCGCAGGGCGAGAGCATTGAGGAGGCCTGCATGGTGCATGGCACCAATGCGGACGAGCTGGTTGCAAAGCTCAATGCATTTCTGGGTGAGTAAGCTTCGGATACGCACCGTAATTTTCCAACCATGGATATCAGCAAACAAAAACTTGCCCCGGAACAACCGGGGCAAGTTTTTTATTTTATCACTGGCCTGCGCCGCCTCCTGCGCCAATGCCGCTTTATTCAGCTGTCAGCAGCGCATAGACCTGCGCGGAAAGCGCAGTGATTTGCGCGCGCGCCTCCGTCGGATCGGACAAGCCGCCGGACATCACACAGAGGATATAGGGCTTCTCCCCCGCCCAGATGATGGCGGCGTCGTTTTCCACCGTATCCAACTCACCTGTCTTGTTAGCCGTTTGCACACCCGACGGTACGCCCGCGGGAATTTTCCCTGTCCGCACCTGCTGCTTGAGCGCCGACAAAATCTCCTCCGCGCCCGGCACCTGATTTTCCAGCACAGCCTGCAAAAAAGCACAGCAATCCGTCACCGAGGTATAGTTATCCGCCGTTGACGTAAAATCCAGCATCAGTCTGCCCATTGAAGTATCCGGATAGCCGTTTGCCGCACAATATTGGTTGACCAAGTCCATACCGGCCGACGCATCGCCCGCACCCAGCCGGGTCACCAGCTCATTGGTTGCGTCGTTGTCGCTTTCCGACAGCATGCGCAGCAGCAGCTCTGCGGTTTCGCCGCTATACCGCTCCCCTGCCGTCAGCGTCTGCCGGTTTTCCTCCACCGCCGCAGCGACAAACAGCTTGATCAGGCTGGCCGACTGCATCGGTCCGCTTCCTGCTGACTGGCAGGATGCAGCGCCGACGCACTGTACCGCAGCCGCCCACTGTCCATCGGCCTGTATGCGCCCCTTCGTGAATGACGACAGCAGGTCGGCCAACGCTTCTTCGGGCTGTTCTGCTTGGCCGTCCCCCTGCCCCGCCGCAGCTTGCTGCGCGTCCGCCGCCTGCGGCTGTGTGACCACCACCTCTGTCAGCGTCTGCCCTGCCGTGTCGTCCGTCTGCGCCTGCTGCGCACAGGCCGATAGTGCGGCTATGAGCAGCACGCAGAGGGCTGCCCTACTCCCCCGTTTCAAAATATGCCTCCAATCCATCCGCAATCCCCTGTGCCATGCGCGCACGGAACGCATCGTCCGCCATCGCCAGATCGTCATGCTCATTTGTCATAAAGCCCATCTCCAAAATGGCGACCGGCTGTTCGCTCCAGTTGATCCCCGTCATGGTGTCGTTATATTGCAGCCCCAGATTATCTATACCTGTTGCCGCGCAATACGACGCGAGCACGGTTTCCGCCAGCCGGGCGCTTTCCGCCGACCACGCACCGACATAAGCATTCTCTGCCGAGGGCACCAGCGCCAGCGCCCCCGATGCCGAAGGGTCTTCGCTGCCATTGGCGTGGATGCGCAGCAGCACGTCGGCGCCCGCGTCATTGGCCAGCATGGCGCGCTCGGCGTTGCTGATTGCTGTCTCATTGTCCTCCCGTGTGAGCAGCACGGCAAAGCCGCGCTCTTCCAGCAGGTCGCGCAGCCGCAGCGACACATCCAGATTGAGCGCATACTCGTAGGTACCGGAATAGGCGCCCGCCGTCCCTGTCGTTGCTTTGGCCTTCATCACCGACGAGCCGGGCGCATTGGGTTCGGGCGCGCTCATGTCGACTTCCCACGACTGATGTCCGGGGTCAATCGCAATCAGGATATCCTGGCTGACCGGCTTAGCCTTGGCCTCCGGCTGCTCCAGCTCCACCTCGCGGACGGACGGTTCCGTTTCCGCCGCGTCCGTGCCGGCCACGGACTGCCCGCTGCCGCAGCCGGTCAGCATCAGGGTTGCCAACAGCGCGGCTACGCCAGCCTTACTGATCGAGCTGATAGCCGTTCGGTGCGATACTGAACTCAATATCAGCCAAAAACGCCGCATTTTTCTTTTCAATGTCACTCAGCCAGCTTTCCGAAAAATCTGCGGCATCGACTGTGCCGTAATACCACGACTGCGCGTTGAAGTAATCCTGCAATTCCTTGGACTGGAACCGCCGTCCATGCCGCGCATAAATCTCATTCTTCGCGTAATTGATCTCTTGCAGGCTCAGACCGCTTACATCCCGCTCGGTCAGCAGACGGTCGTCGCTCTGCGGCAAAATCTGCGGGGAGACGGCCGGGGCTGCCCGCTCGGCCTGCGTCACAATCGCAGAGCCATCCGGGTTGGTCATGGACACCGCGTCCAAATACAGCTCGCTCCCGTCCAGCCGCAGCTCGCCCTTGACCAGCACGGTCTCCGGCAGCGGCAGTTCCGCCCACAGGCTGTTGCCTACGCCGCTGTTGTGCAGATAGGCCGACTGCACATCATTCATCTTGACCCACGCATCGTCATCCTGCTTGAGCACAATGGAAAGCGTTTTGCCGAAATCCAAAAACAGACGGTTGTCGGTCGAAATCTCCACTACGCCGGTCAACGACACCGTCCCATCCGCCAGAATATCCGCGTCGCTGCTCTCGATTTGCGCAGGCACCACTTCCTCCACCGTCTGGTAGGGTTCTTCCACATTTTCCGTCATGCCCTGCGACGCCGCAGAAGTATCGTCCGTTTTGCCAAACGCACCCAACGCAAACACGGCTGCCACAACAATCACCGCACAAACCGCCACCACCGCAATCACAACCGGCGCGGCGCTTTTCTTCTTGGCGGGCGCCGCTTCGCGCTGCTGCGGCGCAGACTGCTGCGCCGCGCCCTCCGGCTGCTGTCCCGATGTCTCCACCTTGGCGCCGCAGGCCGTGCAAAATGTCCCGCCCGGCTTGAGCGGCGCGCCGCACGCCTTGCAGAACCGTTTTTCCTCCTGCGCCGGCTGCGGTGCGCCGCAGGCTGTGCAGAATTTGGCGCCGTCCTTGATCTCGGTGCCGCACTGGATGCATTTCATATTGATATCCCCCTTCATCGATGCTGAAAATGCTGCATCCAAATGGATAAAAGCAGCATCGCACCATAAGTATAGCACCCCTGTTTGCACTGCGGCAATACCTTGCGCCCAAAAAATCGGCAAAAACAGGCAAAAGGGGCGGCATGGTACCTGACCATGCCGCCCTTTTGCCAAAGCTGGATTTCACGCTGTTACTCATCGTCCTGCAGCGCGTCGAAGCCCTCCGCGCCCGTGCGCACCTTAATGACGTTCTCAACATCGTAAATGAAGATCTTGCCGTCGCCGATATGTCCGGTGTACAGCACCCGCTTGACGGTCTCGACCACCGTTCCGACCGGCACCTTGGACACGACGACCTCCATCTTGATCTTGGGCAGCAGCGTCACATCGACCTCTGCGCCGCGGTAATACTCAGACGCGCCCTTCTGCACGCCGCAGCCAATGACGTTGGTCACTGTCATGCCGGACACGCCGATCGCGCCCAGCGCCTCCTTGAGTGCCTCAAACTTGGACTGCTTTGTAACGATGACCACCTTGGTCAGCTTGTGTTCGCCACCCTCGGTCGTCACCTTGGTGACCGGCACAGCCTTTTCGACCGCGACCGGCATGGTGTCGAGCATGGACGCCTGCTTTTCCGCCGCCTTAGTGCCCAGCACATTGGGCACGAACGGCATAAAATCCGCATAGGCCGAGGACAGGCCGTGCTCCGGCTTGTCGAGACCCATCAACTCCTCCGCTTCGGACACGCGCAGGCCGATCGTGTGTTTGATGATCTGGAATACCACCGTCATCGTCACCGCGACCCACGCGATGACTGCGACCATGCCGAGCGCCTGCACGCCCAGCGCATGCACACCGCCGCCGTAGAACAGGCCGACCGGCGCAACCTCGGTGCTGCCATACGCATAGTACCCGAACAGGCCGACCATCAGCGTGCCGGTCGCGCCGCACATGCCGTGCACACCGACCGCGCCGACCGGATCGTCAACCTTGAGCTTCTGATCGACAAACTCGATGCCGAACACCACCACAAAGCCTGCGATGATGCCGATGACCGCCGCGCCGAATGGCGTGACCGTATCGCAGCCCGCTGTAATCGCCACCAGGCCGGCCAGCGAACCGTTGAGCGTCATCGAAACGTCCGGCTTCTTGTACCGCACCCATGTGATGCACATAACCGTCACCGTTGCGACCGCCGCCGCCATATTGGTGGTGACGAACACGCGCGCCGCGACCTCATCCATGCCGCCGGACAGCGCGACCGTCGAGCCGCCGTTAAAGCCGAACCAGCAGAACCACAGGATGAACACGCCGAGCGCACCCAGCGTCAGCGAATGGCCGGGAATGGCGCGCGCCTTGCCGTCCTTGGTATACTTGCCGATACGCGGCCCGAGGATGGCCGCACCGATGAAAGCCGCCACGCCGCCGACCATGTGCACCGCGGTCGAACCCGCGAAATCATGGAAGCCCAGCTCGGCCAGCCAGCCGCCGCCCCAGATCCAGTGACCCGAGATCGGATAGACGACTGCGGAAATCACCATCGAATAGATGCAGTATGCCGAGAACTTGGTGCGCTCGGCCATCGAGCCGGACACGATCGTCGCGGCAGTGGCGCAGAACACGGTCTGGAAGATCAGTGTCGTCCAGTTATACCCTTCCCCGACCACGCCGTCGGCCAGAAAATCAAAGCCGCCAAAAAAGCCGTTCATCGTGCCGAACATGATGCCAAAGCCGACCAGCCAGAAGATCGGCGTGCCGAGGCTGAAGTCCATCAGATTTTTCATGATGATATTGCCCGCGTTTTTCGCGCGCGTAAAGCCGGTTTCTACCATCGCAAAGCCCGCCTGCATGAAAAAGACGAGCGCCGCGGCGATGAGCGTCCAGCCAACGTCCATTGCAGATGCCAATACATTGATGTCCATGTTGATAACCCCCTGAGAAAAATAAAAATGGCGTGTATCTCCTGCCGCCCTGATGGGCCAGCGGCAATACACGCCATTGTGTACATTATAAAAACTGTTTTACAGCTATCAGACGTAGAACAGCATATCCGAATAGGTCGGGAACGGCCAATACTTCTTGCCGACCAGCATTTCCAGCTTATCGGCCGGCGCGCGCACCGCATCCATCAGCGGCAGGATCGCGTCGTGGTAATAATGCGCGACGGTCTCCGCAGAATCCTTAGGCACGCTGTAAACCGCATTGTCCAGCTCGCGGCACTGGTTATACAGCTCCTCGGTCAGCGCAGACACGCGGCCAAGCAGATCGGCCTCCATGCCACCGGAAACCCCGGCTTCCTTCTTGTTCTTGATGGTCTTGGCCAGATCGCTCTGGAATGCGATGCACGCAGGCAGGATCTCCTCGCGCACCATGTCGCTCATGGTCAGCGCTTCGATGTGCAGCGTCTTGGCATATTCCTCGAGGTTGGTCTCCATGCGGGACTCCATCTCGACGCGGGTGTATACGTTATGGCGGGCAAACAGCTCGACGTTGTGCTCATCGACATAGTGCGGCAGCGCCTCGTCGGTCGACTTGAGGTTGTGCAGGCCGCGCGCTTCCGCCTCGACGACCCACGCATCATCATAGCCGTTGCCATTGAAGATAATACGCTTGTGCGCCTTGATCTCACGCTTGATCAGCGCCAGCAGCGCAGACTTGAAGTCCGCCGCGCCCTCCAGCTCGTCGGCAAACAGACGCAGTTCTTCAGCGACCGCTGTATTGATCATGATGTTCGGGCAGGCGATGTTGATCGCGGAACCCAGCATACGAAACTCAAACTTGTTGCCGGTGAAGGCAAAGGGCGAGGTGCGGTTGCGGTCGGTCGTGTCCTTCGGGATATCCGGCAGCGCGGATACGCCCAGATCCATCTTGGTCTTGGCCATGTCGGTATAATCCTCACCGGACTCGATGGCATCCAGAATGCCCTGCAATTCATCGCCGATGAACATGGAAACGATAGCCGGCGGCGCTTCGTTCGCACCCAGACGGTGGTCATTGCCCGCGGAAGCAACCGAAATACGCAGCAGGTCCTGATATTCGTCGACCGCCTTGATGACCGCCGTCAGGAACAGCAGGAACTGGGCGTTTTCACTCGGGGTCTTGCCCGGCTCAAGCAGGTTTTCGCCGTCGTCGGTCGAGATCGACCAGTTGTTATGCTTGCCCGAGCCGTTGACGCCGTCAAACGGCTTTTCGTGCAGCAGGCAGATGAAGCCATGCTTCTGCGCGACGCGCTTCATGACCTCCATGGTCAGCTGGTTGTGGTCGGTGGCGATATTGGTCGTGGTGAACACCGGCGCCATCTCGTGCTGTGCGGGCGCGACCTCGTTGTGCTTGGTCTTGGCAAAGATACCGAGCTTCCACAGTTCCTCGTCCAGCTCCTGCATGAACGCCGCCACACGCGGACGGATCGAGCCGAAGTAGTGGTCCTCCATCTCCTGCCCCTTGGGCGGCTTGGCGCCGAACAGTGTGCGGCCGGTGAAGATCAGGTCCTTGCGCTGGGCATAGTCCTTTTTCTCAATCAGGAAATACTCCTGCTCGGGGCCGACCGTCGTCGTCACATGGCGCACGTTTTTGCCGAACAGCTTGAGCACGCGGCAGGCCTGCGTGCTGATCGCCTCCATCGAGCGCAGCAGCGGGGTTTTTTTATCCAGGATTTCACCCGTATAGGAGCAGAACGCCGTCGGAATGTAGAGCGAACCGTCCTTGACGAACGCATAGCTGGTCGGGTCCCACGCGGTGTAGCCGCGCGCCTCAAAGGTCGCGCGCAGGCCGCCGGACGGGAACGAGGACGCATCCGGCTCGCCCTTGATCAGCTCCTTGCCGGAGAACTCCATCATAACGCTGCCGTCGTCGGTCGGCGAGATGAAGGAGTCGTGCTTCTCGGCCGTCACACCGGTCATCGGCTGGAACCAGTGGGTGTAGTGCGTCGCGCCCTTGGAGACCGCCCAGTCCTTCATGGCGGTCGCCACGACGGCGGCAACGTCCGCATCGATCGCGGTGCCTTCCCGCATGGTTTTCTTCAGCTTACGGTAAACGTCCTTGGGCAGACGTTCCTTCATGACGGTCTCGTTAAAGACCATGCTGCCGAACAGCTCGGGGACATTCTTTACTGTCATCATGAATGTTCGCTCCTTTTATATGAATTTTGTTACCCAACGAAAGGAATATAACAAAACAGGCGCTGCGGGTCGTGTTCCCACAGCGCCTTTGCTGTTAACACTTTGCATTATAGCTACCCCCGTCATTTTTGTCAAGGTCTGGCGACGTTCTTTTTGCGTTTTTCACAGATTTGATGCAAACCATCGAATTTCTTCCAAAAAATCGCAGGCATTTCTATGCAGGTTGCAAAAAATCGTCCGCTGCCAACTGTTTCCCGCTTGACGGCGCCGCACACGCGTAATAGAATAAGGGAAAGGACAAAGGCGTCCATCAGAGCCGGGGATCGGATCAAAGACCCCCGGCTCTGATGGGCGTCTTTTTTTGATTCCACCCATTCCTATTTCTCTGCCCAGCCGACGCGTTTTCACCGGAAAAGCGCGCCGGCGCCGGAGGGCCGCCCGGCGGCCATCCCCGCACCGCAGGAATGTGTATTTCATTGAGGAGGAAACACCATGTTACAAAAGGAAGGCAAAATCCGCATCCCGGCCGGCTGCGCGATCTCCGGCATCTTCCACAAGGACGGCACACGCGAGGATGGCACGCGCATCATCGACTCCATCCGCACAATGCATGACCGCTCCAATGGTCTGGGCGGCGGTTTCGCCGGCTACGGCATCTACCCCGAATACGCCGACTACTATGCGTTCCATGTATTTTATGATACGGTCAGCGCCAAGGAGACCTGCGAGAAGGAGCTCGAGCGGCATTTCGACATCGTCAACCTGTCCAAGATCCCGACGCGCCGCCATCCCCGCATCACCGACGAGCCGATGATCTGGCGCTACTTTGTCACCCCGCTGCACACCAAACTGGCGTCCAGCCAGCTTGATGAGCGCGAGTTTGTCTCCCGCTTCGTCATCCGCATCAACCACACGCTGGATGGCGCGTACATCTTTTCCTCCGGCAAGAACATGGGCGTGTTCAAGGCCTCCGGCTATCCCGAGGACGTCGGCGAGTATTACATGCTGGAAAACTATGAGGCGTACTCTTGGACGTGCCACGGCCGCTACCCGACCAACACCCCCGGCTGGTGGGGCGGCGCGCACCCGTTCGCGCTGCTGGACACGACGGTCGTGCACAACGGCGAAATTTCCAGCTACGACGCCAACCGCCGGTTTATTGAAATGTTCGGCTACTCGTGCGACCTGCTGACCGACACCGAGGTCATCACCTATATCGTCGACTACCTCGGCCGCAAGCTCGGCCTGACCTACCCCGAAATTGCAAACGTCATCGCCGCGCCGTTCTGGTCGACGATCGAGCGCAAGCAACCGGCCGAGCGCGAACGCCTGACCTACCTGCGCAACGCGTTTGCGTCCCTGCTCGTCACCGGGCCGTTCTCCATCCTCGTCGGCTTCGAGGGCGGGCTGATGGCGCTCAACGACCGCTTGAAACTGCGCTCGATGGTGGTCGGCGAAAAGGACGAAACGGTCTACATCGCGTCCGAGGAATGCGCGGTGCGCGTCATCGAGCCCGCGCTCGACCGCATCTGGGCGCCGCGCGGCGGCGAGCCGGTCATCGTGCGACTGAATGAAGGAGGAAAGCAGTAATGGCGATTGATTTTCTGTATCCGCAGTATGAGGTCGTGCGCAACTACGACCGCTGTATCACCTGCCGCGCCTGCGAGCGGCAGTGCGCAAACGAAGTACATTTTTACGACCCGGAATTTCAAAAGATGATGGTCGACGAGTCGAAGTGCGTCAACTGCCACCGCTGCGTCTCGCTCTGCCCGACGCGCGCGCTCAAGATCGTCAAGACCGACCACACCTTCAAGCCGAACGCCAACTGGCCCGGCAGCGCCATCGAGGAGGTCTACCGCCAGGCGGAGTCCGGCGGGGTGCTGCTCTCCTCCATGGGCAACCCCAAGGACTACCCCGT
>NZ_CALWUN010000031.1 GCF_944384735.1 uncultured Agathobaculum sp. | reverse complement strand
GCCTGCGCGACGATGTCGGCTTCCTTCTCGTGGTACTTGGCGTTCAGAACTGTGTGCTTGATGCCCTTGCGCTTGAGGATGGCCGACAGCTCCTCGGACTTTTCGATCGACACCGTGCCGACGAGGATGGGCTGCCCCTTGGCGTGGCAGGCCTCGATGCGCGCGATGGTCGCGTTGATCTTGCCGCGCTCGTTTTTGTAGACCGCGTCCGGGTTGTCCTTACGGGCGACCGGCTTGTTGGTCGGGATCTCGATGACGTCGAGCTTGTAAGTGTGGCGGAACTCCTCCTCCTCGGTCAGCGCGGTACCGGTCATGCCGGACAGCTTGCCGTACAGGCGGAAGTAGTTCTGGAAGGTGATGGTCGCGAGCGTCTTGCTCTCATGTTCGACCTTGACGCCCTCCTTGGCTTCGATGGCCTGATGCAGGCCCTCGTTGTAGCGGCGGCCGAACATCAGACGGCCGGTGAACTCGTCGACGATGATGACCTGCCCGTCGCGCACGACGTAGTCGACATCGCGCTGCATGACGCCGCGCGCCTTGATCGCCTGATTGATATGGTGCTGCAGCGTGGTGTTCTCCGGGTCGGACAGGTTTTCGACCTTGAAGTACCGTTCGGCGCGCGCCTGTCCCTGCGGGGTCAGCGTTGCCGTGCGCGCCTTTTCGTCGACGATATAGTCGGCTTCGATGTCGTCCTGCTCCTCCTTGGCGTCGACCTCCTTGACGCGCAGCTGCTTGAGGCCGGCGGCAAAGCGGTCGGCCATCTCATAGAGCTGCGAGGACTTCTCGCCCTGGCCGGAGATGATCAGCGGGGTACGCGCCTCGTCGATCAGGATGGAGTCGACCTCGTCGACAATGGCGAACGCGTGACCGCGCTGCACCATGGCCTTTTTGTAGATCGCCATATTGTCGCGCAGGTAGTCGAAGCCGAACTCATTGTTCGTGCCGTAGGTGATGTCGGCCTCGTACATGGCCTTGCGCTGGGCGGGCTCGACCGCGTGGATGACCAGACCGACGGTCAGGCCGAGGAAGCGGTAGACCTTGCCCATCCACTCGCTGTCACGCTTGGCGAGGTAGTCGTTGACCGTGACGATGTGAACGCCCTGACCGGTCAGCGCGTTGAGGTAGGCGGGCAGGGTGGCGACCAGCGTCTTGCCTTCGCCGGTCTTCATCTCGGCGATGCGCCCCTGATGCAGCACGATACCGCCGATGACCTGTACGCGGTAATGCCGCATACCCAGCACGCGCCACGCCGCCTCGCGGCAGGTCGCGAACGCCTCGGGCAGCAGCTGGTCGAGCGTTTCGCCGTTCTGGTAACGCGCCTTGAACTCGTCCGTCTTGGCACGCAACTCGGCGTCCGTGAGTTTTTTGTACTCCTCCTCGAGCGCGTCGACCTTGTCGGCGATGGGATAGATCTTTTTCAGCTCATGCGAGGAATGGGTACCGAAGATTTTGGTAAAAAGGTTAGCCATTCTTGATTCAGCCTTTCAAAAGGGGCGCGGACGCCCGGTTTCTCATACAGAAATTATTATACCATATCCTGTCCGGGATACAAACAAATTTTTTATGAACGGAGCCGCGGCCTGTCCGGCGTTTTGCCCAAAAGCAAGCCTGTCCTGCCGCCGCGGGGCGGGGTGGTACAAAAAAGAACCGCCGTGGGGCGGTTCTTTTGGGGTTGCGGGAAATGCTGCGGGAGGGTGCCGCACCGTTTTTTCTGCGCTGCAGCTTAGATCGTGTTGATATCGACCATCTCGCAGTTCTCGATCTTGATATCGCCCTCGAGGCAGCGCAGCAGCGCCGAGGCGGTGTCGATCGAGGTCAGGCAGGGGATGGCGCGCTCGACCGCGGTGCGGCGGATGTGCACCGAGCCCAGCTCGGGGTGGCGCCCCTTGACCGAGGTCGCAACGACATAGTCGACCTTGCCGGACTCGATCAGGTCGATGATGTTCGGGGCGGGGTCGTCGACGTTGCGGATGGCGTTGGTCGCAACCATGTGGCGGTTGAGGACGTTCGCCGTGCCGCTCGTCGCGTAAATGTCGAAGCCGAGCGCTTCAAACCGCTCGCCGATGCGGATGGCCTCCTGCTTGTCCGAGTCGCGCACGGAAATGAGCACCGCGCCCTTCTTCTTCATCTGGAAGCCCGCGCCGATCAGGCCCTTGAGCAGCGCTTCACGGAACGAGGTCGACACGCCGAGCACCTCGCCGGTCGACTTCATCTCGGGACCGAGCTGGGTGTCGAGGTCGCGCAGCTTCTGGAACGAGAACACCGGCACCTTGACGGCGTAGTGGTCGCTCTCCGGGTGCAGGCCGGTGCCGCAGCCCATGTCGCGCAGCTTTTCGCCGAACATGCAGCGGGTGGCGAGGTCGACCATCGGCACGCCCGTCACCTTGGAGATATAAGGCACGGTGCGCGACGAACGCGGGTTGACCTCGATGACATACACCTGATCGTTATACAGCACAAACTGGATGTTGACCAGACCGAGCACCGCGAGGTTCTTGGCCAGCGCCTCGGTGTAGCGGATGATGGTTTCCTTGTGCTTGGGTTCGATGTTGATGGACGGGTAGATCGAGATCGAGTCGCCCGAGTGGACGCCCGCGCGCTCGAAGTGCTCCATGATGCCCGGGATGAGGATATCGTCGCCGTCACAGATGGCGTCGACCTCGATCTCGCGGCCCATCATGTATTTGTCGACCAGCACCGGGTTTTCGACCTTGTTGCGGGTGATAACCTTCATGAACTCGCGCACATCCTCTTCCTTGTGCGCGATTTCCATGCCCTGACCGCCGAGCACATAGGACGGGCGGACGAGCACCGGATAGCCGAGCGAGTCGGCGGCCTGCACGGCCTCCTCCTCGGTCATCACCGTGTGGCCGGCCGGGCGCGGGATGCCGCATTTTTCGAGGATGACGTCAAATTTCTCGCGGTCCTCGGCCGCGTCGATCGACCACGCCGGCGTGCCCAAAATCGGGATGCCCAGCTTTTCGATGTGCGCGGCGAGGTTGATGGCGGTCTGGCCGCCGAACTGGACGATGGCGAAGTCCGGCTTTTCGGCCTCGACCACGCCGGTCACATCCTCGGGCGTCAGCGGCTCGAAGTACAGGCGGTCAGCCGTGTCGAAGTCGGTCGATACGGTTTCCGGATTGTTGTTGATGATGACGGTCTCGCAGCCCAGACGTTGCAGCGCCCAGACCGCGTGTACCGAGCAGTAGTCGAACTCGATGCCCTGACCGATGCGGATCGGGCCGGAGCCGAGCACGAGCACCTTCTTTTTGCCGGAAGCGGGCTTGACCTCGGTCTCCTCGTCGTAGGTCGAGTAGTAATACGGGGTCTCGGCCTCGAACTCGGCCGCGCAGGTATCGACCATCTTGTAGACCGGCAGACGCTTGACAGCGGAAATATCTTTGCCGGACAGCTGGGTGATCGTCTTGTCGAGGAAGCCCATCTTTTTCGCGCGGAGATACAGGCCGCTGTCGATCACGTCCGCGGCGGCGAGCGCCTTCTCCATGTCGATGATGTTCTGGAACTTGTGCAGGAAGAAGGTGTCCATCGTGGTGACCTCGTGGATTTCCTCAATGGTCATCAGGCCGCGGCGCAGCGTCTCGCAGATGTGGAACAGGCGCTGGTCGTCGACGCGGGCGACGCCCTTGCGGATCTCGGCATCCGACTGCTGCTGGACGCGCGGGGCGATCATGCTGTCGAGCTTGATCTCGCAGCCGCGCACGGCCTTCATCAGCGCACCCTCGAAGCTGTTGTCGATGGCCATGACCTCGCCCGTCGCCTTCATCTGGGTGCCGAGCGTGTTGTCCGCGTAAACGAACTTGTCAAACGGCCAGCGCGGGAACTTGACGACGCAGTAGTCGATCGTCGGCTCAAAGCAGGCCTTGGTCTTTTTGGTGACGGCGTTGGTGATCTCGTCGAGGCCGTAGCCGATGGCGATCTTGGCGGTCACCTTGGCGATCGGGTAGCCGGTCGCCTTGGACGCGAGCGCGGACGAGCGCGACACGCGGGGGTTTACCTCGATGACGGCGTACTCGAAGGACGTCGGGTGCAGCGCGAACTGCACGTTGCAGCCGCCCTCGATGCCAAGCTCGGTGATGATGTTGAGCGCCGAGGTGCGCAGCATCTGGTATTCCTTGTCGCACAGCGTCTGGCTGGGCGCGACGACGACCGAGTCGCCGGTGTGGACGCCGACCGGGTCGACGTTTTCCATGTTACAGATGGTGATGGCGTTGCCCTTGGCGTCGCGCATGACCTCGTACTCGATTTCCTTCCAGCCGGTGATGCACTTCTCGACCAGGATCTCATCGACGCGCGAGTACATGATGCCGGACGCGGCGATCTCGCGCAGCTGTTCCCATGTGTAGGCGATGCCGCCGCCCGTGCCGCCGAGCGTGTACGCCGGGCGGATGATGACCGGCAGGCCGATTTCCCGGGTAAACTCGACCGCGTCCTCGACCGTGTGCACGACCTTGGAAGCGATGCACGGCTCGCCGATCTTTTCCATCGTGTCCTTGAACATCTGGCGGTCCTCGGCCTTGGCGATGGTTTCCGGCTTGGCGCCGAGCAGCTTGACGCCCATTTTCTCCAGGAAACCGCTCTCGCACAGCTCCATGGCGAGGTTGAGGCCGGTCTGGCCGCCGAGGTTGGGCAGCAGGCTGTCCGGGCGCTCCTTCTTGATGATCTCCTGCACGGCTTCGACGGTCAGCGGCTCGATATAGACCTTGTCGGCCATGGCCTTGTCGGTCATGATGGTCGCGGGGTTGGAGTTGACGAGCACGACCTCCAGACCTTCCTCGCGCAGCGCGCGGCAGGCCTGTGTGCCCGCATAGTCGAACTCAGCTGCCTGACCGATGACGATCGGGCCGGAGCCCAGCACCATAACCTTATGAATATCCTTGCGCAGCGGCATTACTGGGCACCTCCCTTGGATTTGGAAATGTTGTCCATGAATTTATCGAACAGGTACGACGTGTCCATCGGGCCCGGGCAGACCTCGGGGTGGTACTGCACGGTGAACACCGGGCGGCCGATGTGCTCGACGCCCTCGACCGTGCCGTCATTCAAATTGACATAGCGCACGCGGGCGACCTTGGGGTCGACCGACTCGCCGACGACCGCGTAGCCGTGGTTCTGGCTGGTGATATAGGTGCGGTCGGTGTCGATGTCCTTGACCGGGTGGTTGACGCCGCGGTGGCCGTACTTGAGCTTGGTGGTCCGGGCGCCGATGGCAAGGCTCAGCAGCTGGTGGCCGAGGCAGATGCCGAAAATCGGGATACCCGACTCGAGCAGCTTTTTGAGGATGGCAACGACTTCGACGTTCTCCGCCGGGTCGCCGGGGCCGTTGGACAGCATGACGCCGTCAAACTTGCCGACCACGTCCTCCGCCGGGGTCAGCGCCGGGATGGTGACGACCTCGCAGCCGCGTTTTTGCAGCTCGCGCTCGATATTGTACTTGACGCCGTAGTCATACAGCGCGATGCGGTATTTCTGCCCGCCCTCGGCGGGGTAGACGCGGCTCTCCTCACAGGTGACAGCTTTGACCGCGTCCTTGACGGCGTAGGCATGCATGGCCTCAATGGCCTGCCCGTCCGGCTCGCAGCCCTCGGTGTAGATGATGCCGTTCATGACGCCCGCGTTGCGCAGCTTACGGGTCAGCGCGCGGGTGTCGATGCCCGCAAGGCCGATGACCTTCTGCTCCTTGAGGTACTCGTCGAGCGTCAGCTTGCAGCGCCAGTTGGACGGGTACTCGGCAATTTCGCGCATGATGAAGCCCGACACCCAGCTCTTGCGGGACTCGTAGTCCTCAAAGTTGATGCCGTAGTTGCCGATCAGCGGATAGGTCATGGTGACGATCTGCCCGTAGTAGGATGGGTCGGTCAGCACCTCCTGATAGCCGGCCATGCCCGTGTTGAACACGACCTCGCCGGTGCTCTGCCCCTCGTAGCCGACGGCGTGACCCTCGTACCGGGTGCCGTCCGCGAGCAGTAAATACGCTTTCTTCATTCTTGTATCTCCACGCTCCTTATTACTTCGATCGGAACCACGCTTCCGATCGAGGGGACGCACCGCGCCACAGCGCGGATGCGTCCATATCTTCGCAAAGTTCCGACATGCGAAACTTTGCTACGTCCTTGTATCAAAACCGTGATACATGCTCCTGGTTTTGATGAAAATGGCGGCTTGCCCGCCATTTTCTATTTGATACGCGCCTAATGGCGCGAATTATCCTGCTGGGGGTATTGGATACCCCCTATAAGATTTATCGAATGGCCGCGACGATCTCATCCCGCATGCGGATGGCTTCCGCGCGCGCGGCCTCCTTATAGTCCTCGCCGTTATGGCCGGTCTTTTTCCACGCGCACATGATGCCGCGCGAGGAATTGACGATCGCGCCGAGGCCGTCGTCGTTGAAGGCGTTTGCGATGTCCTTGGCCGTCGCGCCCTGCGCGCCGTAGCCCGGCACGAGGAAGTAGGACTTGGGCAGCAGCTCGCGCACGATCTTCTGCTCCTCCGGGTAGGTCGCGCCGACGACCGCGCCGATCTGGTTGTAGCCGCAGGCGGTGTCCAGACCGTCGCCCCATTTGGCGACCATTTCAGCCATGCGCGCGTACAGCGGCTTGCCCTCCATGTCGCGGTTCTGCAGCTCGCCCGAGGACGGGTTCGAGGTCTTGACGAGCACGAACAGGCTCTTGTCGCGTGCGCGGCACTCCTTGAGGAACGGCTCGATGCCGTCCGTGCCGAGGTAGCCGTTGACGGTCGCGCTGTCGCAGCCGTAGGGCGCGATCTCGGTGTTGCCCACGCGGGTCTTGCCGAGGTACGCCTCGGCGTAGGCCGTTGCGGTCGCGCCGATGTCGTTGCGCTTGATGTCACAGATGACGTACATGCCCTTGGCGTGCGCGTAGTCGATGGTCTCCTTGAGCGCCATCGCGCCGTAGGAGCCGAGCAGTTCATAATACGCCGCCTGCGGCTTGACCGCGGGCACAATGTCGCACAGCGCGTCGATCAGGCCGCAGTTGAAGGCGACCATGCTCTCAGCCGCGGCGCGCAGCGTCTCGCCGTGCAGCATCATGTTGCGGCCGGAAATGTGCTGCGGGATATACTCGAGCCGTGCGTCCAGCCCGGCGACGGTCGGGTTGCCCTTTTCCTTGATCTTCTCTACCAGTGTTTGAATCGACATAGAAGTTCTTCCTTTCTCCGCTTTGCACGGTTCAGCCTATGCGTCGTTGCGCAAAATAACCACGTTATCTGTGCCGTCGACCTCGGTCAGCCGCACGCAGACGCGCTCGCCGCGCGAGGTCGGCAGGTTTTTGCCGATGTAGTCCGGCCGGATGGGCACCTCGCGGTGTCCCCGGTCGATCAGCACGGCCAGCTGGATGCGCCCCGCGCGCCCCTGATGCGACACCGCTTCGATCGCGGCGCGCACCGTGCGCCCGGTGTACAGCACATCGTCGACCAGCACGACCGTCGCGCCCTCGATGCGGGGATCGGGCGGCGGCTTGGGCGCGCCCGCGCGGGGCTTGTCGTCCCGCCATGGGGTCACGTCCAGCGTGACGACCGGCGGCTCGCGTCCCTCGACCTCGCCCAGCTTTTTGGCGATGCGTTCGGCGAGGAACACGCCGCGCGTCTTGATGCCGGCCAGCAGCAAGTTTTCCGCGCCCTTATTTCTTTCGATGATTTCAAACGCGATGCGGGTCAGCGCGCGGCGCACGCTGTCCGCGTCCATGATCACGGCCTTTTGTTCGGCCATCCTGCCACCTCCCATCGGAAAAATTTGCAAAAAAACAGCCTCCTGCGCCAAAAGCAGAAAGCCGTACCGCAAATTACACCTGTCCCCATTTCCGGCCGACGGCGTATGCACTGTTTTCTGCCTTGGGCGGCTCACAGGCCGCGCCTTAAAGGCGGATTGTTTCGTTTATTATATCGTATGTAGCGCCATTTGTAAACAGCCGATGGCACAAAACAATCCTGTTTTTTTCGGGGAGAATACCGCATAATGACAACTTGGGTGCGTTGCGGCAATTTTGCGCCCGTTTATGCGCATGCGGCGCTGTCCAGAATTTGTTTTGCCCGTCCTGTGCAAATCCGCGCCCGATGCGGGCATACTATGTGCGGCGGCATCCACAATATGTTTTTTTGAAAGGCGGCGGACAGGATATGCGGATCACTCCATTTGTCTCCGGCATTGCGACCGGTGCGGTCGCGGGCGCGGTCGTGTCGATGATGGCGGCGGGCGCGATGATGAACCCCTCGGTGCGGCGCAGCGTGCAGCACGCGGCCAATAAGACCGAGCACGCCATGCACAAGGCGGCGAACGGCGTCGGCCACATGCTGGGATAAGGCGGGCCGGATTCTAAGGGGAGCGGCATGCCCTCCCCTTACATATTCCACAGGCTGTGGATATCCCGCTACTCGGGCTTGCCCGCTTCGCGCCGCTTGCGGTCGAGGTAGCCCTGCAAAATCAGGCTGGCGGCGACCGCGTCGACTGTCTGCCGGTGCTTTTTCATCTTTTTGCCCGACTGGTGCAGGATATCGTGCGCCGCGACTGTCGTGCGCCGTTCGTCCCACAGCACGACCGGCAGGCCGGTGCGCGCCCGCAGGTCTTCGGCCAGCTTTTCGCACTTTTCCGCGCGCGGCCCGGCCGTGCCGTTCATGTTTTTCGGCCAGCCGAGCACGATTTCCTCAATGCCGTTCTGCTCGATGAACGCGGCCAGCTTGTCGACCAGTTTGTCGTAATTCCACTCGTGGATGACGCTCGGCGAGCCGGCCAGAAAGCCCGATGGGTCGGAAACCGACAGGCCGGTGCGCGCGTCCCCGTAATCAATGCCCAAAATACGCATGCCTTTTCTCCTATATCTTGTGTAATAAGCTAAGTATAGCACAAAAACGCAAAAAAACCAGCACATTTTTCCGGAAAATACTTGACCGCCCGTTTTGCCCATGCTATACTTTAAGAACCTATGCAGGTTCTTTTTTTTGCGCCGATTTTCCGCGTGTCTCGGAAATCGGGCGCGGAACGCTGGCAAAGGGAGGCAAATTGTCCCGCGCCCGGCCAAAGGGGCTGGGGAAGGGACGGAATTTAAAAGGAGGTGCCGTTATTTATGCGCGTAAAAATTACGCTGGCCTGCACCGAGTGCAAGCAAAGGAACTATGACACGAACAAGAACAAGAAGAACAACCCCGACCGTCTGGAAATGAACAAGTACTGCCGTTTCTGCCGCAAGCACACGCTGCACCGCGAAACGAAGTAAGAGAAAGGAAGTAGCTTTATGGCTGAAGAAAGCAAGGCGAAAAAGCCCGGCTTCTTTGCGCGTATCGGCAAGTGGTTCCGCGAGCTGAAGAGCGAGTGCCGCAAGATTGTCTGGCCCACCCGCCAGCAGACGGTGAACAATACGCTGGTCGTGATCGCGTGCGTGATCATGGTCGGTATCTTCATCTGGGTGCTTGATGTCGTATTCGGTTTCGGCGTCCAGACGCTGCTCACAGCCTTCGCCGCCTAAAAGGAGGCACTTATGTCAGACGCTGCAAAATGGTATGTGGTGCACACATACTCCGGCTACGAAAACAAAGTAGCCTCTTCGATCGAAAAGGCGGTCGAAAACCGCAAGCTGCATGACCTGATCCAGGCCGTCAACATCCCGACCGAAACGGTCACCGAGGTCAAGGACGGCAAAAGCCGCGAGGTCGAGCGCAAGCTCTTCCCGGGCTATGTGCTGGTCAAGATGGTCATGACCGACGAAACCTGGTATCTGGTCCGCAACACCCGCGGCTGCACCGGCTTTGTCGGGCAGGACAAGTCTGGCGGCTCCAAGCCCATCCCGCTGACCGAGGATGAGATCACCGCCATGGGCGTGGAAAAGCGCGAGATCGAAGTCAATTACGCTGCGGGCGACAGCGTGCGCGTCATCGATGGCGCACTGGCCGGCTTTATCGGCGTGGTGTCGTCTGTTGAGCCGGACAAGAACAAGGTAAACGTCACCGTTTCCATGTTCGGCCGCGAAACACCGGTCGAGCTTGAGCTCGACCAGGTCGAAACGCTCGACGAGTAATTGCAGAAGCCGAGCTTCTGCATATAGGGCGTGCGTCAAGCGCCCTATGCGAAAAGTGGGAGGACAGCCATATTGTCCGCCAATCACCACATTTTTTGAAGGAGGAACCTTTCAACATGGCACAGAAAGTAGTAGGTTATATCAAGCTCCAGATCCCCGCAGGCAAGGCGACCCCGGCGCCCCCGGTAGGCCCGGCCCTCGGCCAGCACGGCGTGAACATCATGTCGTTCACCAAGGAGTTTAATGAGCGCACCAAGAACGATGCCGGCATGATCATCCCGGTCATCATCACGGTCTATGCCGACCGTTCGTTCAGCTTTGTCACCAAGACCCCCCCGGCGCCGGTCCTGATCAAGAAGGCCTGCGGCATTGAGTCCGGTTCGGCTGTCCCGAACAAGACCAAGGTCGCAAAGCTGTCCAAGGCAGACTGCCAGAAGATCGCCGAGACCAAGATGCCCGACCTGAACGCCGCTTCGCTCGAAGCCGCGATGAGCATGATCGCGGGCACCGCCCGTTCGATGGGTATCACCGTCGAGGAATAACCAAAACAAGCTGAATGGATTTTGACCGCGCTTTTTGCAGGCGCAGGTCAAAGTGGGAGGGTAAGGTTTAGCCTATTCCCGCATTACCACTTAAGGAGGATTTATTGTGCATAAAGGTAAAAAGTATGTAGACAGCGCAAAGACCATCGACCGCTCCAAGCTGTACGATCCGGCAGAAGCGCTTTCCACCGTCATTTCGACCGCCAAGGCCAAGTTCGACGAGACCATCGAGCTGCACGTCAAGCTGGGCGTTGACTCCCGTCACGCCGACCAGCAGGTGCGCGGCGCGATCGTCCTGCCGCACGGCACCGGCAAGAACGTCCGCGTTGCCGTTTTCGCCAAGGGCCCCAAGGCGGACGAGGCGCTGGCTGCCGGCGCGGATATCGTCGGCGCGGAGGACCTGATGGAGCGCATCCAGAAGGAGAACTTCTTTGAGTTCGACGTAGTCATCGCCACCCCGGACATGATGGGCGTTGTCGGCCGTCTGGGCCGCGTGCTCGGCCCCAAGGGCCTGATGCCGAACCCCAAGGCAGGCACGGTTTCGATGGACGTTGCCAAGGCTGTTCAGGAGTCCAAGGCTGGTAAGATCGAGTACCGTCTGGACAAGACCAACATCATCCACTGCCCGATCGGCAAGGCTTCCTTTGGCGCAGAAAAGCTGCAGGACAACTTTGACGCGCTGATGGGTGCGATCATCAAGGCCAAGCCGGCTGCGGCCAAGGGCCAGTATGTCCGCTCCTGCGTTGTGGCTTCCACGATGGGCCCGGGCGTCAAGGTCAACGCTGCCAAGCTGATGGGCTAAGCCCCACGGCAATTCAATTGCAAAAAAAACACGCTGGATTTTCTCCAGCGTGTTTTTTTGTGGTTTTCGATCAGGCTACCATGCGGTAAACCGTAATGATCGCCTGCTCACGGGTGAACATGCCCTGCGGTTCAAACTTATTTTCGCCCGTGCCGTTCATAATGCCCGCGCCAACGACATAGTTGATGCCCTCGTGCGCCCACGACGAGATCTGGGAAGCATCCGCCCACGAATTGTTGGCCTCGCTGCCGGACAGGCCGATCGTCTTGGCCGCGCCCATCAGGATCTTGGCCGCCTGCTCACGGGTCAGGCTTTCGTTCGGGCCAAACTTGTTGTTGCCCACGCCGTTGACGATACCGAAGCGGTAGCAGTTGATCACAGCCTCATCCCATGTATCGGTGAGCGCAGCGCGCGCTGCATCATAGCTGATGCCGGTCTTGTACAGGTCGCCGCTGTAATCCGACAGCTTCTGCCGCAGCATCGCGTCGATGATCTGGCAGAACTCCTTTCGGGTGATGTTCTTCTGGTAGCCGTTCTGCAAATCGGACGGCACGATGCCCGCCGAGATAGCGCTGCTGATATCCGCAGCCGCCCAGTCGGACTGGGTATCAAAGTCGCGCGGCTGCACGCCCTTGGGCAGCGTGCCCGAGGTGTAGTCGACGATGTGCAGCACATTGCTCAGGTTGCGGCCTGCGCTGTGTACGGTCGAGCCGCCAATGCTCAGGAAGGTGGAGGCGCCGCCGTCGAGCGCCATGGCGTCGACCGCGCCCAGACCCTTCAGGTAGCTGGCGATGCTGCGCATCGACGCGCTGTTCGCGCTGCCGAGCACCAGCTGGCCGTTCCCCATGATCGCCGCAAACGAACGGGAGGAGACGTAGTCAGGCGACTGCTTGGGGTCGGTAAAGTCGCTGTTCTGGTCGCATACGTCGACGCCGTCCTTGAGCAGCAGCGGGCCTGCGCCGACGCCGTTGACGACGTTCGTCCACTCAGACGCGCTGTCGTGCTGCGGGGTGTAGACCGTCTGCCGCACCGCCGGGTTGCCGACCTGTGGCTCGAGGTTATACTTGACCAGATTGTTCCAGGCATCCTGGTTGACGACCAGCACGGTCGTGCCCCAGGACAGTGCGGGCACCGTGCCGCCGACCTGGATGCTCTTGACCTCGCTGTCCTGCAGGGTGAGGATGCGCGCGCCCGATGCGACCGTCACCGCACGGCCGTATACCGGGGTGAGCAAATAGCTGGCCCAGCTGTTGCCGCTGTTGTAGTCGTTGACCGCATAGGCCGTAATTGAGGAATCGCCCACGCTGCGGAACGCGATCTTGGTCTCGATCTTGACGCGGTCGATCAGCGGGGTGCCGCTGGCGGTGAAGGCCAGCGTCGGCTTTTCGCCGCCGCCGTTGACGACCTCGCCGCTCTGGATGATGGTCGCGTATACGGTTGCACCGCCCGAGTAAGCGTCAAAATAGCCGCCGTTGATGGACGCGACGACCGTCTTGTTGCCGTCCGCCGCCTTGCTGCTGACGTGGCTGGTGGCCGGCTGCGTCTGGAACAGACGGCCGTTTGCCAGCGTGACCTCGCCGGTGCGTCCCGCGCCCATTTCCAGATAGACCATCGTGCCGCCCATCGGCAAGCTGGCGCGCTGTGTTGCGCCCGCGGCGCCCGCCGACACCGGCAGCAGGCACAGCGCGGCCAGCGCCGCGCCGAGCAGCCGTTTACATAACTTTCGCATGGTATAGCCCCCTTATGTAGTTTTCAAGCCCAGTTTAACATATTTCCATGAATTGCACAATAGCGATTGGGAAAAAGCTGAAAAATTTGTCTTATCTGACCGTTTTCGTCCCTGACTGTACAATTTCAAAAATTTTAGCCAAACCGGCTTGACAAGATGCGCGCTTTTCGATATAATAGATGCGCTTGGTCAAAGACAGCAGGCAGCCGCAAGGCTTCAAAGGCGTTTTCCGCCGCCCGCCGAGGTCAACACGGAACGGCTTTTCAGCCGCTTTTATGATGTTTTCTGTGTACCCTCCCTGTGTCTTTGCACCGGGAGGGTACTTTTATTTTCATAGGAGGTGAAAAAGATGCCGAATGCAAAGGTTCTGGAAGAAAAGAAGGCCCTGGTTGCGTCGCTGGTAGAGAAGATCAAGAATTCTCCCGCCGGCGTACTGGTGGACTACAAGGGCATCAACGTCGAGGATGATACCAAGCTGCGCCGCGAGCTGCGCGAAGCAGGCGTTGAGTATATGGTCATCAAGAACACCCTGATCCGCTTTGCGGCCAAGGAACTGGGCTTTGACGGTCTGGAGGAGCACCTGAACGGTACCTCCGCGCTGGCGATCTCCACCACGGACGACGTGATCGCCCCCGCCAAGATCCTGGGCGCGTTTGCCAAGAAGCACGAGAACTTCACGATCAAGGCCGGTTACCTCGAGGGTAAGGTCATCGACGCGGACGAGGTCAAGAAGCTGGCCAACATGCCGAGCAAGGAAGTCCTCATCGCGCAGGTTCTGTACAGCTTCAATTTCCCCATTATGCAGCTTGCTATTGCTTGCGACGCCATCGTTAAGAAGGCTGAGGGCAATGAGGAAATGAAGGTTGCCGAGCTGGTTGCCGCCAAGGCGCCGGCCGCGGAAGAGGCTGCTGAAGCCCCCGCTGCGGAATAAGACCGCAAAACAACACACATAAAAATTTTTGAAAAAATGGAGGTTTATCCCATGACTGTTGCTGAGATTATGGAAGCTGTAAAAGAGCTCAAGGTTATGGAGCTCTCTGAGCTGGTAAAGGCTCTTGAGGAAGAATTCGGCGTATCCGCTACCCCGGTTGCGGTAGCTGGTGCTGCTGCTGGCGCTGGTGAGGCTGCTGCGGCTGAGGCCAAGACCGACTTTGACGTCGTTCTGGTTGAGGCTGGCTCCTCCAAGATCAACGTTATCAAGGTTGTCCGCGAGATCACCGGCCTTGGCCTGAAGGAAGCCAAGGAGAAGGTCGATTCCGCTCCGCAGACCATCAAGGAAGCTGCCCCGGAGGCCGAGGCCAACGAGATCAAGGAGAAGCTCGAGGCTGCTGGCGCGAAGGTCGAGCTCAAGTAAGAGACCAACTGCCCGCTTCCGTCCCTTTTGGGGACTGCAAGCTGTTCCAAAACCGGCAGGTATTGCATTTGCGATACCTGCCGTTTGTTTTGCCGTCCTGCCGGGCGGTATCTGTGAAATAGGGGAATGAACCCAATATGCGATCCTTTTTGTCCCATGTGGGCGCATTTGTGCGGCGGGAGGCCGTGCTGTCCATCGCCTTTGCCTGCGCCCTGCTTTCCATGCTGGCCGTGCCGCCCGACGCGGCTTATGCCGGCTATATCGACCTGCGCGTGCTGTGCCTGCTGTTCTGCCTGATGGCGGTCGTCGCGGGCTTGCAGCAGTGCAGCCTGTTCGCCGTGCTTGCCCAGTGGCTGCTGACCGGCCGCAAGCAGCTGCGTTTGCTGCACCTTGCGCTCGTGCTGCTGCCGTTTTTCTGCTCCATGCTGATCACGAACGACGTTGCGCTTTTGACCTTTGTGCCGTTTACCGTGCTCGTGCTCGGCCATATTGGCCAGCCGGGCGCGCTGATCCGTATTGTTGTGCTGCAAACACTGGCGGCCAACCTCGGCAGCATGGCAACGCCGGTCGGCAACCCGCAGAACCTGTTCCTGTGCTCGTATTACGGTCTGTCGATCGGCGCGTTCCTGCGCGTCGTGCTGCCGCTGACCATCGTCAGCCTGCTGGCGCTGTCGGCGGCAGCGCTGTGGACCAAGGGCGAGACCATCGAGATCACCTTCCCCTCGCACGCGGTGATCACGCGCCTGCGGCTGTTTGCCTTGCTGTGCGCGTTGTTTGTGCTGTGTCTGCTGTCGGTCGTACATGTGCTGCACTACGGCATACTGACGGTTATCGTCATCCTGTGCCTTGCGCTGTTCGCGCGCGGCCTGTTCGCCCGCGTCGACTACTTACTGCTGCTGACCTTTGTCTGCTTTTTCGTCTTTGCTGGCAACATGGGACGCATCGACGCGGTGCGTACCGCGCTCGAACGTCTGCTGGACGCCAATACCTACTGGACGGGTGTGCTGGCCAGTCAGGTCATCAGCAATGTGCCCGCCGCCGTGCTGCTCTCCGGCTTTACCGGCCAGTGGCAGGCGCTGCTCGCGGGCGTCAATGTCGGCGGCCTCGGCACGCCGATCGCGTCGCTCGCCAGCCTGATCTCGCTGAAACTCTACCTGCGCGACGGGAACGCCTCGCTGCCGCATTACCTCGCCGCGTTCGCGCTCGCCAATGTCGTGGGACTGCTGCTGCTGTCCGGCGCGGCGTTCCTGCTTGGCTGCACAGGCTGAGCGTGCCCCTGCAAACAGCCACATCAACAAAAACCGCCGCGCGGACGTTTATGCGTCCACGCGGCGGTTGTCTTATGCGGTGCGGTACCCGGCTTTACGGCCGGTCGGCCATGGTGCGGCTTTCAGCCTGCGTTCCGGCCAGATCCGGGGCGGCGGACTTGTCCGGCAGCTGCGCCAGCACAATGGCAATGAACATCAGCACGCAGCCGAAAATTTCGCGGCCGGACAGCGTCTGGTGCAGGATGATCCAGCCCGCGAGCACCGAAATGACCGACTCGAGGCTCATAATCAGCGAGGCGACGGTCGGGTTCATGCCGCGCTGGCCGATGATCTGCAAGGTGTAGGCCGCGCCCGAGGACAGCGCGCCCGCGTACAAAATCGGTTTCCATGCGGCGAGCATGGCCGAAAGGCTGGGCTGCTCAAACGCCAGCATGCCCACGCCCGCGATGGCCGCGCACACGAAAAACTGGATGCACGACATCTTGACGCCGTCGGTCAGCGGCGAAAAATGGTCGATGACCAAAATATGTACCGAGAACAAAATCGCGCACACAAAGGTCAGCACGTCGCCGCGGTTGACGCTCAGTCCGTCGGTCAGGCACAGGAAGTACAGGCCGGCAATGGCCAGCGCTACGCCGCACCAGACCAGCTTGCCGCACCTGCGGCCGAGCAGCAGGCCGAGCAGCGGCACGATCAGGATGTAACAGGCGGTCAGGAAGCCGGATTTGCCGACCGTGGTGTACAGCAGGCCGACCTGCTGGAAGATGCTCGCAAAACACAGCGCCGCACCACAGCACACACCGCCGAGCAGCAGCGTGTTGCGCGCCTGCCGCTTCTTTTCGGCGTTTTCGGGCGCGGGCAGCGGGGCGTTCCTGTGCAGTATCGCGACGACCGGCAGCAGCACGACGCCGCCGATCACGCTGCGGGCAAACAGGAAGGTGAAGGGGCCGACATAGTCCATGCCGACGCTCTGCGCCACAAACGCCACGCCCCAGATGGTGGCGGTCAGCAGCAAAATGAATGAGTTGCGGATCTTCAAGGTGGGTGTCTCTCCTTTGCGGGCAAACTATCATGACACAAAAAAACGAACCGCTTTCGGGCGGTTCGCTTTTTGGAGCTGCTGACCGGATTTGAACCGGTGACCTCATCCTTACCAAGGATGCACTCTACCTACTGAGCTACAGCAGCAAAATGGCAGGGGCAGTAGGGATCGAACCCACGGCACTCGGTTTTGGAGACCGATGCTCTACCAGCTGAGCTATACCCCTGTATGGCTCCTCAAGTTGGACTCGAACCAACGACCCTGCGGTTAACAGCCGCATGCTCTACCAACTGAGCTATTGAGGAATGTAAAAAATGCTGGTATCTCTCTGCGATTCTCTATCGCAGTTAGCCTAACTATTATAGCCCGACGGGCGCGCGCTTGTCAAGAGAAAAAGCAAAGAAAAAATCGGAAATTTTTGTTTTGCGGCGCAAGCGCCCGCAATGCCCGCGGCGGGAGGCTGTCGCCCCCGCCGCGGGCATCGGGCACAGGTTATTCGGCCAGATGGTAGATCGCCAGGATGGCGTCCTTGTCCAGCTTGGAATAGCTCTTGACCGGCCCCTTGACCGTGCGCATCGTGTTTTCCGCCAGCGCGTCGTAGTCTGCGGGCTTGATGCCCAGCTCGGCCATATGTACCGGCATGCCGATCTCCTCAAAAAAACGCTTCATCGTCAGGATGCCCTCGCGCGCAGTGCGCTCCGGGCAGGCAAAGTCCATTTCAACGCCGAACACGCGGTTTGCCAACTGGGCAAAGCGCGGGATGTCGTTTTTCATCTCGTACATCGCCCACGCCGGGAACAGCACGGACAGGCCCGCGCCGTGCGCGATCTGGTCGCGGTAGGCGCTCAGCTCATGCTCGAGCTTGTGCACCGGGAACAGGCGCTGGCGGCCGCAGCCGGTCAGGTCGTTGTGCGACACGCTGCCCGCCCACATGAGCGTCGCGCGCGCCTCGTAGTCGTTGGGGTTTTCGATCGCGCGGCGGCCGGCGTCGCGCGTGGCGACCAGCACGCCCTCGGCAATGCGGTCGGTGATGTCGCTCTCGCCGCCCGCCGGGGTCAGGTAGCGCTCGAGCGTGTGCATCATGATGTCGACAATGCCGCAGCCGGTCTGGAATTTGGACACGGTGAAGGTGTTTTCCGGGTTGAGGAAGCTGATGCGCGGGCGGTTGGTCTGGCTGGTGATGCCGCGCTTTTGCTTGGTTTCTTCGTTGGTCAGCACGCAGGAGTTGCTGGTCTCCGAGCCGGAGGCGGCCAGCGTCAGCACGGTGGCGACCGGCAGGGTCTTGTCCGGCGCGGTGCCGCTCGCGGCGAACTCCCACGGGTCGCGGCCGGTGGCCGCGCCCATGCCGATGGCCTTGGCCGAGTCGATGACCGAGCCGCCGCCGACGGCGAGGATAAAGTCGATGCCCTCGCGCTTGCACAGCTCGATGCCGCGGCGCGCCATCGACACCTTGGGGTTGGGCTCGACGCCGCCCAGTTCGACAAAGCCCAGCCCCGCGCCGGACAGGCTCTGCTCCACGCGGTCAAGCAGGCCGGATGAGCGCGCGCTCGAGCCGCCGAAGTGCACCAGCACGCGGTGCGCGCCGATCTCCTTGAGCTTCGGGCCGATGCGGCCCTCGATATCGCGGCCGAAAACGACCTCGGTGGAAGTGTGGATTGAAAAATTCAGCATAGCGGCGTCATCCTGCCCTTCTTAATGAAATGAGATGATACTATTATACCTGCGCCCTTGCAAAAAGTCAAAAAATTAGATAAAATAATGGGACAGGCGTCAAACCTGCAAAAGCCATCTTAGGAAAAGAGGGACCCGGGGCTTTGCCTTATGATTATTCCGCACCGCAGTGGCTGCTGGTGTTCTATGCCTACTGCTTTTTGGGCTGGTGCTTTGAATCGACGGTCGTTTCCGTCCAGCAGCGCCATTTTGTCAACCGCGGCTTTTTGCGTGGGCCGATGCTGCCGATCTACGGCTTCGGTGCGACCATCCTGTTGCATGTGTCGCTGCCGCTGTACGACCGGCCGGCCGCGCTGTTTTTGGCCAGCATGGCCGCCGCGACGGTGTTTGAGTATATCGTCGGCGTGCTGATGGAAACGCTGTTCAAAATCAAATACTGGGATTATTCCTCCCACCGGTTCCAGTTTCAGGGGCGCATCTGCCTGCAGTCCTCGCTGTGCTGGGGCTTCCTCGGGCTGATCCTCGCCCGGGTGATCCACCCGCCGGTCGAGGCGGTCGTCGTCTGGCTGCCGCTCTGGGCGCTGGTCGTGGTGGATGTGCTGCTGTCGGTCGTGTTCGCGGGCGACGTGGTGGTATCCGTGCGCACCGCGCTCGACCTGGCGCGCGTGCTCGAGGAGCTCGACCGCCTGCGCGAGCAGGGCGCCGAGCTGCGCGGGCAGCTGTCTGAGACTGCGCTGGTCAAGCTGACCCGCCTGTCCTACCGTGTCGACGAGGCGCGCAGCGAGTGGGAAGAAAAAATGGACGAAGCCCGCGGGCAGTTTTCCGCGCGTATGGGCGAGGCACGCGAACAATGGTCGGATGCGCGCGAGCAGTGGTCGGAGCGCATGGACGGCGCGCGCGGCCAGCTGGCCGACGCCAAGGAGCAGATCCTCCAACGGCTGGACGAGGTGCAGCGCCGCTTTGACGAGCGGGCCGAAGCGCTCGGCCGCACGCGCAAGAGCCTGCTGCGCGGCAACCCGTCGGCGCGCTCGGCGCGGTACGATGTGGTGCTCCAGCGCCTGAAAAAGCACATGGATACCCACCGCCGCGGTTGAAACTACACAAAATGCACAAAATGATGCAAAACGCGCGCTTTAAAGGCATGCGATTTGTCAGTTTTTCGCTTGCTAAAATGCGCGTTTCAGGTGTATATTAGAAGTACCGGAAAACCGGACGGTTTTCCGCATAAAACCACGCTTTGTTTAACCCCTTTTGGAAAGAAAGGCTTGAGATAAAAGATGAAAAGATTTGTGTATGCGGACAACGCGGCGACCACCCCGCTGTCCGAAACGGCATTCCAGGCGATGAAGCCGTGGCTGACCGAGTATTTCGGCAACCCGTCCTCGCTCTACCGCATCGGCCGTGAGGCCAAGATGGCACTCAACGAGGCGCGCACGACGGTCGGCAGATGCCTGAACGCGGCCATGCCGGTCAACGAGGCCAACGACTACGCCCCGGGCGAGATCATCTTCACCGGCGGCGGCTCGCAGGCGGACAACCTCGCCATCCGCGGCTTTATGCACGGCCCAACGGCCAAGGGCCGCAAGCACCTGATCACCTCCAAGATCGAGCACCACGCCGTGCTGTACACCTGCGAGGCGCTGGAAAAGGAGAGCTTCCGCGTCACCTATCTGGACGTGGACAAGGAAGGCCATGTCGACCTCGAACAGCTCAAAAACGCGCTGTCCGAGGATACCGCGCTCGTCACCATCATGGCGGCGAACAACGAGATCGGCACCATCCAGCCGCTCAAGGAAATCGCGGCGCTCGCCCATTCGGTCGGCGCCAAGTTCCACACCGACGCGGTGCAGGCGGTCGGCCACATGCACATCGACGTGCAGGAAATGGATATCGACATGCTGTCGCTGTCCGCGCACAAGTTCCGCGGCCCGCGCGGCGTGGGCGCGCTGTATGTCCGCAAGGGCATTGCGCTCGAGCCGCTGGTGTACGGCGGCGGGCAGGAGCGCGGCTGGAGCTCGGGCACCGAGAACACCGCAGGCTGCATCGGCCTTGCGGCCGCGATGCAGGAAGCGGTCGAGGGCATGGACGAAAAGATGGGCTATGTCAAGCGCCTGACGGACAGGCTGGTCAAGGGCGTGATGGACAAGGTGCCGTACACGCACTTCACCGGGGACCCGGTCAACCGTCTGCCGGGCACGGCATCGTTCGTGTTTGAGGCGATCGAGGGCGAGGGGCTGATCCTGATGCTGGACAACATGGGCGTGTGCGGCTCGACCGGCTCGGCCTGCTCGACCGGCTCGCTCGACCCCAGCCATGTGCTCATGGCGATCGGCCTGCCGCACGAGATCGCGCACGGTTCGCTGCGCCTGACCCTCGGCGAGCAGAACACCGAGGAGGATGTCGATTATATCATCGAGACGGTCACGCAGGTGGTGTCCACGCTGCGTTCGATGAGCCCGGTCTGGGAGAACGGCAAGCCCAATCTGACGGCGGCAAGTGAGCTGCACGAACACTGAGCCTACGGGGATTCCACCCCCTTGGATACGAAAAAAGTGCCGGAACAAACTTTTTTCGATAATCCCCCGCCTTTGACGGGGCACTGGATGCGGACGCTGCGGCGTCTGCCTATCGCTTAGATTTTATTAAGGGAGATTGTTTCTATGCAATACAGTGAAAAGGTACTAGACCACTTCACCCATCCGCGCAACGTCGGCGAGATCGAGGACGCCAACGGCGTCGGCGAGGTCGGCAACGCCAAGTGCGGCGACATCATGAAGATTTACCTCAAGGTGTCGGACGACGGCGTGATTGAGGATGTCAAGTTCAAGACCTTCGGCTGCGGCGCGGCGATCGCGACCAGCTCGATGGCGACCGAGATGGTCAAGGGCAAGACGCTCGAGGAGGCGCTCAAGCTGACCAACAAGGCGGTCGCGGAGGCGCTCGACGGCCTGCCGCCGGTCAAGATGCACTGCTCGGTGCTCGCCGAGGAGGCGCTGCGCTCGGCCATCGCGGACTATTACAAGCGTATGGGTAAGGATCCGGCCGAGATCCTCGGCTGCAGCATGGACTGCGCCGCCTGCCACCATGAGCATGATGAGCACGCGCATTAAGTTCTGAACACAAGCATACACTGAGGGCAGATTACAAAATCTGCCCTTAGTTTGTCAAAATTATTTGCGCTATGCGCATGGCCGATCAGAAAACAGCGGTATGCCGCTGTTTTCATCAAAAAGCCCAGCTTTGCCGGGTTTTTTGATACATCTTTTACTCGATCGGAAACGTGTTTCCGATCGAAGACAGGGCAGATGGACAATCTGCCCTTTTGGCGTCCCCTGAAAAAGGAGCAAAGGCTGCTATGACGGAATTAACAAAAAGTATAACCTACCTAAAAGAATACCGATCGTTGAAGGAAGCCGTCCAGCAGGGCAAAACGCCCGTGCTGGCCGTCGGCCTGTCCGCCATCCACAAGGCGCACCTCGCGGCGGCGCTCGGACTGGACACCGGACGGCCGGTGTGCGTGCTGACCGACGACGACGCGGCCGCGGCGCGGTTTGCGCGCGACCTGCAAGCCTTCTCCGAGCGTGAGGTACAAGTGCTGCCCGCGCGCGAGCTGGTGCTGGCCGACGTGGTCGGCGTGTCGCGCGGCTATGAGCAAAGCCGTCTGGCGGTGCTGGACACGCTGCCCGATGCGGCGTTTTCGGTGATGGGCATACAGGCGGCTGCCCAGCGCACGCTGCCGCCGGATGCGCTGCAAAGCGCGGCCGTGACCGTGTCCTCCGGCCAGACCGTGCCGCTTGAAACGCTCACCGGGCAGCTGACCCGCGCGGGCTACGAGCGCTGCGTGCAGGTCGAGGGCGTCGGGCAGTTCTCGGTGCGCGGCGGTATCCTGGACGTGTTCCCGCCGCAGGCGGCGAACCCCTACCGCGTTGAGTTCTGGGATGATGAGGTCGACTCGATCGCGTCGTTCGACGTCGGCAGCCAGCGGCGCCTGGAAACCGTCGAAACGCTGCGCTGCCTGCCGCGCATGGAGGCGCTGCCGCACCTCGCGCCGGGGGGCGCCGCAGGGCTGGCCAAGGCGGTGCGCGGCCTGCTGTCGACGCGCAAAAAGAAGCACGCCGACCTCGCCGCGCACATCGAACGCGACGCCGAGCGGCTGGAGGAAACCGGCGCGCTGCCCGCGGCGGACAAATACCTGCCGCTCATCTATCCCGAAATGGCGACCGCGCTCGACTATCTGCCGGAGGACGCGGTCGTGCTCATCGAGGACACACCGCGCCTGCGCGACGCGCTGCGCGACTTTGTTGCGCGCATCGCGGACGACGTGACCGCCCTGCTCGAGCGCGGTGAGATCGCACCCGGGTTGGACGGCTACGCGCTCGACTTTGCCGCACTCAGCGGCACAAAGCGCACGGTGCTGCGGCTGGACAGCTTTCTGAACAACGTCCCGGAACTCGCGCCGCAGCACCTTGAGAACTTGGTCGCTAACCAGATGAACGCCTACGGGGGCAATCTGGACATGGCCGCCGCCGATATCCGGGGCTACACCCAGCAGGGGCGCGCGGTCGCCGTGCTGTGCGGCAGCGAACTGCGCTGCCGCAACATGTGCGACGCGCTGACCGAGGCGGGGCTGACCGCTGCGGTCAGCGACCTGCTGCCCAAGGGCGGGCAGGTGTGCGTCATGGAGGGCACGCTGTCTGCGGGCTTTGAGTACCCTGACCTCGGATTGGTCGTCATCACCGAGGGGCAGGTGCTCGCGCGGCGCAAAAAGACGCAGGTCAAAAAGTCCAACCGCGACCGCGTTAAGTCCTTCACCGACTTAACGCCCGGCGACCTCGTTGTGCACGAGCACCACGGCATCGGCCGCTTTATTGGCATGGAGCGTATGACGGTCGACGGCGCCGAGCGCGATTTCATCAAAATCGCGTTCGCGGGCACGGATTTCCTCTATGTCCCCGCGACCAGCCTTGACCTGATCTCCAAATACATCGGCGGCGGTGAGCCGGAAAAGGTGAGGCTCAACAAGCTCGGCAGCGCGGACTGGTCGCGCTCCAAGGCGCGCGCCAAGGCGGCGGCCAAGGAACTGGCCGAAGGACTCATCAAGCTGTACGCCGAGCGCGCCAAGGTCAAAGGCTTCGCCTTCCCGCCGGACGATGCGTGGCAGCGCGAGTTTGAGGACGCCTTCCCCTACGAGGAGACCGACGACCAGCTGCGCTGCATCGCGGAAATCAAGCTGGATATGGAGTCCGACCGGCCGATGGACCGCCTGCTGTGCGGCGACGTGGGCTTTGGCAAGACCGAGGTCGCGCTGCGCGCCGTGATGAAGTGCGTGCTCGCGGGCAAGCAGGCCGCCATCCTTGTGCCGACGACCGTGCTCGCGCGCCAGCACTACCTGACTGCCTTGCAGCGCTTCCAAGGCCATCCGGTGACCATTGAATTGCTCACACGCTACAAAACCGGCACGGAGCAAAGCCTGCTGCTCAAAAAATTGGAAGCGGGTTCAGTCGATATCGTCATCGGTACGCACAAGCTGTTTAACAAGAAGATCAAGTTCAAGGATTTGGGTTTGCTGGTCGTGGACGAGGAACAGCGCTTCGGCGTGTCCCACAAGGAGACGCTGAAGGAGTTGTCCAAAACGGTCGATGTGCTGACGCTGTCCGCGACCCCGATCCCGCGCACGCTCAACATGGCGCTCTCCGGCATCCGGGATATGTCGTCCATCGAGGAGCCGCCGCTCGACCGCCATCCGGTGCAGACGTTTGTGCTCGAACAGAACGACGGCGTGCTGCTCGACGCCATCCGGCGCGAGCTGGCGCGCGGCGGGCAGGTCTATTACCTGCACAACCGCGTCGAGTCGATCGCGCGGTGTGCGAGCCTGTGGCAGCAGCGCCTGCCGGACGCGCGTATCGGCGTGGTGCACGGCAAGATGACGCAAAAGGAAATCGCCGCCGTGATGAACGCCATGAGCGAGGGTGAGATCGACATTCTGGTCTGCACGACCATCATCGAGACCGGCATCGACATCCCAAACGCGAACACGCTGATCATTGAGAATGCGGACAACATGGGGCTGGCGCAGCTGCACCAGATCCGCGGGCGCGTCGGCCGGTCGAGCCGCCATGCCTACGCCTACCTGTGCTACCGGCGCGGCAAGGCGCTGAGCGAAATTGCGCAGAAGCGCCTATCCGCCATCCGCGAGTTCGCGGCCTTCGGCTCGGGCTTCAAGATCGCGATGCGTGATTTGGAGATCCGCGGCGCGGGCAACGTACTCGGCCCTGAGCAGTCCGGTCACATGATGAGCGTGGGCTAC
>NZ_CALWUN010000030.1 GCF_944384735.1 uncultured Agathobaculum sp. | reverse complement strand
GATACCTTGTACTGCTTGCCGCCAGTTTTCAGAATGGCATACATTTGGTTTTCCCTCTCTTTCGTTGTAGAGTCACGCTTGGCACGGCGGCGACCGGGATTCGGGCGCGCTTAACAAAGCCTATGCACAATGCGGCTTTTAGTAGAATAACACGGACGGCAGGGCTGTGTCAAGCCCTGCCGTCCGGTTTTTTTGAAATTTTACGCGAAAAAGCTCGCCACAAAAGCGTACATGCCGCTTGGCACGGTCGTCGCGCTGCCGGTGGCGGCGCGGTCCATGCTGACAAAGCCCTGATCGCCCTCGGCAAGGCCGATGACGCGGTCGGAGAACAGCACCCAGCAGGTGCAGTTCGGCGTGCCCTCGATGACGGCGTAGCCCGCCGCGTCGTCGCGGTAGGCCGCCAGCTTATCCTGCAGATAGCCGGACGGCACGCTCAGGTACTGGTACTGCGAGCCCGTGCTGCGCACCACATAGACGCCCTCGGTCAGCTGCGGGATGAGCGCGGTCAGGTCGTCGGTCTGCGCGGTGGTCGGGTCGGGCAGCGCGGCCGTCAGCCCGGCCAGCAGCGTCTGGTTTTCCTGTGTCAGCGCGTTGACCTGCTCACTCAGGCTGGTCTTTTCGCCGTTCAGCGTCTCGATCTGCGTGTTCAGCTCCTTGATCTTGCCGCCGCGCGAGGTCGACAGCACGAAAAATATCAGGGCGAGCAAGGCGCAGACCAACAGGGCCACACAAAGGACCAGACGGTAGTTCAGCGGCTTTTTCGTCGGCCGGCGCCGCGCGCCGGCGCCGCTGCGGTCGACGCGGGTCGCGCCGATCCGGTCACCGATACGGTGCTGTGATGTACGTCGATCGCCCATTACTTTGCCGGGTTCTCGATGATCTTGACTTCACCCGAGGCGCAGCCAACGATCATCCGCTTGCACATGTTGAGGAACAGGCCATGCTCCAGCACGCCGAGCATGCCGGTCAGCTTGCCGTATACGTCCTGAATATCAAAGCCTGCGCCGAGGTGCAGGTCTGCGATGTAATTGCCGTTGTCGGTGACAAAGGTCTTGCCGTCCTTGACGCGGAGCACCGGGTTGAAGCCGTATGCCGCCATTTTTTCCATCGCCTGCTTGGAGCCGTACTGCGCGATCTCGACCGGCAGGTGGAATGCGCCGATCTTGTCGACCAGCTTGCTTTCATCCATGATCCAGATGACTTCCTTGGCCATCGACGCGACCACCTTTTCGCGGTACAGCGCGCCGCCGCCGCCCTTGATGGCGTTGAACTGCGGGTCGATCTCGTCGACGCCGTCGATCGCCAGATCGACATGGTCGAGCTCGTCGATCGTCAGCAGCGGGATACCGAGCTCGCGCGCCTGCGCTTCGGTCGCCTTCGAGGTCGGGATCGCCTGAATCTTCATGCCGTTTTTGACCAGCTCACCCACTGCGTTGACCATGTGGTACGCGGTCGAGCCGGTGCCCAGACCGAGCACCATACCGTCCTTGACATATTCCGCAGCCTTGTCACCGGCCAGTTTTTTCATATCCATTGTCTTTTCCTCCCTGCCGTCCGCGCCGGAAGTATCCCGGCAGCTTCGTTACCTTTATTATATCGGGGTTGGCAAAAAAGGTCAATCATTTCTGCCGATGAATGGCGAGATTTATGCGCGGTTTTGGAGTTTGGCCGCCTTGAGCGTGTTCTTCATCAGCATGGTGATGGTCATCGGGCCGGCGCCGCCCGGCACGGGCGTCATGTAGGACGCCTTGTCAAATACCGCCGGGTCGACGTCGCCGCAGACCTTACCCGCCTCGTTGCGGTTGATGCCGACGTCGATGACGACCGCGCCGTCCTTTACCATGTCGGGTGTGATAAAGCCCGCCTTGCCGACCGCCGCGACCAGGATGTCCGCCCGGCGGCAGACCGCCGCGAGGTCCTGCGTGCGGCTGTGGCAGATGGTGACCGTGCCGTGGCGGTGCAGCAGCAGCATGGCCATCGGCTTGCCGACGATGTTCGACCGGCCGACGACCACGCATTCCTTACCCTTGGGGTCGATGCCGTACTCGTCGAGCAGCTCCATGACGCCCGCGGGCGTGCAGGGCACGAAGTCGAAGTTGCCTGTCATGATCTTGCCGACGTTGACCGGGTGGAACGCATCGACGTCCTTTTTCGGGTCGATCGCGTCGATGACCGCCTGCTCGGAGATGTGCTCCGGCACGGGCATCTGGCACAGGATGCCAGACACCTGCGGGCTTTCATTCAGCTGCGCGATCAGGCCGAGCAGCTCGTCCTGCGTGGTCTCGGCGGGCAGCGCGTACTTCTCGCTGTAAAACCCGCATTCGGCGCAGGCCTTTTCCTTGTTGCGGACATAGATCTCGCTCGCCGGGTCGTTGCCGACGATAATGACCGCGAGACCGGGCGTGATGCCCTGCTTTTTCAGTTCCTCGGTTTCCGCTAGGATGCTGCCGCGCACCTTGGCCGACAGCGCCTTGCCGTCCATTCTTACTGCACTCATGTGTCAGTTCCCCCTTTTTCAGTTTTGGTTGTCTGTGTATCCGGTTCGGCCGGGGTTTCCGCGCCCTGCGCGGGATCTTCCGCCGGTTCATCGGATTTTTCCGCAGCTGCCGGTGCGGCTGCGGGTTCTGTCACGGGCGGCACATAGAACGCCGCCGCGACCTTCAGGCGGTTATACTTGCGCACCAGCAGCGCGACCGCGATAATGCAGCTGATCGCTGCGAGCACCTGTGAGACGCGCAGCGTGCCGATATACAGGCTGTCCGTGCGCAAGCCCTCGATCCACGCGCGGCCAAGGCCGTACCACGCGACATATAGAAGCGCCATTTCGCCCGGGAATTTGCGCTTTTTCGAGTAGAAATGCAGCGCGACAAAGCCGACGAAGTTCCACAGCGACTCATACAAAAAGGTCGGGTGCACGGCCGCCGCGCCGTCGATCGACATGCCCCATGGCAGGTCGGTCGGGCCGCCGTACGCCTCGGCGTTGACAAAGTTGCCCCAGCGGCCGATGCACTGCCCAATCAGCAGGCCGAAGGCCGCAAGGTCGCACAGGCTGGCAAACGGCACCTTTTTGACGCGGCTGTACACATATAAGGTGACCACTACGCCGATCACCGCACCGTAGATCGCGATGCCGCCGTGCCAGACCGCAATGATCTCGGACGGGTTTTCGCGGAAATAGTCCCACTCAAACACAACGTAATAGATGCGCGCGCACACGATGCCGATCGGCACGCACAAAATCAGGCAGTCCATCAGGTGGTCGGAGGTCAGGCCGAATTCCCTGACCCGCGCGTTGACATAGAGCGCGGCCAGCACGAACCCGGCGCAGATGATAATGCCGTACCAGAAGATATCCTTGCCGAGCACGTTGACTGCAACGCGGTCGATCTGGAACTCCAGCCCGAGCGCCGGGAAAGAGATTGCATGTTCCATGTTGTTTCTGTTCCTTTGCTGTCGAAAAAAATCTGTTACTGCGGCAGGATGGCCGACATACACGACCGGTCACGCTGCGCCCAGCGGGCGTAGACCGCCTGCACGTCGTCCGCGCCGATGGTGTCGCACAGCGCGGCAAAGTCCGCGTAGTCCTCGCCCGCGAACAGTGCCGCCGCCTGCTGCCGGGCATACGCCTCGGGCACGTCGAACACGCGCAGGCGCAGGCCGTAAAGCGCCTTTTTCATGCGGGAGAACAGCGCCCGCCCGACGCCCTCGCGCGCCAGCCGCGCCACTTCCTGCTCGATCGCCGCGCGCGCCGCCTCGGGGTCGCGGCTTTCGCCGCCGAGGATGGCCGCCGCGCCCTCGGGAAAGAGCATATAGTCGGTATCGAAATCGCGGCTGATCAGGCGCTTTTCATAGAGCTGGGCGTACAGCGGCGACGTATCGCCGCACAGGATGCGCAAGGAAAGCTCGCCCAGCAGCCCGCGCCGCAGCTGGCTCTCGCCCGGCGCGCAGGGCACGTCCTTGAAGCCGAGCAGGAACTGCGGCCGCGAGACCGGCATGCGCCGCTCGACCGTCAGTTCGTTTACCGCTTCGCGGCGGTCGCCGTAGTGCCGCTCGCCAATCGCGGGCGCGTCTGCGGGCGAATACTGCGCCGCCATGCGGCACACCTCGTCGAAATCCGCCGTGCCGCACACGACGAGCGCCATATTCCTCGGGCTGTAAAACGCGCGGTGGCAGGTGTAGAGCACGTCCGGCGTGATGCGCGCGATGCTGTCCACGCTGCCCGCGATCGGCACGCGCACCGGATGGTTGCGGTACATCCCGCCCAGCAGGCCGCAAAAGGCCTGCCAGCCGGGCGTATCGTCCATCATGCCGATCTCCTGCGCGATGATGCCGCGCTCCTTTTGGACGTTTTCCTCGGTGAAATACGGCGTGAACACGAATTTCAGCAAAATCTCGAGGTTTTCCTCAAACCGGTCGGTGCAGGAAAAGTGGTAGGCCGTCATCGTGTGGCTGGTGAAGGCGTTCGGGCTTGCGCCCGTGCGCGCGAACTTTTGCAAGGCGTTGCCGTCCTCGTCCTCGAACATCTTGTGCTCAAGAAAGTGCGCCACGCCCGCCGGCGTGTCATGGCGCTGCCCGTCGATCGTGAACGACGCGTCGACCGAGCCGAAGTCGGTCGCCAAAATCGCAAACGTCTTGCCAAAGCCCTCCTTGGGCAGATAACACACGCGCAGGCCGTTGTCCAGCGTGCGCTGCTCCATGCGCTCGCGCAGGGCAGTCCAAATCTTGCTCATGCGCCCGCCCCCTTCATAAAATACACCGTGTCGAGCGCGGTCGCCTGCGCCGCCGCGACGATGCGGTCGCGGCCGACGGTCTGCACCTGCGCGATGCGCTCCTCGGCCGACACCATCGTGCCCGCCGCCGCCTGCCCGAGCCAGTAGCGCTCGAGCGTCAGCGGGTCGTCGAGCATCGCGCCCCAGTTTGTCGTCAGCGTGCGGCGCGCGCCGTCGATCTCGGCGTCCGTGATATCGCCCGCGCGGCATTCGTCCAGCTGGCGCAAAATTTCGTCCCGTGCCACTTCGAATTTGTCGTTTTCAATGCCGGAATTGACCATCATGATGCCCTTGGCCGGGACAAACTGCGCGCTCGCGTAGTAGCACAGCGACTGTTTTTCGCGCACGTTCAGGAACAGCTTGGAGCTGGTCGAGCCGCCGTACAGCGTCTGGAACACCCAGTAGGCCGCGGGGTCGCCGCCGGTCAGGCTGGCGCCGCCCGTGCGGAAGCCGAGCGACAGCTTGCCCTGCGTGACCGGTTCCTCCTCCACGACCTCGCGCGCCTCGCCCGCGGGCTGCGCCAGCACGGCGGTCGGCGGCAGCGGCAGCGCCCCCGGACGCGGCTGCGCCAGCGGCGTCTGCGCGAACAGCGCCTCGGCCGTCCCGGCGTCGAGCGGCCCGCAGTAGAACAGCTCAAGCTGCGCCTCGTCGAGCGCGCGCTGGTAGGCCGCATACAGCTTTTTCTCGTTGATTTTTTCGGCCTGCGCCTTGGTGCCGTGCACCGGCTGGCCGTAGGCCTCGTCCGCGCACATCAGCTGGGTCAGCCGCAGCGGCGCCCAGACGCGCGGGTCGTTTTTCTGCGCCGCGATGCGGTCGATCAGGTTTTCGCGCTCGCCCGCTGTGTAATCCGGGCAGAATGCGCCGTCCTGCGTGTATGGGTCGCACAGCAGCTCGGCCAGCAGGCGGATGACGCCCGCTGTCAGGCCGTCCGCGCCGGGCGCGCAGCCCTCGTCGATGCAATCGGATAGAAAGCCGACCGCAAGGTGCTCGCCCTCGCGCCGCACGACCGCCTCGATGCGCGCGCCGTACAGCCCGTCGAGCGCCTCGCCGATGGCGCGCAGGTCGGGCAGGGCGCGCGTGCCGCGCCGCAGCACATGGGGCAGGCAGGCGCGCAGCGCCGCGTCCGGGCCGCCCAGCGGCAGCAGCAGCGCCGCGCGGAGCACCGCACGTTTGAACTTGGGCGTGGTCACACAGGTCAGGTGTACGCCCTCGGCCAGCTTTTTCCGCGTTACTTGTTGCATGATTTCCCTCATTTCCGGAAAGATTTACCCATGGGCATATTATAGCATCATTGCAGATGGGACGCAAATATAGTTATGCGAACAAAATTCGTTTTCCCCGCTATTTTTCCCTTGACAGGGCGGCAAATATACGGTAGAATAGTCACGTTCGATGTAAAGGCGAATCACTTTACACTTTCGCAGGGAGGCCCGCCGATGAAAGGCAAACCGCTCGAAATGAGCTTGCTGTTCGATTTCTACGGCGAGACGCTCACCGAAAAACAGCGCGAGCTGTTCGACCTGTATTATAATGAGGACCTGTCGCTCGCTGAAATCGCCGAGCACGCGGGCATCACCCGTCAGGGCGTGCGCGACAGCATCAAGCGCGCCGAGCACGCGCTGGGCGGGATGGAGGACAAACTCGGCCTGGTCGCGCGGTACGGCGATACCGAACGGTGCGCGCAGGAGCTTTCGCAGCAGGTCACGCTTTTACAGACGCTCAACGCCGACAAACTGCACAGCCGCGAAGCGGAGGATATCCTGTCCCGCATGGCGGCGCTGCTCGACCAGCTCAGGCAGGAGGCATAACATGGCATTTGAAGGCCTTACCGAAAAAATTTCATCCGCATTCAAGCACCTGCGCAGCAAGGGGCGGCTGACCGAGGCCGACGTCAAGGAGGCCATGCGCGAGATCCGCATGGCGCTTTTGGAGGCCGACGTCAACTTCAAGGTCGCCAAGGACTTTGTCAAGGCGGTCACCGAAAAGGCGACCGACGCCGAAATCCTCGAAAGCCTGTCCCCGACCCAGCAGGTCATCAAGATCGTAAACGAAGAACTGGTCAGCCTTTTGGGCGGCCAGACCACCCGTTTGACCATTTCGCCCAACCCGCCTACCATCGTGATGATGGCAGGCTTACAGGGCGCGGGCAAAACCACCAACTGCGCCAAGCTGGCGGCGCTCCTGCGCAAGCAGCAGCAGCGGCGTCCGCTGCTCGTCGCGTGCGACGTGTACCGCCCCGCGGCGATCGACCAGCTAAAGGTGGTCGGCAAGCAGCTGGATATCCCCGTCTTTGACGAGGGGCAGGGCGACCCGGTCGAGATCGCCAAGCACGGCATCGACCACGCCCGCAAAAACGGCTTCGACCTCGTGTTCCTCGATACCGCAGGCCGCCTGCATATCGACGAAAAACTGATGGACGAGCTGAAAAACATCAAGGCGGCGGTAAAACCGACCGAGATCATTCTGGTCGTCGATGCGATGACCGGTCAGGACGCGGTCAACGTCGCGCAGACGTTCGACGAGGCGCTCGGCATCGACGGCGTACTGATGAGCAAGATGGACGGCGACGCCCGCGGCGGCGCGGCGCTGTCGGTCAAGGCGGTCACCGGCAAGCCGATCAAATTCATCGGCACGGGCGAAAAGCTGGGCGACATCGAGCCGTTCCACCCCGACCGCATGGCTTCCCGCATCCTCGGCATGGGCGACGTGCTGACGCTGATCGAAAAGGCGCAGGAGTCCTTCGACCAGAAGCAGGCCGCCGAAGCCGCCAAAAAGCTGATGGCCGGCAAACTGACGCTGACCGACTTCTACGAACAGCTCCAGCAGATGAAAAACATGGGCTCGATGGAGGAAATGCTCGGCATGCTGCCGGGTGTGGACGCAAAAGCCCTCGCCGGCGCCAAGATCGACGAAAAGCAGATGGCGCACACCGAAGCCATCATCCAATCCATGACACCCAAGGAGCGGGATAACCCCTCCATCATCAATTTCTCGCGCAAAAAGCGCATCGCGGCGGGCTGCGGCCTGTCGGTCGAGCAGGTCAACAAACTGCTCAAACAGTTCGAGGCCATGCAGAAGATGACCAAGCAGCTTTCCGGCCTTGCCCGCGGCGGCAAGGGCAAAAAGCGCCGCGGCTTCCCCGGCCTTGGCGGCCTCAAGCTGCCGTTCTGATTTCCGCCTGAAAATTTCAGCACGCTGAAATTTTCCAAATAATCACGCGCCATGCGCGTATAAAATTGGAAACGGCCCTGCCGTTTCCGCAAAATCCGGGAGCACAAGGTGAATTGGTCGCAGACCAAGAGAAGGCGGCCTGGGCCGAGTATCACGGATTTCGCACAAGGGCTGAAAAAAGTTTCTGATACAGGAACTTTTTTCAGCGCGGGACACATCCGCGCCCCGTGCGGTGTGTCCCTCTCGTTTGCAATCCAGATTGCAAACGAAGTATTTTGAAGGAGGTGAAACATCCATGGTAAAGATCAGACTGCGCCGTCTGGGCGCGAAGAAGGCTCCGTTCTACCGCATCGTTGTCGCTGATTCCCGTTACCCGCGTGACGGCCGCTTCATCGAGGAGATCGGCACCTACAACCCGCTGACCGACCCGGCCACCGTCAACGTTGACGCTGACCGCGCTCAGGAGTGGATCAAGAAGGGCGCCCAGCCGACCGATACGGTCCGCGGCATCCTGAAGAAGGCCGGTGTGCTGAATTGAGTGAGGCAAACGAAATGAAAGAGTTATTGACCTATATTGTCAAAAATCTGGTTTCCGAGCCGGATGCGATTGCCATCACCGAAGAGATCGACGGCGATAACGTCACCTATTCCCTGCGCGTTGCGCCCGGGGATATGGGCCGCGTCATCGGCCGTCACGGCCGCATCGCAAAGGAAATTCGCACACTCATGAAAGCGGCAGGCAATCGTGAAAACAAGCGTGTAACGGTCGATATCCTCGACTGACCCGCCGGAACCGTTTCCTGCGGACAACGCCGTACAAAAATCGCCGCAGCGCGGCGATTTTTTCTTATCCGCGCGCATTTCCGCGCGCTTATCCCCCAGAGACGGAGGAGGCAACCATGCCCAAACGATTTTTAGAGGCCGGCAAGATCGTCGGCACGCACGGCGTGCGCGGCGACCTCAAGGTGCAGAGCTGGTGCGACAGCCCCGAGGTGCTGTGCGACTTTGACACGCTCTATCTGGACGAAAAGACGCCTGTTTCTGTCGAAAAGGCGCAGGTACACAAAAACGTCGTGCTGATGCACCTCGCGGGCGTCGACACGGTCGAAGCCGCCGAAGCGCTGCGCGGCCGCGTGCTGCACCTCGACCGGGACGACGTCGACCTGCCGGACGACCTGGTGTTCATTCAGGACATCCTCGGCTTTGCCGTGCACGACCGCCGCACGGACAGCGCGGTCGGCACGCTGCGCGACGTGATCACCACCAACCCGGCGCACGATATGTACGAAATCAAGATGCCGGACGGCCGCATGGCCTATATCCCCGCGTCCAAGCCCTTCCTTGAGGAAATTGATATGCAGGCAGGCGTCATCTATATCCGGAGCATCGAGGGGCTGCTCGAATGAAGATCGACATTATGACGCTGTTCCCTGACATGATCGACGGGGTCATGCGGGAGAGCATCATCGGCCGCGCGCAGAACAAGGGGCTGGTCGAGGTGCGCGCAACCAACATCCGCGACTACGCGCCCGACAAGCACCACAAGGCGGACGACGCGCCCTACGGCGGCGGCCGCGGGCAGGTCATGCTGGCCGAGCCGCTCTACCTGTGCCATCAGGCGCTGTGCGCGGGCGAGCATGTCCATACGGTGTTCCTGTCCGCGCAGGGACGGCCGTTCGATCAGGATAAGGCGCGCGAGCTGCTTACGCGCGGGCATTTCATCCTCGTCTGCGGGCATTACGAGGGGGTCGACCAGCGGTTCATTGACGCCTGCGTCGACGAGGAGATCTCGATCGGCGACTTTGTGCTGACCGGCGGCGAGATCCCCGCGATGGCGGTCGCGGACGCTGTGTGCCGCATGGTGCCGGGCGTGCTGCCTGACGAGGACGCCTTCACCGCCGAAAGCCACTGGGACGGGCTGCTCGAGCACCCGCAGTACACCCGCCCGGAAAACTGGCGCGGCCGTGCTGTGCCCGAGGTGCTGCTTTCCGGCCACCACGCCAACATCGAGGCGTGGCGGCGTGAGATGAGCCTGCGCCGCACCAAGGCCGACCGCCCCGACCTGTATGCGCAGTTCGTCCCGCAGGACAAACGCGATAAAAAAATCCTCGCCAAAATCGAAAATCCGGACGGATAGACCGTCCGGACGTGCCACTGCCAAAGCTGCCGAAAGGCGGCTATTTGAGACTGTCGAAAAACATAGTTTTCGACAGTCTCTCGGTTGGAACCACGCTTCCAATCGAATCAGTTGTATCAAAAAAAGCGGGCAAAGCTCGCTTTTTTGATGCCGCTCACAGAGCGGCTGAACTATATGTGACGCGCATTTTACCGTCGCGCGGCGGCGGAATGCAGTATCGCGGGCTACGGCCTGCGGCGCGGAAACTTTATCGACAAACTGAAAAGCCGTCAAAAGGCGGCTTTTTCTTTTGTGCATCTTTTTGTGCTGCGCCGCTTGACAAACCGGCCTGCGCGGCCTAATATGAATACATGAACATATGAGCAATCATTCATATATTTAGGAGGGACGCATCATGTCGACCCAGCCCAGCAAAATCAAAGCTATCCCCCTTGACGGGGCGGCGCCTGTGCACGGGCATCATCACCACGAGGGTGAGCACTGTGCCTGCGGCCACGACCACGCGCATGAGCATCATCACCACGGGGACGAACACTGTGCCTGCGGCCACGACCACGCGCATGAACACCATCACCACGGGGACGAACACTGCGCCTGTGGCCACGACCATACGCACGGGCATCACCACCATGATGGCGAATGTGCCTGCGGTCACGACCACCATCACCACCCGCACACAGAAAATGAGGAAAATACAGCCAAAAAGCCCCACAAACGCGGCAAGCAGCGCATCTACACGCTGCAAAATCTGGGCTGCGCGCACTGCGCGGCCGAAATGCAGCACCAGATCGGCCGTCTGGATGGCGTACACGACTGCACGCTGGTGTTTGAGACGCGCCAACTGCGCGTGACCGGCGACGACCCGGACGCGCTGCTGCCCCGCATCCGCGAAATCTGCGCGTCGATCGAAAGCGCGGCCAAGGTCATCGCGCCCGAGGAGGATGCCGGGCAGGGCGGCGGCCACGCACTGGCCGCGCTGCTGACCGGCGCGGCGCTGTTCCTTGCGGGCGAGCTGCTGCTGTCCGGCACGCCGCGGCTGCTGGCCATGCTCGCGGCCTATGTGCTGCTGGGCTGGCGCGTGCTGCTGACCGCGGTGCGCAACATCGGCAAAGGCCGCGTATTCGACGAAAATTTCCTAATGTCGCTGGCGACGGTCGGCGCATGGGCGGTCGGCGCGCTGGATGAGGCGGTCGGCGTCATGCTGTTCTACCGCATCGGCGAGTATTTTGAGGACCGCGCGGTCGAGCGGTCGCGCCGCCAGATCATGCAGGCGGTCGACCTGCGGCCGGAGACCGTGCAGCGCCTGCGGCCCGACGGCAGCACCCAGACCGTGCCCGCCGCGGACGCGCAGGTGGACGACCTGCTGCTCGTCCGGCCGGGTGACCGCATCCCGCTGGACGGCGTGGTCGTTGAGGGCGTCAGCCGTCTGGACACCTCGGCGGTCACCGGCGAGCCGGTGCCGGTGCGCGTTGCGCCCGGCGACCGCGCCGTGTCCGGCTGCGTCAACACCGACGGTGTGCTGCACCTGCGCGTCACCCATGTGCTGGCCGAAAGCATGGTGCAGCGCATCCTGGACAGCGTCGAGAACGCCGCCGCGCGCAAGCCCAAGATCGACCGCTTCATCACGCGCTTTTCGCGGGTCTACACCCCGGCGGTCGTCGCCATCGCGGCGCTGACCGCGCTCGTCCCCGGCGCGCTCACCGGCGACTGGGGGCATTGGGTGTACACCGCGCTGACCTTCCTCGTCATTTCCTGCCCGTGTGCGCTTGTGCTGAGCGTGCCGCTGACCTATTTCGCCGGCATCGGCGCAGGCTCCAAGCGCGGCATCCTGTTCAAGGGCGGGGCGTCGCTGGAAGCGCTGGGCGAGGTCAAAACCGTCGTCATGGATAAGACCGGCACGATCACCAAGGGCAATTTTGCCGTGCAGCAGGTCATGCCCGCAGCGGACGGCGGCGTCGAAGCCGTCGAGCTGCTGCAGCTGGCCGCGGCCTGCGAGGCCGCTTCCACCCACCCGATCGCCAAATCCATCCTGGCCGCCTGTGACGCCGAGGTTCCGTCGGCCGAAAGCGTCCGCGAGCGGGCGGGCGAGGGCGTCGAGGCCGTGGTCGGCGGCAAACCCGTGCTGTGCGGTAATCGCAAGCTGCTTGCGCGGCACGGCGTTGCGCTCGACGGTTTTACAGGCACGCCGGGCAGCACCGAGGTGCTGGTCGCGCGGGACGGTACGTTCCTCGGCCATATCGTCATCGCGGACACGGTCAAGGCGGACGCGGGGCAGGCCATGCGGCGGCTGCGCGCGCTCGGCCTGACCACCGCCATGCTGACCGGCGACGCGCCGGAAAACGCCAAGGCGGTCGCGGACGAGCTGGGCATCGACGAGGTGCGCGCGCGCCTGCTGCCCGGGGATAAGCTGGATGCGCTGACTGAGCTGCGCGCGCAGCACGGCGCGGCGCTGTTCGTCGGCGACGGCATCAACGATGCGCCCGTGCTCGCGGGCGCGGACGTGGGCGCGGCCATGGGCAGCGGCGCGGACGCGGCCATCGAGGCCGCCGACGTGGTGTTCCTGCGCGCCGACCTGTCTTCCATCCCGGCGGCGGTGCGTATCGCACGCCGTGCGCGCGCGATCGCCCGGCAGAACATCGTGTTCGCGCTCGGCGTCAAGCTGCTTGTGATGGCGCTCGGTCTGGCGGGCATCGCGTCGATGTGGCTGGCCGTGTTCGCGGACTCGGGCGTCGCCATGCTGTGCGTGCTCAATTCCATCCGGATGCTGTACGCCAGACAGGGCTGACCCGCACAAAGACACGCAAAAACCGTTTGCCGTCCGTTACAGCGTCATATCCCCGTCCTTGACCCAGCCGATGCGCCGCAGCACCAGATTGATCAGCGGGCACAGTACGGCGGGCAGGATGAAGGAGACGAGCAGCAGCCCGATCCAGTCCTGTGCGGTGATGGCCGCCTTGACGCCCGCCGCCACGTCGTCCACCCAGCCGGTGTACACGCCGATCTGGCCGACCAGGCCGCAGGTGCCCATGCCGGACGACACCGGCGGGCCGTTCATCTCCAGATGGAACAGGCAGGTGGCGATCGGCCCGGTGATGGCCGAGGTCAAAATGGGCGCGATCCAGATGCGCGGGTTCTTGACGATGTTGCCCATTTGCAGCATCGACGTGCCGATGCCCTGCGACACCAGACCGCCCCAGCGGTTTTCCGGAAAGGACATGACCGCAAAGCCGACCATCTGCGCGCAACAACCCGCGACCGCCGCGCCGCCCGCAAGGCCGGTCAGGCTGAGCGCCGCACAGATCGCGGCGGACGAAATGGGCAGCGTCAGCGCCACGCCGACCAGCACGGACACCGCAATGCCCATCAGGAACGGCTGCAAATTGGTCGCCCACATGATGAGCGCGCCCACCTGCATCGCGGCAGCGCCCAGCGCGGGCGCCCACCACGCAGCCAGCGTCACGCCCACGCCGATCGTCACCAGCGGTGTAACCAGGATGTCGACGCGGGTCTCGCCCACGACCGCCTTGCCGGCCTCAGCCGCAATAATGGCGACGAACAGCACGGCCAGCGGCCCGCCCGCGCCGCCCAGCGCGTTGGACGCAAAGCCGACCGAGATCAGCGAAAACAGCACGAGCGGCGGGCATTGCAGCGCATAGCCGATGGCGACCGCCATCGCCGGGCCGCTCATCGCGGACGCCAGCCCGCCGACTGTGTACGATACCTCGTTGATGGTTGCGACCGGCATGGTCAAAAACGGGATGCCGAACTGCTTGCCGACCGTGTCGATGATCGTGCCAATCAGCAGCGAGCAGAACAGGCCCTGCGCCATCGCGCCGAGCGCGCCGATGCCGTACCGCTTGACCGATATTTCGATGTTCTTGCGTTTGAGGAATGCCTTTACCTTGTCCATAATACCCCTTCTTTGCTGCAATACAGCTGTCTGTTTTTCTGTCAAGACAGCGCTCGACCCATTATATCACAGCGACGGCAAAAACACCAGCGAAATGTCCGTCCCCCAGACAGCAGCAGGGCGCGCAGGCCAATCCGGCCTGCGCGCCCTGCTGTTTTTCCGTTCAGCCCCCGTGGGACGCGCCCTGCGGGAACACCCGCCGCCGCACGGCAAGGTAGCACGCAAAATGCGCGCAGATGGTCAGCGCCCATGAGATCGGGTAGGAGATGTAAAGCGAGAACAGCGTGTGCTGCCAGCGGAAGATGGTGAAGATCCAGATGATGCGGAACACGCACGCGCCCGCCAGCGACACCAGCATCGGCAGGATGGAATAGCCCATGCCGCGTACGCTGCCCGCGATCACGTCCATCAGGCCGCACAGGCAGTAGGTCACGCTGACCACGCCCAGACGCACCAGACCGAACGACACGACCTCGGCGTCCGACGAATAGATGCCCAGCAGCTGCCTGCCCAGCAGGTGCGCGCCGTTGCCCAGCACCAGCCCGATCAGCACCACCAGGACGGCGCACCGCAGCAGCACCTGGTCGATGCGGCGGTACTGCCGCGCACCCAGGTTCTGGCTGGTAAAGCTGAGCGAGGTCTGGTAGAGCGCGTTCATCGAGGTATAGACAAAGCCCTCGATGTTGCTCGCGGCCGTATTGCCCGCGACGACGATCGCGCCGAACGAGTTGATCGACGACTGGATGAGCACGTTCGAGATGTTGAAAATGACGCTCTGCAAGCCCGCGGGCAGGCCGACCTGCATCATGCGGGCGAATTTGTCGCGGTAAAAGCGCATGCGCTTCAAATTGACGTTGCACATGCCGTCCACCCGCATCAGGCACAGCACGATGAGCGCCGCCGAGATGACCTGCGCGATGACGGTCGCGGTCGCGACGCCTGCCACGCCCATGTGCAGCACGATGACGAAAAACAGGTTGCAGATGACGTTGACCACGCCTGACAGCAGCAGGAAATACAGCGGCCGCCGCGTGTCGCCCACCGCGCGCAGGATGGCCGCGCCGAAGTTGTACAGCATGGTCGCGGGCATGCCGATAAAGTAGATGCGCATGTATAAAACGGCCTGGTCGAGCACCTCGGCGGGCGTCGCCATCCAGACCAGCATCGGCCGCGCAAGGCACACGCCGACTGCCACCAGCAGCGCCCCGCCCGCGACCGCGGTGATCAGCGCGGTCTGCACGGTCTGCTGGGCGTCGTCAAAGTCGTTTGCGCCGCAAAAGCGCGCGACCAGCACGTTCGCGCCGACCGAAATGCCGATAAAAAAGTTGACCAGCAGGTTGATCAGCGCGCTCGTCGCGCCGACGGCCGCCATCGCGTGGCTGCCCGCGTACCGCCCGACCACAATGATGTCCGCCGCGTTGAACAGCAGCTGCAGCACGCCCGAGCAGATCAGCGGCAGCGAAAACAGCAGGATGCGGCTGAGCAGCGGGCCGCGCGTCATGTCGATTTCATAGCTTTTACCCATTCCATTCCATTCCATTCCATTCCTTCCTTTCCTGTCCCTCTATCTTAGTCCTGCGCCCAAACGCTGTCAATCCCCGCGCCGGTCTTGCCAAGCGGCGCGCCATATAGTAGTATAAGGGAAAGCGCCCCGGCGCTTGTGCAATAAAAGGAACCCCCGCGGGCGCGCCGTGCCCGCACCGCCGGAACGGAGAGAGACCCTTGAAACATACCATCCTGATCGCGGAGGACGACCGCGACATCATCGAACTGCTTACCCTGTACCTGTCCGCCGAGTTCGACGTGTGCGCCGTGACCGACGGCGCCGAGGCGCTCGAAGCCGTCCGCGCGGGCGGCATTTCGCTCGTGCTGGCCGACATTATGATGCCCGGCCTGAACGGCTACGAGCTGGTGCGCCGCGTGCGCGCATTCAGCAACCTGCCGGTCATCATCCTGTCGGCCAAGGGCATGGACGCGGACAAGGTGCTCGGCCTTGACCTCGGCGCGGACGCCTACCTGACCAAGCCGTTCAACGCGCTCGAGGTCGTCGCCTATGTCAAGGCCGCGCTGCGGCGGTATTACCAGCTGGGCGCGGACGCCGCGCCCGCGGAAAAGCCGCGCGTGCTGACCGTCGGCGCGCTCGAGCTGGACACCGACCGCTTTGTGCTGCGCAAAAACGGCCTGCCCGTGCCGCTGACCTCGACTGAGCTGAAGATCCTCGCCGAGCTGATGCGCTGCCCCGGCCGCGTGTTCACGCGCGCGCAGCTGTACGAATGCGTCGGCGGCGCGTTCTACGAGAGCGACGACAACACCATGATGGTGCACATCTCCAACCTGCGCGCCAAGATCGAGGACGACCCGGCCGCGCCGCGCTACATCAAGACAGTCAGGGGGTTGGGATACAAAATTGAAGGCTGATAAGCTGCTCGACAAGAGCTTCCTGCGCACCTGCATCACCTATTTTATCCTGTGCTCCCTGTTGGTCAGCGCGCTCAACGCCGCGCTCAATTCGGTCATCGCATGGCGGCTGGACAACGCTTTCCCCTCGATCTATTCATTGCTGGACTATTGGGACGCACTGGCCGAGGATGACTTCGCGGCCGTCCCCATGCGAAAGTTCCGCGGCTGTGCCTTTCTGGTCTTTGACGAGGACAGCCGTGTCCTCTATGCGTCAGACAACCAATTCAAAGACCATCTGCGCGCGGAAGACCTATGGATGGTCAACGAATATGACTCTGGCCTGTACTACTCGGTACAGGAGATGGCTTCTATGCCGGGCAATGGATACCATTATATCTCACTGCACCGGTACGACAGCGAGACCGGCGCGATGGCATTTGTCGACTACTGCATCGTCGACCCTGACCACCAGATCATTGAAGGAGACCTGTTCCCATGGCTCGACGAGCTTACCGAGAGAGAATTCGAGTTGATGCAAGGCATCTATCAGGGACAGTGGGAGATTTCCAAGGCGGTATACGACACCGGCGATGGGCAGGAGCGTACGCTGATCTTTGTCTCGCCACGCCTGACCGAAGCGGCCTATGGTAAGGCGCTCGACCGTGCCAACCGGCTGAGCCTGCTTTCCTATCCGATCCTGTTGTTTTCTGTCTGCCTGCTGTCCGTGCTGTTCAGCCGCAAGATCCGCCGTACCATCCGTCCACTGGGCGAAGCCATGGTGGCCTATGGCAGCGGACGGCGCGTCGAGATCGACCCGCGCACACTGCCGGTCGAGTTCCGCGATGTGACCGACCGGTTCACCCAGCTGCTCGACCAGCTCGAACAGGCGGGCGCGGAAAAGCAGCGCGTGCTGGCCGACCTGTCGCACGACCTCAAAACCCCGCTGACCGTTATTCAGGGCTATGCGCAGGCGCTGGCCGACGGCGTCGTGCCGTCCGACAAACAGCGGCAGTATCTGGAAACCATCCGGCGCAAGGCCGACGCCAGCGCGACGCTGATGAACACGCTGTTCGATTACGTCCGGCTTGACCATCCGGACTATACGCTGCACGCCGTATGCGCCGACCTGAGCGAATTCTGCAAGGCCTACCTCGCGGAAAAGTATCCCGAGATCGAGTCGCGCGGCTTTTCGGTCGAGCCGGCGCTGCCCGACGCGCCGCTGCGCGTGCCGTTCGACGCGGGGCTGCTGCGCCGCCTGCTGGATAACCTGCTGTCTAACGCCCTGCAATACAACCCCGCAGGCACGACGCTGTATTTCACCCTCATGCCGCTGGACGGGCAGGTGCGGCTGACCGTCGCGGACGATGGCGTCGGCATTCCGGATGAGATTGCCGGCAGCCTGTTCGAGCCGTTCGTCACCGGCAACCGCGCGCGCACGCCGGGCGGCGGCACCGGGTTGGGCATGGCGATCGTCAAAAAGGTGGCCGAACTGCACGGCGGCTCGATCTGTCTGGTGCGCCCGCCGCACGCGCCGTATCACACCGAATTTGAACTGCTGCTGCCGGATGGGCAGGTATAAAAAGGACGCAGCGCATGCTGCGTCCGTGCGGGAGCCGGAAGCCCGAGGGCTTCCGGCTTTTGTCTGGCTTTACTGCATTTCGCGTCCCTCAAACGCTGCGCGGCGCTTGATGTCGGCCATCACCGCGTCGAACTGCGGCAGGTCGAGCGACTGCGCGCCGTCGCACAGCGCGCACTTGGGGTCGTTGTGCGCTTCGATGATCAGGCCGTCCGCGCCCGCGGCGATTGCCGCGCGCGACAGCGGCTGCACCATGTCGCGCCGCCCGGCGGCGTGGCTCGGGTCGACGATGACCGGCAGGTGGCTGAACATCTTGACCAACGGGACAGCCGAAATATCCAGATTGTTGCGGATCATCGTCTCGAACGTGCGGATGCCGCGCTCGCACAGGATGACGTTGGTGTTGCCGCCCGCAAAGATATACTCGGCGGCCATCAAAAATTCCTCCATCGTGGCCGACAGGCCGCGCTTTAACAGGATGGGCTTATTGGAGCGGCCAAGCTCCTTGAGCAGCATAAAGTTCTGCATGTTGCGCGCGCCGAGCTGGATGATATCGACATCTGCAAACAGGTCAAGGTGCTTTTCGCTCATGATTTCGGTCACGATCGGCAGGCCGGTCTGGCGCTTGGCCTCGAGCAGCAGCTTGAGCCCTTCGGCCTCCAGCCCCTGGAAGGAGTAAGGCGAGGTGCGCGGCTTGAACGCGCCGCCGCGCAAAAAGGACGCGCCCGCTTTTTTGACCGATTCGGCCACCTCGACGATCTGCGCCTCGCTCTCGACCGAGCAAGGCCCCGCCATGACGTTGAAGTATCCCGCGCCGATCTTGCGCCCCGCGACCGAAAGGACCGTGTCCTCCGGGTGGAACTTGCGGTTGACTGCCTTGAACGGTTCGCTCACGCGCTGCACGCGCTCGACCACGTCATAGGCCAGGATGTCCCTTTCGTCAATCTGCGTGGTGTCGCCCATCAGGCCGAGGATGGTGGTGTGCTCGCCCTCGGAATAGTTGATGCGCAGCCCCATTTCGGTGAAATGCTGCATCAGCCGTTCGACATGCCCTTTGTCGCTGTTCTGCTTGAGTACAACGATCATTTCCGATTCACTCCTTTGTCAGTAGAAAATAGAATACCCTGCCAGTATACCACCAAAATGCACAAAAAGAAAGGACGATTTTCTACAAATCGTCCCTTCCCTTTGGCGGGGCTTTGCACGCAGTTGCACAGCACTAACTGTTTGCATCCGCCGCCTTCAGCTCCTCATATTTTTGCTTGACTGCCGCGCAGAATTCGTCCCAGCGGCCGTCGTCGATCAGCTTGGCCGGGCAGACCTTGCCGGAAAAGTCCTGATGCTTTTTCATCACCTTATCCGGGTCGAGGTCGTACTCGAGCAGCAGGCGCGCGCACAGCTTTTCGGTGTTGATGAGCGTTTGCTCGTAATTGCCGTCCTCGTTGACGCACATCTCAATGCCGACGCCGTTCATGTTGCCGCCGTTTTTCTCCATCTGGTCGCCCGCGTGGTATGCCGTCTCGTTGTCGGGCAGGTGGTGGTAGATCTCGTGGTCGTCCACCGTGTAGTGCCACGACACGATGCCGGACTCGGCATTGGCGTTCTGGTGGATGAACGAGTTATGCGCCGCCGCGTCCGCCCCGGCGGAAAAGTTATCCGTTTCGTGGATGACCAGATATTTGATCTCGCGCTTTTCGCCCGGCCGCGCGCGGCTGCCCTCGGGCAGATAATCGGTGTAAACCGGGATATCCTCGATGTAGGACAGGCCGGCGTCCGGCTGCGGCGGGCGGCTGATCGCGCGGTGCGTCAGCATGCCGGCCACAAATGATATAATCACCAGCCCGAGCAGCAGCAGCGCGCCCGCGCTGCCCGACCGTTTGCCCTTTTTCCGCTTGCTGCCCGTATGAAAACCTGTTACCTTCACGCTGTCTTTTCTCCCCCATGTCCGCTCAGTATGTTTCCTATTGTACTACGTTTCGCGCTTTTTTTCAAAGGTGAGACTGTAAACTTTTTTTGTCCTTGTAGCGGCACATGCAGGCGCGTGTAAAATCTGCAAGAAAAACTTGCAATCCTGCGGTTTCTGGGCTATAATAAAGGCACTCGGAGAGGCAAAGCCTTTCAGCAGAATTCTTTGACCGCCCTTGCCCATCGGTAAGGCGCCAAGGCCATACGGACAGCCGGGTCAAATGCCGCACATGGCAACTTTGTTGCCTTATTGAATTTTATAAGTTGGCTGCTTAAAAGCCGTGTGCCGCGGGCGCATCACACTTGTGAAACAATCAATAAGAGTAGTAAAAGTAGATTCTTGCTATATAGACTCTTTCCTCTTCCAGAAACAGAAGGACCGGGCAAATCCGGCCCAAAGAGAGAGATTGCCTTCCTCAAGTGAAAGTTCGTCCCGCCGCCGCGGGGCTTTTCTTTTGCTTGAGGATTTTATTTTTGTGAGGATAACGATATGCAGAGCAAACTCAAACTCTACGGCTTCAACAACCTGACCAAGGCGCTTTCCTTCAATATCTACGACGTGTGCTACGCCAAAACCGAGCGCGAGCAGCGCGACTACATCGCCTATATCGACCAGCAGTACAACTCCGAGCGACTGACCGGCATCCTCGAGCGCGTCACCGAGATGATCGGCGCGCATGTGCTGCATATCTCCAAGCAGGATTACGACCCGCAGGGCGCGTCGGTCACCTTCCTGATCGCGGAGGAGCACATGAAGCCCGCCGCGCTCGAGCCGGACACAATCGTGGCGCACCTCGACAAGAGCCATGTCACCGTGCACACCTACCCCGAGTACCACCCGGACACCTGCCTTGCGACCTTCCGCGTCGATATCGACGTGGCGACCTGCGGCGAGATCACGCCGCTGTCGACGCTCGACTACCTGATCGGCTCGTTCGACTCGGACATCATCACGATGGACTACCGCGTGCGCGGCTTTACGCGCGATATCGAGGGCAAAAAGCTGTTCATGGATCATCACATGACGTCCATCCAAGACTATATCGCCCCCAAAACGCTCGACCGGTACGACGCGATCGACGTCAATGTCTACCAGTCCAACCTGTTCCACACGCGCATGCTGCTCAAGGAGGTCGACCTGCAGAACTACCTGTTCAACACCGACATCTACGAGCTGCCGCCTAAGACGCGCCTCAAGATCCACTCCGACCTGCGGCGGGAGATGATTGAAATTTTCAGTGGTAAAAACGTCTACTAAAGTATAGGGGGCTTCAAAAGCCCCCTATATACGAAAGCCGGTTCCGGAGAAACCGGCTTTCGATACCCGAATGTCGCGGCCCAAGGCCGCTGGGTCGGGGTATCAAAACCGAGGTGCATGCCCTCGGTTTTGATGAAAATTCTGCGATGCAGAATTTTCGATTAATTGCGCGCCATGCGCGCAATATCCCTTCCGAAAGAGGGCATGAAAGAATGGATCAGTCCCGTGCGCCGATCAAGGAGGCGCTCGAACACTTTAAGGATATGCGCATCGTGCCGTTTGATGTCCCCGGGCACAAGCGCGGCCGCGGCAACCCCGAGCTGACGCGCTTTCTGGGCGAGCAGTGCATGACGGTCGACGTAAACTCGATGAAGCCGCTCGACAACCTGTGCCACCCGGTCAGCGTCATCCGCGAGGCCGAGCAGCTGGCCGCCGAGGCCTTCGGCGCGGCGCACGCCTTCCTGATGGTCGGCGGCACGACCTCGTCCGTGCAGTCGATGGTGCTGAGCGTCGTCGCGCGCGGGGATGAAATCATCCTGCCGCGCAACGTGCACCGCTCGGTCATCAATGCGCTCGTGCTGACGGGCGCGATCCCCGTCTACGTCAACCCGCAGATGAACGACCGGCTGGGCATTTCGCTCGGCATGTCGGTCGCGGATGTCAAAAAGGCGATCGAAAAGCACCCGTCTGCCAAGGCCGTGCTGGTCAACAACCCGACCTATTACGGCATCTGCTCCGACCTGCGTGAAATTGTGCGGCTGGCGCACGCGGCGGGCATGAAGGTGCTGGCTGACGAGGCGCACGGCACGCACTTCTACTTCGGCGACAACATGCCGGTGTCCGCGATGGCTGCGGGCGCCGACCTTGCCTCGGTTTCGATGCATAAATCGGGCGGCAGCCTGACACAGTCGAGCTTCCTGCTGTGCGGCCCGGATATGAACGCCGAATACGTCCGTCAGATCATCAACCTGACGCAGACGACCTCCGGCTCGTACCTGCTGATGGTCAGTCTGGACATTTCGCGCAAGAACCTTGCGCTTTATGGCAAAGATATCTTCAACCGGGTGACGCGGCTGACTGAATACGCCCGCGAGGAGATCAACCAGCTGGGCGACTACTACGCCTACGGCCGCGAGCTGATCGACGGCGACGCGGTCTGCGATTTCGACGTGACCAAGCTGGCGGTCAACACGCTTGACGTCGGCCTGGCCGGCATCGAGGTGTATGACGTGCTGCGCGACTTTTATGATATCCAGACCGAGTTTGGCGACCTCGGCAACCTGTTGGCCTATGTCTCGGTCGGCGACCGCGAGCGTGACCTCGAGCGGCTGGTCGCGGCGCTGTCCGACATCCGGCGGCGCTACAAGCGCACCAAGGCGACGCTCATGCGGCAGGAATACATTGCGCCGCAGGTGGTCGCCGCCCCGCAGGAGGCGTTCTACGCGGACAAGCAGTCCGTGCCGCTCGACCAGTCCTCCGGCCGCATCTGCGCCGAGTTCGTCATGTGCTACCCGCCCGGCATCCCCATCCTCGCCCCGGGCGAGCGCATCACCCGCGAGATCATCGACTATATCCACTACGCCAAGGACAAAAACTGCATGATGCTGGGCACCGAAGACCCGGACGTCAACAACCTGCAGGTCATCCGCGGCGTGGTCAGCCCCGGCGTCTGAACAAGGAGTCTTTTGCATGCGTTTAACCTTTACCGAAATGCACACGCCGACCGTCGGCCTGCAAATTCAGGTCGACCGGCAGCTGTATACCGAACAGAGCGACTTTCAGCGCATCGACGTGTTCGAGTGCGAGGAGTTCGGCCGCTTTCTGACGCTCGACGGCTACATGATGCTGACCGAGCGCGACGAATTCATCTACCACGAGATGATGGTGCACGTCCCACTCGCCGTGCGGGGCGACGCGGTCAAAAAAGTGCTCGTCATCGGCGGCGGCGACGGCGGCTGCGTGCGCGAGCTGTGCCGTTATCCGCACATTGAGCACATCGACCTCGTCGAGATCGACGAGCGCGTCGTCGCGGTGTGCAAGCAGTTTTTGCCGACCGTTGCGTGCTCGCTGGACGACCCGCGTGTCCATATCCTCTATCAGGACGGGCTGAAATATATCCGCCGCATCGAGGACGAATACGACCTCATCATCATCGACTCGACCGACCCGTTCGGCCCGGGCGAGGGACTGTTCACGATGGAGTTCTACGGCAACTGCTACAAGGCGCTGCACGCGGACGGCATTCTGGTCAACCAGCACGAAAGCCCGTTCTACAAGGGCGACGCGCTCGCCTGCCAGCGCGCGCACCGCAACATCGTGCACTCGTTCGAGCTGTCGCGGCTGTTCCAGGCGCACATCCCGACCTACCCGTCCGGCCACTGGCTGTTCGGCTTCTCGTCGCGCGGCGTGCACCCGGTGCACGACCTCGACGCGGACGCATGGAACGCCCGCGGCATCGAGACCAAATATTACAACACCAATCTGCACAAGGGCGCGTTTTATCTGCCCAACTATGTACAAAAACTACTGGAAAAGGTCGAGGAGGTATAGGGGGTATCCATACCCCCTATATACGAAAACAGGTTCCAGAGAAACCTGTTTTCGATACCCCCGGACGCCGCCCAAGGCGGCTGGGTCGGGGTATCAAAAGTCAGGCACATGTCCTGACTTTTGATGAAAACCGCTATGCGGTTTTCGATTTATCATTATATCCTGCGCGTCACCATGGAAATTGGAGGTTTACTTTATGGGAAAAGCTCTTATCATCGGCTGCGGCGGCGTGGCCTCGGTCGTTATCCACAAGTGCTGCCAGAACAGCAGCGTATTTGAGGAGATCATGATCGCCTCGCGCACCAAGAGCAAGTGCGACGCGATCAAGGAAAAGCTCGACGGCACGACGCCGACCAAGATCCGCACCGCCAAGGTTGACGCGGACAACGTCGACGAGCTGGTCGCGCTGATCGACGAATACAAGCCCGACATCGTCATGAACATCGCGCTGCCCTATCAGGACCTGACGATCATGGATGCCTGCCTCAAGTGCGGCGTCAACTACATGGACACCGCAAACTACGAGCCGGAGGACACCGACGACCCCGCGTGGCGCGCGATCTACGAAAAGCGCTGCAAGGAGGCGGGCTTTACCGCTTACTTTGACTACTCGTGGCAGTGGGCGTACAAGGAGAAGTTCGAAAAGGCCGGCCTGACCGCGCTGCTCGGCTCGGGCTTTGATCCGGGCGTCACGCAGGCGTACTGCGCCTATGCCCAGAAGCACCTGTTCGACCAGATCGACACCATCGACATCCTTGACTGCAACGGCGGCAACCACGGCTATGCCTTCGCCACCAACTTCAACCCCGAGATCAACCTGCGCGAGGTTTCCGCGCCCGGCTCGTACTGGGAGGACGGCCATTGGGTCGAGATCCCGGCCATGTCCATCAAACGCGAGTACGACTTCGATCAGGTCGGCAAGAAGGACATGTACCTGCTGCACCATGAGGAGATCGAGTCGCTGGCCAAGAACATTCCGAATGTCAAGCGCATCCGCTTCTTTATGACTTTCGGCCAGTCGTACCTGACCCACATGAAGTGCTTTGAGAACATCGGCCTGCTGTCGACCACCCCGATCGACTATGAGGGCCACCAGATCGTGCCGATCCAGTTCCTCAAGGCGCTGCTGCCCGACCCGGCCACCCTCGGCCCGCGCACCAAGGGAAAGACCAACATCGGCTGCATTTTCACCGGCAAGAAGGACGGCAAGGAAAAGACCGCCTATATCTACAACGTCTGCGACCACGAGGCCTGCTATCGCGAGGTCGGCTCGCAGGCCATCAGCTACACGACCGGCGTGCCCGCGATGATCGGCGCCGCGATGCTGATGACCGGCAAGTGGTCGAAGCCCGGCGTGTATACGGTCGAGGAGTTTGACCCCGATCCGTATATGGACGCGCTGAACAAGTGGGGTCTGCCGTGGCAGATCGACGAAAACCCGGTTTTGGTGGACTGATATGAGATTTACCGAACTGCCCACGCCCTGTTTCCTCGTTGACGAGAACCGGCTGGTACAGAATCTCGCGGTGCTGCGCGACGTGGCCGACCGCACGGGTGCAAAAATCCTGCTGGCGCAAAAGGCGTTCTCGATGTTCTCGGTCTATCCGCTGCTGCGCGAATACCTCGCAGGGACGACCGCGTCCGGCCTGTATGAAGCGCGCCTCGGCCATGAGGAATTCGGCGGCGAGACGCATGTCTATTCCCCGGCCTACGCCGAGGGCGAATTTCAGGAAATTCTGCACTACGCCGACCACATTGTGTTCAACTCGTTCACCCAGTGGAAGGCGTACGGCAGCCTTGCCCGCGCCGCGGGCAAGAGCTGCGGCCTGCGCGTCAACCCGGAATGCTCAACCCAGCCCGCCGGGCACGCGATCTACGACCCGTGCAGCCCCGGCTCGCGTCTGGGCGTCACGCTCGAGAATTTCCAGCCCGAGCTGCTGACCGGTATCGACGGCCTGCATTTCCACACGCTGTGTGAGCAGAACGCGGACGCCCTTGTGCGCACGGTCGAGGCGTTTGAGGAACGCTTCGGCGAATACATGGAGGGCATGAAGTGGCTCAACCTCGGCGGCGGCCACCACATCACGCGCGACGATTACGACGTCGAAACCCTCGTCAAATGCGTCAACTACCTGCGTGAGAAATATAACGTGCAGATTTATCTCGAGCCGGGCGAGGCCGTCGTGCTCAATGCGGGCTATCTGGTCTCCACCGTACTCGAAGTGATGAAAAACGGCAAGGAGATCGCCATTCTGGACACCTCGGCCGCCTGCCACATGCCGGATGTGCTCGAAATGCCCTACCGCCCGCCCGTGTTCCGCGCGGACGAGCCGGGCAAAAAGGCGTTCACCTACCTGCTGACCGGCCGCTCGTGCCTTGCGGGCGACGTGATCGGCGTATACTCGTTCGACAACACGCTGCGTCCGGGCGATCAGGTCGTATTTGAGGACATGGCGCTTTATACCATGGTCAAGACCAACACGTTTAACGGCGTGCCGCTGCCGCTCATCGCCATCCGCCGCGCCGACGGCACGGACGAAGCCGTGCGCATGTTTGACTACGAGGATTTCAAAAACCGTTTGTCCTGAACCAAAATGCCGGCCTTTCACAAGGCTGGAAGCAGCGTGCCTGGCACGCTGCTTGAGGCTGTCGAAAAACATAGTTTTCGACAGCCTCTCGATCGGAACCACGCTTCCGATCGAATCAAATGTATCA
>NZ_CALWUN010000029.1 GCF_944384735.1 uncultured Agathobaculum sp. | reverse complement strand
AAATTTGATTATTGGAAGTATCGTAAGCGTGGGTTTTGAAAGCGGTATCTTTAACTATGTGAACCCCCGGTCTCCCACTTGGAGATCGTCTGGCGGCTGACGCCCAGCTTTTCCGCCACGTTCTCCTGCGACAGTCCGCTCTTTTTGCGGGCGTGGTACAGGCTGCTTGCCAAACTCATCGCAATCCCTCCGATCGGTTTCCTGTATGACAGTATACCGCACCGGCGGGCAAAACGCTACCAACCAAACCCGGCATTTGCGCCCGTTTTGTTAACACCGCCCCGGTCAGCCCAGACGGCGGTAGTCCCCGTCGTCGACCGGCTCGAGCCACTCGCTGCCGCAGCCCTCGCCCGGCACCTCGATTGCAAGGTGCGAGAACCAGCTGTCCGCCGCCGCGCCGTGCCAGTGCTTGACGCCCGCCGGGATGCTGACCGTGTCGCCCGGCCGCAGCGCCTGCGCGGGGCTGCCCCATTGCTGGTACCAGCCGCGCCCGACCACGCACAGCAGCACCTGTCCGCCGCCCTTGTCCGCGCGGTGGATGTGCCAGTGGTTGCGGCAGCCCGGTTCAAAGGTCACATTGTACACGCCGGCCTGCCCGGTCGAGAGCGGGTGCAGATAGCTCTGCCCGGTGAAATACTGCGCGAAAGCGTCGTTCGGCGCGCCGATGGGGAACACCATCTGGCGCTGGTGCTGCGCCTTGCCGTCCCCGTCCGCCCCGTCCGCCCAGACCTCCTTGGCCATGCGGAACGCCGCCCACGCCTTGGGCCAGCCTGCGTAAAAGGCCGCGTGCGTCAGCACCTCGGCGATCTCCTGCCGGGTGATGCCGTTCTGCCGGGCGGTGGACAGGTGGTATTGGAACGAGCTGTCCACCAGCCCCTGCGCCATCAGCGCGACCACGGTCACAAGCGACCGGTCGCGCAGGCTGAGCTTGTCCTCCCGGCTCCACACCTCGCCGAACAGCACGTCGTCGTTGAGCTGGGCAAATTTGGGCGCGAACGCGCCCAGCGCGTCCCGGCCTGCCGTTTGTTTGACTGCCATAACACCATTACCTCCTCATTCCTCTTCCACGGTGCGCATGACGCGGGCGGGCACGCCGCCGACCACCGTATTTGCCGGCACATCCTTTGTCACCACCGCGCCCGCCGCGACCACCGCGCCGTCCCCGATGGTCACGCCGGGCAGCACGGTCGCGTTGGCGCCGATCCACACATTCCGGCCGATGCGGATGGGCGCGGGCAGCATGGACGCGCGCCGGTCAGGGCGCATATCGTGGTTGAGCGTGGCCAGCACGACATTGTGGCCGATGAGCGCGCCGTCCCCGATGGAAATGCCGCCCTGGTCCTGGAATTTGCAGCCCATGTTGATGAAAACGCCCTTGCCGACCGTGATGTTCCGGCCGCAGTCGGTATAAAACGGCGGGAACAGGCTGAAGCTGCCGTCGACCGGCCGGCCGGTCAGCGCCGCGAACAGCGCGCGCAGCTCGTCCGGCGTGTGGTAGCCGGTGTTGATCTCGGCGGTCAGGCGCAGCGCGCGCTGGCTGAGCCGGTGCATACACTGGTGCGCCGGGCTGCCGCCCTCGACCGGCTGCCCGCTTGCCAGATGCCCCAAACATGCTTGTTCGTCCATACAATCCTCCTGACGCGGCATGTGCGGGCGGGTCGCCCCCGCCCCCTGCCTGCACCCCCATTGTAGCACCGTCCGCCTGCAATGACAAATACCTATCGCCTATGCCCTGCCATGCTTGCAACCTATGCCCTGTCTGTGGTATGATCGGGGGGACAGGAGGTGGCACGGATGGAACTGCGCGTACTGCAATACTTTGTCGCCGTGGCGCGGGAGCAGAGCATCACCGCCGCGGCGCAGGCGCTGCACCTGACCCAGCCGACGCTGTCCCGGCAGCTGCGCGAGCTGGAGGACGAGCTGGGCAAGCAGCTGCTCGTCCGGGGCAGCCGCAAGGTGACGCTGACCGAGGACGGCATGCTGCTGCGCCGCCGCGCCGAACAGATCCTCGACCTGGTCGGCCGCACCCGGCAGGAGGTCATGCGGCCGGACGGCGCGGTCGCGGGCGACGTGTACATCGGCGCGGGCGAGACCGACGGTGTGCGCCAGCTGGCGCGCGCGGCCGGGCAGGTGCAGCAGCGCCACCCGGACGTGCGCTTCCACATCGTCAGCGGCGACGCGGCCGACGTGCGCGAGCAGCTGGACAAGGGGCTGCTCGACTTCGGCGTGCTGCTGGGCGACATCGACCGGACGCGCTACCGCTACCTGCCGCTGCCGATGAAGGACCGCTGGGGCGTGCTGATGCGGCGCGACAGCCCGCTGGCCGGACAGCCGTCGGTCACCCCGGCGCAATTATGGGACAAACCGCTCATCCTGTCCCGGCAGGCGGACAACAAGGGCGGGCTGTACCACTGGCTCGGGCGGGAGCCGGGGCAGCTGCGGGTCGTGGCCACCTACAACCTGATCTTCAACGCCTCGCTCCTGGTGGACGAGGGGCTGGGCTACGCCTTTGCGCTGGACAAGCTGATCAACACCACGGGCAGCAACCTGTGCTTCCGGCCGCTGCAGCCCCCGCTGTCGGCCGGCATGCATCTGGTGTGGCACAAATCGCACGCGCTTTCCAAGGCGGCCGGCCTGCTGCTGGCACAGCTGCAGGCGCAGCTGTCCGGCGCGGACGGCCTGCCGCAGGACGGCGCAACACAGGAGGGTTTGCCTTGAACGAAAAAACAATGCTGATCGAAAGCGGCAAAAAGCTGCTGCACGAGGGCTTCACGGTCGAAACGTGGGGCAACATCAGCCTGCGCGGGGCGGACGGGCTGGTCTACATCACGCCCAGCGGCATGGATTACGACACCTGCACCGAGGACGACGTCGTCGTGCTGCGGCTGGACGGCACGGTCGCGGACGGCACGCGCGTGCCCAGCGTCGAGCATGGGCTGCACCGCGCGGTGTACGCCGCGCGGCCCGAGGTGGGCGCGGTCGTGCATACGCACCCGATCTACTCAACCGTGTTTGCCGCCATGGGCGAGGACATCCCGCTGCTCATCGACGAGGCTGCGCAGGCGCTGGGCGACACGGTGCGCACCGCGCCCTACGCGCTGCCCGGCACGGATGAACTGGCGCACAACTGCGTGCGCGCGCTCGGCCGCAGGGCCAACGCTTGCCTGCTGCAAAGCCATGGCGCGGTGTGCGTCGGCCGGGATATGAAGGCCGCGTTCAAGACCGCGCGCGTGCTGGAGATGACCGCAGAAATCTACTACCGCATCCGCGCGGTGGGCGGGCGGTACATCCCGATCTCGGACGCGCACATCGCCGCGATGCAGGACTTTATCGCGCACCGTTACGGACAAAAATGACCAGAGGCTGCCCGGAAAACCACGGTTTTCCGGGCAGCCTCTTGCTGTCGCGTCAATGTTCGGCTGCGGCAAAGTGCTCGGGGAACAGCTTTTGGAAACTCTCCCGGTAAGGGGCGCGGCAAATGCCGCGCTCGGTGACGATGCCGGTGATCAGCGTGTGGTCGGTCACGTCAAAGGCCGGGTTGAAGCAGTCGACCTCGGGCAGCGCCATCGGCTCGCGGTAAAACATCTCGCGTATCTCGGCCGGGTCGCGCTGCTCGATGACGATATCGTCGCCCGTTTCGCAGGCAAAGTCGATCGTCGTCGACGGGCCGAGCACATAAAACGGGATGCCGTAGTACTGCGCCAGCACCGCCACGCCCGACGTGCCGATCTTGTTGGCCGCGTCGCCGTTGAGCGCAACGCGGTCGCAGCCGACCATGCACGCCTGCACCTTGCCCTGCTTCATCACCAGGCTTGCCATGTTGTCGCAGATGAGCGTGCACGGCACGCCCGCCTGCTGCAATTCGTAGCTGGTCAGGCGCGCGCCCTGCAGCAGCGGGCGCGTCTCGTCGCAGTAGACGTGCAGGTTGATGCCGCGCTCCTTGGCCAGGTAGAACGGCCCCTGCCCGGTGCCGTACCGGCTGGTCGCCAGCGGACCCGCGTTGCAGTGGGTGAGCACGCCGTCGCCGTCGTGCAGCAGGCCCAGGCCAAATTCCGAAATGCGGCGGCACATGTCGATATCCTCCGCCCGGATGGCGCGCGCCTCGCCGCGCAGCGCCGACCGCACGCTTTCCAGCGGCTCGCCGCCGTGCCGCCGCGCGGTGTCCAGCATGCGCGTGACCATGCGGTGCAGGTTGGCCGCGGTCGGGCGCGCGCTGTCCAGATACGCGCCCAGCGCGCGCAGTCCGTCGTAAAAGCCGTCGAAATCCGCCGCCCCGATGCCCCCGGCCAGCGCCGCCAGCGCGTACGCCGCAAAAATGCCGATCGCGGGCGCGCCGCGCACCTGTAACCGGGCAATCGCGTCGTACATCTGCTGCGCCGTGGACAGCGTCAGATACACTGTTTCATTGGGCAGCCGGGTCTGGTCGAGGATGACGACCGTGTCCCCCTGCCCAAACCGGATGTTTTCCAAATGTCCCCCGTCCTGTTGTGCCATATTGCCGTCCTTTCCGCGGCGCGTGCCGCCGGTTTTCCCCCAGTATAGCACGGAATGGCCGCGGTGGCAATCCACGCGGGGACGGCGGGCGTTACGCCGTGAACAACTGCGCCCAGTACGCCGTGCCGTTCACCACCGTGTAGCCCACGCCGATGGTCGTGAAGCTGCCGTTTAAGATGTTCGCGCGGTGGCCGTCGGAATTCATCCACGCCTGCACGACCTGCTGCGGCGTCGACTGGCCATAGGCGATGTTCTCACCCGAACGGGTGTAGGACACGCCCGCCTCGGTCAGCGCGGTCGAGAAGGACGAGCCGTTCGGGCGCGTGTGCGAGAACGACTGCACGGTCTCAGCCGCGCGCACCTGCGCCGCCTGCTGCACGCGGCTGTCCGTCTGAAGCGCGGACAGTCCGTACTTGGCGCGCTCGGCGTTGACCAGCGCGACGACCTGCGCGGCGTAGTCGCCCTGCGGGTCGTTCTCGTCCTGCTCCGGGGCTTCGGGCGTGCTGTCGGGCGTGCTGTCCGGGGTCTGGTCGGGCAGGCCGGCGTCGGGCTGTTCCGCGTCGGGAATGTCCGCGTCGGGAAACTCCACGTCGGGAAGGTCTGCATCGGGCAGTTCTATGTCAGGGATTTCCACGTCAGGGATTTCTACGTCGGGAAGGTCGGTATCCGGCTTGTCAGTGTCCGGTGTGCCGCAGGACGGCGGCAGCACCGGGCGCACGCAGTCCCAGCCGGACGGGCGCTGCCCGCTTGTCTGATATAGGCAGGCGGCCGTCCCCATCCGCTGCGCGGCCTCCGGTGTGTCGGCGGCGGCTGCGGAAACGCCCGCCGCGAGCAGGGCCGCCAGCGCGAGCGGCGCGATTTTATGCATCTGCATGGTATGTACCTCCTTGGTTTTCCGTTGGTTTGTCTGGCGCGGTCTGCACCATGTGCCAGAGTATAGCGCGGTTTGTAACCGTTTTGCAATGGAAATTGCCGCCTGTGCGCGCAAAATGCAGCAAACCCCCGCCCCGGACAGCAAGTTTCCCCCTGCGCTGCCGCATTTTGCCGCTTTGCCGGATGAGAAAATATGCATCTGGCATTTTGCCATGGTTTGCGGTATACTATGGATAACATTTGCAGCAGCCGTCTGCGGAAGGGGAACCTGTTATGCCGTCTTACGTCACCCACCACATTTTTGCCGCCACCGTGCAGCGCGTCACCGACGACGCCTGCGCCCACATCGCCGAAGCCAACCCCGCGGCCTACCGCTGGGGCGCGCAGGGCGCCGCCCCGCTGTCCTTCTACCATGCGCCGTTCCCGGGCGCGGTGCGCCGCCTGCCGCAGCGCCTGTGCGCCGAGCCGCCCGCCGCGCTGTTCGAGGCGCTGTGCCACGCCGCCGCGCAGGAACGCGGCACGGCCGCGCTCGCCTACACGCTCGGCTTTTGCACCAACTACGCGCTCAGCCGCGTCACGCACGCCTTTCTGGACGCGCAGGCCGACCGCCTTGCGCTTTACATGCCCGGCTTTTCGGCCGAGGCGCGGCGCAAGCTGGCCGAAAGCGACATCGACGGCATCCTGATCTCGTGCTATATCTCGGCCGACCCGTCCGGGTACGAGGCCTACCGCCTGCTCGACCCGAACGCCGCCGAGTGCACCGTGCTGTCCCGCACGCTGTCCCGCGCGGTGCGCGAGACGGCCGGCGTGCGCCTGTCGCCCGCCGTGGTCTACCGCGCGCTGCACGATATGCGCCGCGTGCTGCGCCTGATCCACAGCGGCAGCCATCTGCGCAGCAGGTTGCAGCACTTCGAGCACCTGATGGGCAAATCCGGGCTGGCCTCCTCGCTGATCCGCCCGGCCGAGCCGCTCGCGGCCGACTGCGCCAACCAGGAGCACCGGCCGTGGGTGATGCGCGGCGAGGAGCGCACCGACTCGTTCTGCGATCTGTTCGACGCTGCCGTGCCGCTGGCCGTGTCGCTCCAGCGCGCCGTGCTGCGCCGCCATTACCAGCAAAAACCGCTCGATCCGCTGTTTTTCCCCACGGATTTCACTGGCGAACCGGTCAAGAAATAAAAAAATGCGTGCCTGACGACAGGTTTCGCATGACTTCGCCCTCCTAACTGCGTAAGCTATCCATTGTTACCAAACTGTAACCTTTGGATGCTGAAAGGAGGGAATATGGCGGGCGCAAGCCGGCCATACTACCGTCATGCGAAATCTGTTTTCTTTTGTTTTCGGGCTGTTTTCCGGCCTGCTGTATGTGTTGGCGCATACCGTGCTGCTGCTCGACCGGCTGATCTGCGCCATTTACGCGCTGCCGCTGTGGCGGTGGCTGGGCGGTGCGGCGCGCGGCATCGGACGGCGCCGCGCGGCCTGTGCGGCGGCCGTGTTCGTGCCGCTGCTGGCCGTGCCGGGCGCGCTGCTGACGCAGCGCGGCACGATGGTCTACGCCAACGGCTGCCCGCTCGGCCTGGTCGACAGCCCGGACACGCTGGCCGCCGCGGTCAGTGAAATCGAGCAGTCGGCCTCGTCGCTGGCGGGCGCGGACTACACGCTGCCGGTCGAGCTGGAAACGCGCACGCTGCGCGCCACCGCCTCGCAGTTCCTGACGGGCGAGCAGCTGACCGACGACCTGATCGAGGCCAGCGGCGAACTGGACACGCTGGCGGTCATATCGGTGGGCGGCGAGCAGGCGGGCGTATGCCGCACGGCGGACGACGCGCAGGCGCTGCTCGACCGGATCAAAGCCCAGTACACGACCGCCGCCGACGAAAACACCGACTTTTTGCAGCCGGTGCGCGTCGACAGCGTGGTCGCGCAGACCAGCCTGACCGACGACCTGGGCACGCTGTACAACGACCTCGCGCCCCGACTGGACGTGACCTCGACCCGCGCGGTGACCTACACCGAAACCATCCCCTACGAGACCATCACGCAGGAAAACGACCAGCTTGACCAGACCTACCGCGCCACGCTGCAGGCGGGCAGCGAAGGCGAGGCGGTCGTCACGGCCGAGATCCAGACGGTCGACGGGCAGGAGCATGGCCGCACCATCCTCGAGCGCACCGTGCTGAGCGAGGCCACCGACGAGATCATCGAGGTCGGCACGCGCAACGTCGGCATCGGCACGGGCGAGTTTACGCTGCCGGTCTACGGCTACACCTTCACCTCGGGCTTCAAATGGCGCTGGGGCAAGCTGCACAGCGGCGTCGACCTTGCGGTCGCCGAAGGCACGCCGGTTTACGCCGCGGACAACGGCAAGGTCATCGTCGCCGAGGACTCGGGCAACGGCTACGGCAACTATATCATCCTCGACCACCAGAACGGCCTGAAAACGCTTTACGGGCACAATTCCACGCTGCTGGTGTCGGTCGGCGACATCGTGGCCAAGGGCGACAAGATCGCGCTGTCCGGCAACACGGGCAACTCGACCGGCCCGCACCTGCATTTCGAGGTGCATGTGGGCGACGAAAAGGTCGACCCGCAGCAATACCTTGCGCTGGCATAAAAAAACGAGCCGAAAAACGGCTCGTTTTTTTGCACTGGCACGGTTACGCGCGGATGCGCGCGCCCACGTCCCCGCCCGCGCGGGCGAGCACGGGCAGCAGCACGGCGCACACGATCACGCCCGCCAGCCCCTGCACCACGTTGAACGGCACGCCGGCCAGCACGGCCACGCCCGCCGCCTGCACCGCGCTGCCTGCCAGCACCTGCATGCCCAGTTCATACAAATAATAGCCTGCCACCATGACGGCCTCCGCCGGGATGCCGCACAGCGCCACGCGCAGCGCCACGGGCAGCCTGCCGTGCCCGGCCATGTGGTGGTACAGCCAGCCGCCGGCCAGCGCGGTCAGCGCCTTGATGGCGAACGTGCCCGGCACCCACGCCATGTAGCCGCCGAACAGGTCGGCCAGCATCGAACCGACGCCCGCCGCCGCCGCGCCCAGCCCCGGCCCGAGCAGGATGCCGCACAGCAGCACCATGCCGTCGCCCAGATGGATGTAGCCCTGCGTCGGGGTGGGGATTTTGATAACCATGGTCGCCGCCGTGGTCAGCGCCGCCAGCAGCGCCGCCGTGACGACCGTCCTCGTCCTGTTGTTTGCCATATCGGTTCCGCCTTCCTTTGGGTTTGCTTTGTGACGGACTCCATTATACCCCGCCATTGACCCCAGCGAAAGCGCCAGTTCCTGCATTTTTCATAATGCCAGTCTGTCGCCCTGCCCTGCGGCAAAAAAACGCACCGGAACCGGCAGCGGTCTCGGTGCGTTTTGCGGCGATGGGGCGCGGACGCTCAGTCCTCGTCCTCGATCTCCAGATAATCCTCCAGATCCTTGAACAGCGCGGTCGCGTCGACGTCGTCCTCGAGCACGATCTGCAGCGGCTCGTTGAGCGACAGCAGGAACATGCCCAGCAGGCTCTTGGCGTCCACCATACCGCTCTTGCCATGGATCCAGATATCAAAGCCGTATTTGGTGACGATCTTATTGATCTTCTGGATATCGTCCGTATTTTTTACGCGGATACCTCTGGTCATAGTACTTTACCTCCATTATAAACGCTGAAATTCGTTTCTGGTAACATTATAGCATAAAACCATGGAAAGGAAAGAGTTTTTTGCCCTGTCCGGCGTTTTTCATCATTTTGAAGCCGGGCGCGGGGCGCGCCGCGTTTTTCTTGTGTCCTATGCACAAAAATACCCAACACGCACCCGTGCGATGTGCAAAACATACCCGCAAAACCACAAAAACTGCACCGTCCCAGCGCCGCCGCCGGGACACAAGGCGACCGGGCCGGGCAGCCCCACACTGCCCGGCCCGGTCGCGCCCCCACGGGGCTTTCTACTGCTCTATCGTGATGGTCTCGCCGTCGATGCGCACGGCGGCGATCGACCCGGTTTGCAGGAAGCGGCGGCTGTCCGCGCCGGTGACAAACGCATACTCGATGGAAAATTCCGCCGTGTCGCCGTCGCCGTAGCTGTGCGACCAGCCGCGCGCCTCGGTCTGCACGGCGGCGCCGTCGCGCAGCAGCAGCGTCACGTCCGGGTCGCGCGCGTTGTCAAACGCGCGGCTGTCTGTACTGTCGGGCATGGGCTGCGTGCCGGCCAGCGTCACGCCGAGCGGCGAAACGGTCATCTGCTGTATCTGCATCCCTTCCCCGCCGTCCAGCGCAAGCGCGCGCGTCAGCGTCGGCACGCTGGGCGCGCGGAAGGTAAACGACCAGCCCTTGCCGGTCAGCGGTGTGCTGCGGCGGTAGCTGACCTGCATTTCCAGATACGGCAGGTCGTCCGCGTCCAGCCCGTCAAAGCGGGTCTGGCACAGGTCGATGCCCTGAGCCGCCCCGCTGTATGTATGGACCGCGCCGTAGTACACCTGCCCGGTGCGGATGTCGCGCAGTGCGTCGACCTGCGCCGCCTCGCCGTCAAAGCCGTCGCAGGCCGGCATGGCCAGCGCCACGCACAGCGCGCCCTGCTCGGTGGACACGCCGGCCAGCCGGATGGCGGGCGACTGGTACGCCCGCGGCAGCACGGTGTCCGCGCAGTCCTGCTGGCGCAGGGCGGCAAGCCGGGTGCTGCCGTCGTCGTCCGCCGCGTGCGCGACCGGGTGCGAGGCATAGACCGCGGCAAGGTCGGCGGGCGCGGCCTGCGGCGCGGTGTACTCCAGCAGTGAGGCCGCGCCGATCTCGAGCGTCAGCGTGCGGTCGCTGGGGTCCTCGGTCAGCGTGAAGGTATCGAAGAAATACTGCACGCCGGGGTCGCTGCTGTCAAACGTGCCCGTGCCGGTGGAGCCAACGCAGGGCTCCTCCGAGCCATCCAGCAGCAGCGAGGCATTGCCCAGCAGGGTGGTCGAGTTGTCGGTGTACAGGTCAGCGCCGCTGACAGCCCGGAGCGCGTACAGCACGGCGACGCTGCCGTCGGTGACGATGGCGTCCTCGAGCGTGACCGCGCAGCCATCGACCGTTTGCGTCTGGTAGACCGGGGTGGCCAGCCCGGCGGGCACAACGACGCCCCGCCCGAACAGCGCAGCCCAGCCGCCGGACAACTGCACGGCGGCCGCGGCGGCGGTGGCGGTCAGCAGCAGGGCGGCGGCCAGCGCCGCCAGCATGCGCGGCGTACGGCGCAGCGGCATCCGGCGCCCGCGCCGGGCGCGCTGCTCGCGCACGGCGGCGGCAATATCGTACATGGGCGTCTCGACCTGCTCGAGCGCCTGCCGAATGCGCATATCATCCGGTGTGAGATGCATAATCGCGGTTCCTCCTTCCCGTTGGCGTGTCCTCCAGCGCCTGCGCCAGCTTTTTGCGGGCGCGCTCGTAGCGCTTGCGCAGGGTCGCGGCCGGTTTGCCGTAGATGACGGCCAGCGCGTCAAAGCTGCGCTGCTCGATGACGCGGCTGTATACCAGCGCGCGCTGCTCGGGCGACAGCGTGCCCAGCGCGCGGCGCAGGTCGTCCCCGATGTAGTCCGGGTCGGCCGAAACGGGCGGCGGCGACAGCAGCTGCCGCTTGCGGCGGCGCAGCTGGTCGACGCAGGTGGTGTACGCCAGACGGTACAGCCACGCGCTCAGGCTTGTCCCCGGACGGAACCGGTGGTGGTTGTCGTATGCTTTGATAAACGTGGTCTGCACAGCGTCCTGCGCCTCGTGGTAATCACACAGGATATGGTGGCAATACCGCAGCAGCGGCTGGCCGTACAGCGCGATGGCGTCTGCCAGTGCGGCTTCGCTGCCCGCGGCAAAGCGCTCGTCGAGCGGGCGTGCGTCCATGGCGGCGCCCCCTTTCCTCAGCAACATGTTCACCCGTTATAACGGATGGGCGTGCGGATTTGTGACAGACGCAGCCGGGATTTTTCCGGATTGTTACCACATCTATCACGTCCTCCAAAAAGGATATATCTTATTTGTGCATTTTGCCACAAATTATTTGCCAAATCTTTAACGGCAAACAGGCGGACTTGTTATATAATAGGATTATTCCAGGATAAATAAGCGCGGCTGCGCAATAGGATACCATAAAGGAGTGTTACAGCATGGGTCAGACCGACCAGATGAAATTACAGAAAGAGGAACAGCAGCAGTTGTTCCAGCAAGTGCAGCAGGAGCAGCGGCAGCAGGCGGACGGCCTGCCGCCCGTGGAGGCCCTCCTGCAGCAGGAGCAGCAGCCCGTCCAGCGCCGGGCGCCGCTGCCGGACGAAGCACCGCAGGAGCCGGTCGAGATCGGCGGGCAGACGGTGCAGGCCCGCATGCTGGCCCGCGTGGAGCAGGAGGTCGAGCAGGCGATGGAGGAGATCCGGCAGCAGGAGATCGAGAACGAGGAGATCGAGCGCGCGGTCGAGCGGATGATGCCGCAGCAGGATCCGGCGTTCCGCATTTACAACCCGCAGGAGCTGGCGGCCATGGGCAAGATCCGCCGCCGTTACCATCAGTACCGGCAGAATTCGTGGAACAAAAAGCTGGCCATCGCGCGCAATGCGGCGCGCTCTATGCTGCGTATGCGGCAGCCGGACAACGAGGATTGGGATGAGGAATACGCCACGCTCGCCGAGCGGATGGATGCGCATCTGAACCAAACCGAACGGCAGCGCGCCCGTATCTACCATCGCAACGCCCGCTTTTTCGACGCATGGGCGCGGCTCATCACAACGCACGATGAGTTCAACAAGGATTTCTTCTTCCCGCTGCAAATATTCGGCATGGCCTCCGAGTTTGAACATGAGGAGGGACACTTCAACTATGCCGAGCAGGTCAACGGCTACCTGCGCGGTAAGGAAAACCTGCACATGCTGGATGAGCATCTGCAACAAAAAATCCACTATAACGGCATCCCCAAGCAGGCCGAGGCGCTGGTTAAGGGGCTTAAAATGGCCAAGCTGCCTTATGACATGGTGTTACATAAGAAAGTGTCGATGGAAGCCTTCAACAACATGCTCGACTTCAACATGGAGGGGGATGGCGAGGCCACGCTGCAAAAATGGCAGCATGCCGATAGCGACGAACGCCACATCGCTACGCGGGAGATCGTCGACGCTTCCATGTTCCCACTGCAGGGTGAGAAGGATGTGGAAATGATCATTCTGGCGCGCAAGGGCACACAGGCCCTCCCCCTCGGCGGCACGCCGATCAACCAGCGCATGAACCGCAACCGGAACACCGTGATCATCGCGCCCGACACGCAGCTCCTCGTGTTCAAGGTGGAGAAAAAAGCGGGCGACGGGCAGGGCTGGCGTGTCTACGCCGAAACGGTACCGCACCCTATCGCCTCTGTGGAATGACCGTCGGTAAGGGGGGAAAACGATGCAACTGGATATCTATGCGGTGCCGGGCAGTCAGGCGGACGGGCTGCGCCCGTTCATCCGCCCGGGCGTGTGGGAACTGCCTGACCGCGGGCAGTTCTGGTATCTGGCCGCGGTGGATCGCGACCGGCAAGTCGTGGGCGCGGCGGTGATCGACCCGGCGGTGGACGAGGCTGCGCTGCTCAGCATCGGCGTTTCGCCGTCCTGCCTGCGCCGGGGCGTGGCCAGCGAGCTGCTCGGCTCCGCAATCGGGATGCTGGACAAGGCAAAGATCCCCGGCCTGCGCGTTTCCTGCGCGCTGCCGCCCGCGGACTGGCAGGCGCTGGGCAATCTGCTGGAGCTCAACGGCTTTTCCTTGCAGGAGATGCACTACGCCTATACCGCCCGGCTGGATGAGCTGCTCGCCCACCCAATGCTGGCGCAGCCGGTGGAAAGCCCCCACTTCGTCAGCGTGGCGGCGCTCTCCCGCATGGAGCGGGGGGAGTTGGCCGCATATCTGGGCAAGATGGGCGTGTCGCCCGTCGTGCTGCAGGAGTGTGCGCCCGCGTACAGCTTTGTCGCACGCGGCGCGCAGGGCTTCGAGGCAATGTTCCTGCTCGGCCAGCCGGAGGAAGGCACGATGGAGAACCTGTGGACATGGCTGCGCACGGCGGGCAGCTCGCGCATGCTGGTCGGCCTGCTGTCGCTGGCGTTCCACAAGGCGGCAGAAACCTGCCCGCCTGAGACCAACGTGCTGTTCACCTGCGTCAACGAGGCCAGCGACCGCCTGCTGCACCACTTCCTGCCGGACAGACAGCCCACACAGTGCGTGCGGGTATATTACAGCGGCACCGAACCGGCAGAGGACGCCGGCGGCACGACCGACTGGGACAGCCTGCTCGGGGAGATCACCGAGCAGCAGGTTACGGCGTACCAGTGACCGGGCCTGCCCCGTCACGCCCACCCATTTCAACAAGCTGCCGGGGGCATGCCCCGGCTTTGCGCCGCATGGCGCGGGCCAACGCCAGGATCCGGGGGACATGCCCCCGGATCTTGTTGCTTTATGGCGCGGCGCCTGTCCCCGCAGCCCCGCGCGTCAGGTTTGCAGCCGTCCCCGGCGGACCCGCCAAGGACGGCCACAGCGGGATGTTTTTGGCCGCGCCCGGCTGTTCTGTTGGGAAAACAACAGACAACACGCCGCCGGTGTGGTACAATAAAGACAATCCAGAAAACACGGAGGGACGATCTGTTTATGATACGCAAAATCATTGAAATCGACGCGGAAAAATGCAACGGCTGCGGTCTGTGCACCCATGCATGCCACGAAAACGCCATCGGGCTGGTCGACGGCAAGGCCAAGCTGCTGCGCGACGACTACTGCGACGGGCTGGGCGACTGCCTGCCGGTCTGCCCGACGGGCGCGATCACCTTTGTCGAGCGCGAGGCCGCGGCCTATGACGAGGCGGCGGTCAAGGCCAACCAGCAGCAGAAGCTGGCCGCGCAGGCGCCCGACTGCGGCTGTCCGGGCAGTGTGCCGTGCGAGATCGAGCGCGCAGCCGGCGCGCCGGGCGCCAAGGTCAAGCTGGAGCCCGAGCTGCGCCAGTGGCCGGTGCAGCTCCAGCTCGCGCCGGTCAACGGCGCCTACTTCAACGGGGCCAACCTGCTGGTCGCGGCCGACTGCACGGCCTACGCCTACGCGGGCTTCCATCAGGATTTCATGCGCAACAAGGTCACGCTCATCGGCTGCCCCAAGCTGGACACGGTCGACTACACCGAAAAGCTGACGGCCATCCTGCGCGACAACGACGTGCAGAGCGTCACAGTCGTGCGCATGGATGTGCCGTGCTGCGGCGCGCTCGAACGCGCGGTGCGCACCGCGCTGCACGCGAGCGGCAAGTACCTGCCGTGGCAGGTCGTCGTGCTGGCGACCGACGGCCACATCGTTTCGCCGTGAGCGGCGCGGGCGGGGTGCGCGCATGAATACGCTGGACGTGGTGCACGACCTGCTGCGGCGGCAGGTCAGGCCGGGCGCCTGCTGCATCGACGCGACGGCGGGCAAGGGGCGCGACACCGCGCTGCTGTGCCGTCTGGCCGGGCCGACAGGGCGCGTGGTCGCGTTGGATATCCAGCCCGCGGCGGTCGCGCAGACGCGCGCGCTGCTGGCCGCAGAAGGGCTGCGCGCCGAGGTCGTGCTGGACAGCCACGCCAACATGGCGCGCTACGCCGCGCCCGGAACCGTCGACTGCATCGTCTTTAACTTCGGCCGCCTGCCCGGCGGCGACCCGAAAATCTTTACCACAGCCGCCACCTCGCTGCCTGCCATCGACGCGGGGCTGGCGCTTCTCAAGCCGGGCGGCGTGATGGCGCTCGCACTCTATTACGGCAAAGAGAATGGATACGATGAGAAAAACGCCATTTTACAACACCTGAAATCGTTAAATGACCGGGCGTTCACTGTTCTGGCCTGTGATTGGCTCAACCGCCGCCACGACCCGCCCCTGCCCATTTTCATCTGGAAAGAGCAGGCCGGGTGTGATATAATCGGCAGGTAAGGAGGCGATCCATCATGCCCTGGTGCCCCAAGTGCAAAGCGGAATACCGGGAGGGCTTCACCCAATGTAACACCTGCCATGTGCCGTTGGTCGACACGCTGCCCGCGGACGATGCGCCGCCCGCGCAGGCGGGCTCTGTCCTGCCGGACGGCATGGAGAAACCGATCGCGGTCTACATTGCCCAAAACCGACTGGAGGCCGAAACGGTCTGCGACCTGCTGCGCGGCCACGGCATTGTGAGCATCGACCGCCCGGCAGCGTTCCGGCAGATCCAAGCCTATGCGGGCGCGGACGCACGCTTCGGCGTGGAGATCCTGGTCGACGCCGGCCAGACCGCGCAGGCGCGCGCGCTGATCGACGAGATGAAGCACGACCTGACGGCGCAGCCGGTCGACGAGGACGAGCTGGCGCGGCTGGCCGAGCAGCAGGCGCTGGAAACGCCGCCGCAGCCGGTGGAGGACAACGCTTCGTTCCGGCTGCTGCCCGTCGTGCTCGGCGTGATCGTCGCAGCGCTCGTGCTGCTCTATTTCGTGGCCATCTGAAAGGGGGAACGCGCATGCCGTGGTGTCCCAAATGCGGGGCGGAATTCCGCGCGGGTTTTACCGCCTGCAACACCTGCCATGTCAAGCTGGTCGGCCATAAGCCGGACGGCACGGAAAAAATCGAGGAGCTGCCGCCCCCGCCGGGCGGCTGGCAGACGGAAAGCCGGAAAAAGCAGCGCGCCCTGCGCGTGCTGCGCGCGCTGACCGTCTTGCTGCTCGCGCTCGCGGCCGTCCTGCTGCTGCAGGGCCGGTAGGCCGCGCCCCTGTAAAGGGCCGCAGCGCGCAAACTGCCATCATGGCGCCCGGACGGACACAGCAAAGCCCGCCGACCGATCGGTCGGCGGGCCTTGCTGTTTTTTTGCGCAGCGCACCGCACCATTCCGATATCCATCCGCATAAATCCACCTCAAACAGTCAACCATATGCTATGAGGAGGGGTATCCATGAACATCCCGGGACGCATTTCCCCGCCGCCTCCCCCGCCCGGCGCGCGGGGGACGGAAACCCGGCTGGGCGCCGGCACCTTTCGGGTTACCCGCACCTATGCCGGCCGCTGCCCAGTCGGCGACCTGCTCCGGCAGCGCATCCTGCAGGCAGCAGACACAGCATCACCCATTGACGGCGGAATCGGTACTGCGGTATAATCCATTTGTGAGCCGGTTCTGAAAGGAGCTAAACCCATGAGGACCGGTAACCGAATGCTGGTATTCGCCTATCTGCGGCTTTCCAACGAGGAGGCGCACAGCGGCGAATCCGCCAGTATCGCAAACCAAAGACAGATCATCCAGGACCACTGCCGCCGCCACGGGCTGACGCTGGTGCGTGAGTTCGTCGACGACGGCTACTCGGGCGGCAATTTCGACCGCCCGGCATTCCAGCAGATGCTGCGGCAGCTGGCCGACGGCAAGGCCAATATGGTCATCACCAAGGACCTGTCCCGGCTGGGACGCGACATGCGCGAGGCCAGCTACTACGCCGAGCAGTTCTTCCCCGAGCGCGGCATCCGTTACCTGACCATTGCGGACAACTTCGACACCGCGCACGACAACGTCATGGCGCCGTTCCAGTTCGCCATGAACGAGGTCTACCTGCGCGACGGTTCGCGCAAGGTCAAGGAGGTGCTGCGCAGCAAGCGGGAGAACGGACAGTACTGCGCCTGCCCGCCCTACGGCTACCGCAAGGACCCGGCGGACAAGAACCGGCTGCGCCCCGATGAACAGACCGCGCCCATCGTGCGCCGCATCTTCGAGCGGGCGGCCGCAGGCGACTCCTCGCGCAAGATCGCGCTCGACCTGAACGCCGACGGCGTCATCCCGCCGCTCAAGTACCGCGTGCTGTTCCGCGACGATTTCAGTCCCGGGGGCGCGGCGCGCGCGTCCGACCTGTGGAACTACACCACGGTCAAGCGCATGCTGAAAAACCCGGTCTACCTCGGGCACACACTGCTGGGCAAAAGCCGCAAGGTCAGCGTCAAGTCCAAAAAGAAGGTCGCCGTGCCGCCCAGCGACTGGGCGGTCACGCACGACACCCACCCCCCGCTGGTCGGGCAGGCGCTTTTTGATCAGGCACAGCGCAACCTGGGCCGCGGCCGGCGTCCCGCCCAGCCCACCGGCGGGATCCGGAAGAGTATCTTCGCCGGGCTGGTGTTCTGCGCGCGCTGCGGGCACGCGCTCTGCTCGTGCGGCACGGTGTACAAGGGCGAGCGTGAAAAGTACTGGTATCTGTCCTGCACGCACCAGCGCGGCGACATCGCCAACCGCTGCGACGGCGTGCGCATCAAGTACGCCGATCTGGCCGAGGTCGTCCGACGCGACTTGAACGAGCTGCTCGCGCTCGATGACGCGCAGGCCGAAGCGCTCGCCCGCGCGACGGCAGAACAAGAACAGGGCGCGTCCGAGGCGGCTGCGCGGCAGGCCCGCTTGCAGCAGGCGCAGGCCCGCCTGCTGACGATCGACCGGATCGTGACCAAGCTGTACACGGACAACGCCGAGGGCAGGCTGGACGACGACCGCCTTGCCCGCATGGTGCAGGCGCTTGAGCAGGAGTCCGCCGCGCACAAGGCGGTGATCGACACGTTGACGCAGCAGGCGCCTGCCACGGCGGACGTTGCCGCCCGCTTCCGCCGCTTCTTTGCGCTGGCCAAGCAGTGCAGTCGCATCGACGTGCTCGACCGCGAGACCCTGCTGACCTTTGTCGAGCGCATCGAGGTCGGCCCCAAGCAGTTCGAGAACGGCCTGCGCAAAGCGACCCACCGCAACACGCCCTACCGGCAGGATATCCGCATCTGCTACCGCTTTATCGGCGCGCTCGATGCGGCAAACCAGCCGGCGCTGCAAGCACCCTGCAATTTCTGATCAAACGCTGCCAAAACAGCATGTTAAGATGGCAGGGGTACACCAAGGGAGGTTGGCGTCAACCTGAAGCAGGGGTATAACGGCGACCTGACCTCCCGTCAGGCAGGCTCGATCGGCGGCCAGATGGTCAAGAAGATGATCGAATCCTACGAGCAGTCCATGGCCAACCAGGGCTGATCCACAACGGCGGCGGGGCGCGCGGCATCCGGGTAACCGGGGGCCGCGCGCCTGCCTTTTTCCCCTTCCGGCCGTCGAAAAGTCTTTGCGCCGTGCCACTGCCCGGAGAATAGCGGCATCACATAATAAAATCCGAGGGCGCAGCCGCAGCCAAGGGAATACGGCCTGCGGCGCGGGCACTTTATCGGCAAACAAAGGGACGCCGCTTGCGCGGCGTCCCTTTGTTTGTCTGGGGTAGTCGAAACCGTTTCGACCGCTGCCGGGACGGACTTATCCCGCCCGTTTGAGCACCTCCAGCAGCATCTTCCACACACGCTGCACCGAAGCGATGCTCATGCGCTCGCGGGGCGTGTGGATCTCCAACAGGTCGGGGCCGATGGAAACGCAGTCCAGACCGGGTATTTTCCCGGCAAACAGGCCGCATTCCAGACCGGCGTGGATGGCTTCGATTTTGGGCGGCTTGCCGTACTGCTCGGTGAACACCTCGGCCATCAGCTCGCGCAGCGGCGAGTGCTCCTGATACTGCCAGCCGGTGTATTCGCCTTCGAATGCCACGCGGCCGCCCAGCTGCGCCATCAGGCAGGCCATGCGGCGCTTGAGCATTTCCTTTTGGGAGTCGAGCGAGCTGCGCAGGCTGAACACCGCGCACAGCTCTTGCCCTGTCGTGGTCAGGATGCCCAGGTTGAGCGAGGTCTGCACCAGCCCGGGGATATCGGCGCTCATGGCCTGTATGCCGTTGGGCAGGCAGGTCAGCATGCAGATGACCTTGCCGGTAGTCGCGGCATCCATGGCGGGCTGCGGCGCCCCTTCGGCCTGCACGGAGACGAACAGGCCGGGGTCGGGCAGACGGTATTCGGCGCGGAGCGTATCGTGCATCCGGGCAACCGTCTCGCGTGCGGCCGCTTCGTCTGCCACCACAACGTCCGCCACCGATTCGACCGGGATGGCGTTGTTCTTCAGCCCGCCGCTGACCGATACGATGCGCAGCCCGGTGCGCGCATCGACGGCCTGCAGCACGCGCCCCATCAGCATGTTGGCGTTGGCGCGGCCCTTGTCGATCTCCGCGCCCGAGTGGCCGCCGGTCAGCCCGCCGACCGTGATGCGCAGGCCGCACCCGGCAAAGTCCTCGCGGCCGAGCGGCAGCATGCAGCTGGTGGTGTTGCCGCCCGCGCAGCTGACGGTAAACACGCCCTCGGCTTCCGAGTCCATGTTGATCATCCGGCGGCCCCGGAGCGGGCTGGTGTCGATCGAGGCTGCGCCCAGCAGGCCGGTCTCCTCGTCGGTGGTGAATACGGCTTCCACGCGCGGGTGCGCAATGTCCTCGGCGTCCAGCACGGCCAGCGCCATCGCGACCGCAATGCCGTCGTCGCCGCCCAGCGTGGTGCCCTTGGCGCGGACCCAGTCGCCGTCTACTTCCAGCTCCACGCCTTCCTTTTCCATATCCTTGGCGCAGCCGGGCTCCTTTTCGCACACCATGTCCAGATGGCCCTGCAAAATGACCGGCTCCGCCTGCTCATAGCCGGGCGTCGCCCCTTTGATGATGATGATATTGTTATCGGCGTCCTGATGGTATTCCAGCCCGCGCGCGCGGGCAAAGTCCGCGCACCAGTCGCTGACGGCCTTGGTGTTGCCCGAGCCGTGCGGGATGGCGCACATCTGCTCAAAAAAGCGGAATACGCTTTGCGGCTCCAATTGTGCCAGTACATCCATGATACGATACTCCTTTGTCAAAACGGTTATGGTTTGCGTTTGTAGCGGGCATTGCCGTCCGGCTCGAGCAGCTGCTGCTCCAGCATATATTGGGTCAGCCTTTTGGCAAAGGCGGACGCATCCTGCACCTGCACCTGCCTGCGGGACCAGAACTGCCCGGCTTTGACCGTTTGGATCTGTCGCGCGATCTCCTTCTGGCTGATGGAGGGGTGCTGCCTGAGGTATGCGAGCACACGGGCCGCGCATTTGTGCAGCAGCGCCTGCTCCAGGTCGGCCGCCTGGGTCATGCTTTTGCGCAGGCCCCAGACATACAATATCGCGGTGGCTGCGGCAAACAGCAGTATGCCCAAAATCATCTGTCCTGCCGTCATGCCGCGCCCTTGTCCTTTCTGCGGAACAGGATGAAGCGGTTGTTGTGCAGGATCTGCATATACTTGACCAGCCGGTCGTAAAGCGGTTCGGCCTGTTCCCCGAACTGCGCCTTCATGCGCGCCGCCAGGTCGCCGACCGTCCGGACGCCGTCGATCTCCTTCCACAGGAAGCTGCCGTATGTGTCCAGCTTGATATGGCTGACGCGGGGCGTGTGGAAAAACCGCTGGGCAATGCGCGCATAAAAGCCGCGGTGCACCATGTCGATCGTGACGGTCCCCTGATCGTCCTCCGTCCAGCCGTTCTGCGGGTTGACCACCGGGACGAAATCCAGATAGTTTTGCGGCTTTTTTGCCATGCCGTTCTGTCCTCCTGTCATGCTGGAACAGGGCTGCATGCCAAAGGATACAGCCCTGTTCCGGAAAATGTTTTTACTTGGCCTTCTTCTGCTCCTTGGTGGCAAAGAGGTACACGCTCAGCAGCAGCACCGCGAACACGATCAGGCCGCCGATCCGGCCGATGCTGAACGATTCGCTGATATCGATGAACGCGCCGACGTTGCTGCCCGCGCCCATCGGGATGACGGCAAGTATGGCCAGCAGGATGCCGACAATGCCTTCGCCCGCGATCAGGCCGGAGGAATACAGGATACCCGACTGGATGACCGTATTCTTTTCCTTTTCGTCGCGGTACTTGCGCCTGTCAAGGAACCAGCGCAGCACGCCGCCCAGCATGATCGGCACGGAAAGGTAGATGGGCAGGTACAGGCCGAGTGCGATCGGCAGGACCGGCAGCCCCAGAATCTCGATGACCAACGCCACAAAGATGCCGGCAAAAACAAGGTTCCAAGGCAGGTTGCCGCCCATGACGCCTTCGACGATCATCTTCATCAGCACGGCCTGCGGCGCAGGCAGGGCGTCCGTACCATAGCCGCCCCATGACATGGACAGCAGATACAGGATGCCGCCGATGGCGACGGCCGACACCGCGACACCGATCAGCTCGCCGATCTGCTGCTTCCTCGGGGTGGAGCCGACCAGGAAGCCGGTTTTCAGATCCTGCGAGGTATCGCCGGCGATGGCTGCGATAACGCAGATGATGCCGCCGATGACAATCGCCGCCGTCATGCCTTCCGCACCGACCGTACCGGTCGACTTGAGCAGGATGGTGGAGATCAGCAGCGTTGCGATCGCCATGCCCGAAACCGGGTTGTTGGACGAACCGATCAGGCCGACCATGCGGGACGAAACGGTCGCAAAGAAGAAGCCGAAAACAATAACGATCAGCGCGGTGAAGAAGTTCAGCGGGATCGCGGGGATCAGCCACAGGGCCAGCGCCACGATCAGCACGCCGATCAGTACGCTGCGCATCGGGATATCCTGCTCGGTGCGCAATGTGCTGGCTTCCCGCCCCTTGCCGTAAACGCTCATCGACTCCCTGAATGTGCGGATGATCATGGGCAGCGACTTGATCAGGCTCAGCACGCCGCCGCAGGCCACGGCGCCGGCGCCGATGTAACGCAGGTAGTTGCCCCACAGCGCGGAAACGCCGCTTTCAGCAATCTGCTGGTTGATGGTCATATCGGTGACCGGGAACAGGATAGCGTCCCCGCCGAACAGGCACATGAGCGGCATGATGACCAGCCAGCCCAGCACGCCGCCGGCAAACAGGTAGGAAGATACCCGGGCGCCGCAGATGTAGCCGACGCCGGCCAGCGCGGGCAGCACGTCGATGCCGACGCCCGAGCCCTTATAGGCAGAGATGTCATAGGTGATTTCGCTGGGGAAGATCTTCAGGCCGTCGGCCACGAACTTATAGATGGCCGCAATGAACAGGCCGGAGAATACGGTCGACGCCTTGGAACCGCCCTCTTCACCGGCGATGAGCACTTCGGCGCAGGCCTGTCCCTCGGGGTAGGCCAGCACGCCGTGCTCCTTGACGATCAGCGCGCTGCGCAGGGGCACCATCATCAGCACGCCCAGCACGCCGCCGCACAGCGCGATCAGGCCGATCTCGACCAGCGACGGCACATCGCACAGGCCCTCCTTCGCCCACATGAACAGGGCGGGCAGGGTGAAGATGGCGCCGGCCGCGACCGATTCACCGGCCGAGCCGATGGTCTGCACCATGTTGTTCTCCAGAATGGAGTCCCGGCGCAAAACCTTGCGGATAATGCCCATCGAGATAACCGCCGCGGGGATGGAGGCCGATACGGTCATGCCAACGCGCAGCCCCAGATAGGCGTTCGCGCCGCCAAAGACAACCGCCAGGATGGCACCCAACAGGATGGATACCACGGTAAACTCGGGCATGACTTTGTCGGCAGGAACATAGGGTTGGAATTCTTTCTTGTCCACAACATTCGATCCCTTCATTTTGTTTGCTGCCTGCACGGGCGGACGGTCGGCAAGCCCCATTTCCCGCCAACACAAGAGACTTATTTATTTTATACAAAAAGATGCGTCAGGTCAAGGAAAAATATTATCTTTTGTGATAAAATACGGCAAATTCATCGCAATCGTGCGGTATGGCATGGTGGATGCATGTGCTTTTTTGATGGGCGCGGCCCTCCCTGCCGGATACCGGCGGCCCGCCCTGCCCGCCCCGCCGTTTGCTCCCGCGCCGGACAAACCGATTTGCGTTTTCGCGCCGGGGCGCGTATAATAGCAGACGGTAACCGGTTTCAGACCACGGACAAAGGAGCATGCCATGCAGACAGCGTTGCAGGGGCGGTTGGAGCAGCTGCTCGCCGCGTATTCCCATCATTATACGGTCGAGCGGGAGGTGCAGGTCGAGGGCGGCCGCTTCCCGGCGGCGGCGGAATTCTACCTGCGGGACGAAAACCGCCTGCTGACGCGCGGGCATGTGTTTTCCGCCTTCGAACAGCACGAATACGTCTACTTTTTCGTGACCGGGCAGCTGGACGCGGCCACGCTGCGCGCGCAGGTCGCGCTGTCGCAGCGGGCGGGGCTGGCCCGCGTGCGGCCGCACCGGGAGCACATGTGCTCGTTTGTCACGCTGGTCATCCTGGCGGATACCATCACGCCGGACGCGGCGGCGCTGCTGCGCCACACGCGCCTGCGTAAAAATTACCGGTTCCGGCTGCACGGCTGGATGGAGTACCGCATCGCGGCGATGGACGCATCGCAGGGGCGGTTTTATGCCAATCCGGACGGGCGGGACGTCCGCCGGACGCTCGAAGCCAACTTCGGCAGCCGGAAACATATTTCAAAGGGGGGAAAAACTCTATGAATGGTTTCATTCTCTTGGCCGGTAGCGTCGCGGCGCTGCTGCTGGGCTACATTTTCTACGGCCGCTGGCTGAGCCGCCAGTGGGGCGTCGGCGAAAACGACCAGCCCACCCCGGCGCACACGATGGAGGACGGCGTCGACTATGTGCCGGCCAAGGCGCCCATCCTGATGGGGCACCACTTTTCGTCGATCGCAGGCTCCAGCCCGATCACCGGCCCGATCAACGCCGTGGCCTACGGCTTCGGCTGGCTGGCCTGCGCGCTGTGGGTCGTGCTGGGCGGCATCTTTTTCGGCGGCGTGCACGATTTCGGCGCGCTGGTCGCGTCGGTGCGCCACGGCGGGCGCTCGATCAGCGAGATCATCGCGGTCAACCTGAGCATGCGCGCCAAGCGCCTGTTCCTCGGCTTTGCGTACCTGACGCTCATCCTGGTCGTGGCGGCGTTCTCGTCGGTCGTGGCGGGCACGTTCGGCGCGGTGTATGACGAGGGCGGCGCGCTCAACATGGCCGCGTCGGTCAGCCAGGCGCGCGTGGCGATGGTTTCCATCCTGTTCATCGTCATCGCGATTGTGTTCGGCTTTCTGGTCTACCGCCGCAGCATGCCGATGGGCATTGCCACCGTGCTGGGCGTGGCGGCGATCGTGGCGGTCATCGTGATCGGCATGAATTTCCACCCGCTCTATTTTTCGACCGACACCTGGATGTGGATCGTCGGCCTGTACATCATCGTCGCGTCGGTCACGCCGGTGTGGATCCTGCTGCAGCCGCGCGATTACCTGTCGTCCTTCCTGCTGTACGCCATGCTGGCGCTGGCGGTGGTTGCGGTCGTGGTGGCGCGCCCCTCGATGGACAGTCTGCCGCTGCTGCAGGCCGAGACGACGCAGTACCCGATGTTCCCGATTTTGTTCACGACGATCGCCTGCGGCGCCATCTCGGGCTTCCACTCGCTCGTGTCCTCGGGCACGACGTCCAAGCAGCTCGATAAGGAGACCGACGCCCGGCCGATCGCCTACGGCGGCATGCTGCTCGAGTGCGTGCTGGCTATCCTGGCGCTGTGCGCCATCGCCTATGCGTACAGCTGGAACGCCGCCCACCCGGAGGCGCAGCTGACCGGCGCGGCCGCGATCTTCGGCGGCGGCATCGCGGGCATGCTGGACAGCAGCCGCGGCGCGGTGTATGACGTGCTGTACACGCTGCTGGTGCTGGCGTACTCGGCGTTCTGCCTGACCTCGCTGGACACCGCCACCCGTCTGGGCCGCTTCATGTTTCAGGAGTTCTGGCTGGACGGCGCCAAGGGCGAAACGCCCGAGACGGTTACCGGCTGGAAAAAGGTGCTGGCCAACCCCTATGTCGCCACGCTGATCACCGTCGTGCTCGGCATCGCGCTGGGCATGAACGGCTACGAAAAGCTGTGGTCGCTGTTCGGCTCGGCCAATCAGCTGCTCGCGGCGCTCGGCCTGATGGCGGTCGCGGCCTGGCTGGGCCGCATCGGCAGGAACAACAAGATGTTCCTCTTCCCGATGGTGTTCATGCTGATTGTCACGATCTCGGCGCTCGTCATCAACACGCAGGAACAGCTGGCCGTTATCACCGCGGGCGGCGCGGACTGGGCGCCCTATGTGCAGACCGCGTTCGGCGTGCTGCTGATCCTGCTGTCGATCGTGCTGGCGGTCGAGGGCGTGCAGACCATGTCGCGCCAGTTCCGGGCGAACAAGACGCGCCGCTGAGGCCGCGCACGGCTGTGACAAAAGAGAGGGAACCGCCTTTGCCGGTTCCCTCTCTTTCTCATGTATGCGTTTGAAATTAGCCGAAGTAGCGCGCCAGCAGGCCCTCGAAAGCCTTGCCGTGGCGAGCCTCAACTTGATACTGCCCACAAAAACACAGGAAGAATATCACTTTTACTTTCCGAAAACACCCGTTTCCCATCAATTTCCCTTCAGAAATTGGATTTTGGAGAAGCGTGATATTATAAGGGATTTTGTTTCCCTTAAGACTTCTCAACGAAATATGAACCACACTATACAAAGCATGAAAGCAACTATGAAAGTAAAGCCCCGCCGGTCGGCGGGGCTTTAGGCAACACCGCACAGCAGATGAGTTTATCCGGTCTGAGCGACGAACTGGCGCAGGTACGGACAAAGAAAAAATTTTTGACGAAGATGGATCGCATCATACCGTGGGGCGAATGGGTCAGGATCGTGCAGCCGTGCTATTATAAAGGAGAGCGCGGAAACAAGCCCTATGATCTGGAGCTGATGCTGCGTCTGTATATGCTGCAAAACCTGTATGACCTATCGGATGAGGGAACGGTGGCGGAAGCGATGGACAGCCGGGCAGCCTCGGACTTTTGCGGTGTGGAATCCAGCAACCAGGTGCCTGACGGCGACACGCCAGGCCGATTCCGAAACCTGCTGCTCAAGCACGACCTACAGGAAAAACTGTTTGCGCAAGTGGTAGGGTTGCTGCAGGAGCGCGGACTGCTGCTAAAAAAGGGGACGATTGTGGATTCCACCCTGATTGCTGCGCCCTCTTCCACAAAAAACTGGGAAAAGCAACGCGATCCGGAGGCACATTCAGTTAAAAAGGGCAATGCATGGCACTTTGGCTATAAGGCTCATATCGGCGTAGATAAGGACAGTGGTCTGGTGCATTCGGTGCAGGGCGCCAGTGCTAAGGAACCCCTGATTTAATGCAAAGTTATCCCAAGCATGGTATAATATTGTCAAAAGCCAAAAGGTGGTGTGCCGGAATGAAACAACAAAGTTTCAGCGACTACGAATACAGCCAGCGCAAGAGAAAGACGCGGCGTGAAGAATTTCTGGAAATTATGGATGAGATCATCCCGTGGGATGAGTGGATATCGCTCATCGAGCCCCATTATCCATCCGGAAAGCGCGGCCGTCCTCCCATTGAGCTTGAGATTATGCTGCGGATGTATCTGCTGCAATGTTGGTTTACCCTGTCTGATGAGGGAGTAGAGGACGCCATTTACGACAGCTATGCCATGCGAAAATT
>NZ_CALWUN010000028.1 GCF_944384735.1 uncultured Agathobaculum sp. | reverse complement strand
GAAGCGGTTTGTCAAGAACTTTTTTCGTTTCTTTCCATTCTTTTTCGACCCGCGCCGCTCCCTCTCGGAAGCAGCTTAGTTAGTATACTACCCTTCCCCTGTTTTGTCAACATCTTTTTGCAAAAAAACTTTCTTTTTCCCCATCTGCACCAAAACAGGAAAATCCACCCGCCCCACAGGGACGGGTGGATCAGTAAACCGGAAAACGGTTGTACGCCGCAACGTTACTTGAGCAGCTCCGCCAGCGCCATCACCTTATCTACATTGCCTTCTACCTTGATCTTGCCTTCCGCAATGGCAACCTGCGGCACCAGCTTACCGCTCAGGATCTTCTCCAGATTGGTCAGCGAACCGGAAATGCATGCGTCACGGTCGATATACTCATACGGCATCACAGATAATACGCCATTGAGAATCTCTATGTAAAACACACCCGTCACCTTGCCGGTGAGATTAAACTGAACCGCAACTTTGCCCTGCGTTCCAGCCAGATCAGCCTTACTCAGCTTGTTGTAGATTTTCCCGATTAAAAGATCTACGGTCATTGGAATCGCCCCCTGCTCGTATTTGTAATTCTATTATACTTTTTTTTTGAAAAAATGCAAGTATCTTCTGCCATTTTATCCGCACGAATATTGTTTTTTCCCGCGTCAGCTCTTGCGGATGAATTGCGTACGGCAATGCGGGCAGGTGATATTGATCTTGCCGCGGCCGCGCGGCACGCGCAGACGCTGTTTGCAATGGGGACATTTGTAGTACCGGTGCGTTTTACGGTCCTGAAAACGGAGGCCCGCATTGCGCAAACGGACGCCGATCTGCCCCCACCACCGCAAAAAGCGCTGGTTTTCCGCGTACCTCGCCTGAATGTTGCGGGAGAACACACGGAAATAGCACAGGACGAGCAAAACCAGTACCGGAATGGTCATCCAGCGCCAGTGCGTAAACCGCTCCAACAGGATCAGCAGCAGGCTGAGCACCAACAGCGCATTGTTCAGTTGGTCGCCGCCGTAGCGGCCTGCCATGAAACGTCGCAGAAAGTTCATCATTCGCCCTCTCCTTTCCCGGCATAGCCGAGCATCAGCGCCAGCACCTCGTCGCGCCCGTCCCCCTTTTCCGCAGAGAACGGGATGACCGGCACTTCCTCGGGCAGCAATAACATCTGCCGGATCTCGGCCAGATTGCCCGCAAGCTGGCTTTTCTTGATCTTATCCAGCTTGTTTGCGATCACGACCCACGGCTTGCCCGACGCGCGGAACCACTCCGCCATCGTCACATCGTCACACGTGGGCTTATGACGGATGTCCACGATCTGCACGCCGAGTGTCAGCAGGCCGAGCGCAAAATAGGTCTCCATCAGCGTACCCCAGCGCTGCTGCTCTGCCTTGGATACGCGCGCGTAGCCGTAGCCCGGCAGGTCGACCAGATACAGTTTTTTGTCAATGATAAAATAATTGATGTGGATGGTCTTGCCCGGCTGCGCGCTCACGCGCGCAAAATTCTTGCGGTTCAGCAGCTTGTTGATGACCGAGCTCTTGCCGACGTTTGACTTGCCCGCAAACACGATCTGCGGCAGCGCGTCGTGCGGGAAGTCCGCCTCCTTGACCGCCGAGCGCAGAAATTCCGCGTTATGCAGGTTGACCGGCGGCTTTTGCTTTTCCGTACTCATTGCATCACCGCCGTTGTCGTATCGGTCTTGCGCGCGACCGGGCTGCTGCCCTGCGTCTTGCGGCGCTTGCCCGGACGGCGCGTGAAGTCGATCGCCGTCTCCATCACGGTATCCATGTGCGCTGCCGTGACAAACTGCAATTTTTCACGCACGATCGGCTCAATATCCTGCAAATCGGACTGGTTATCCTCCGGGATGATCACCGTCTTGATGCCCGCACGGTAAGCTGCCATGGTCTTTTCCCGCAGGCCGCCGATCGGCAACACGCGCCCGCGCAGCGTGACCTCGCCCGTCATCGCCACATCATGGCGCACCGGCGCCTCGGTCAGCGCGGAGACCAGCGCGGTCGTGATCGTCACGCCCGCCGACGGGCCGTCCTTGGGGACAGCCGCTTCCGGGAAATGGATATGCAGGTCGTTGTCCTTGTAGAACATCGGATCGATGGACAGCGCGCGCGCGCGCGAACGCACAAACGTCACCGCCGCCTTGGCGCTTTCCTGCATGACTGTGCCAAGGTTGCCGGTCACTTCGATCTTACCCGTGCCGGGCACGACCGCAACCTCGACCTCGAGCATCTCGCCGCCCACGCTCGTCCACGCAAGGCCGTTGACGATGCCAACCTCATCCTTCTTGGAGACCACATCGTCCTTATACTTGGCAACGCCCAGCAGCTCCTCCAGATTCTTTTCCGATACGGTCAGCCGGCGCCCGCCGTCCGCAATATGCTTGGCCGCCTTGCGGCAGATCTTGGCCAGCAGCTGCTCCAGCCGGCGCACGCCCGCCTCACGGGTGTAGCGCGAGATCACCAGCCCGAGCATTTTCTCGCTCAGCACCAGCTGCCCCTTTTTCAGGCCGTGCTTTTCCATCTGCTTGGGCAGCAGGTGGTGCTGCGCGATCTGACGCTTTTCCTCCTCGGTATACGAGGACAGCTCGATGACTTCCATGCGGTCGAGCAGCGGGCGCGGCACGGTCGACAGGTCGTTGGCCGTCGTCAGGAACAGCACGTCCGACAGGTCGAACGGCAGTTCGATATAGTGGTCGCGGAAGGCGACATTCTGCTCGGTGTCCAGCACCTCGAGCATAGCGGCCGCCGGGTCGCCGCGGAAATCGTTGCCCATCTTGTCAATTTCATCCAGCAGGATGAGCGGGTTGGATGTGCCCGCACGGCGCAGCGCGTCCATGATGCGGCCGGGCATCGCGCCGATGTAAGTCTTGCGGTGGCCGCGGATGTCGGCCTCGTCCCGCACACCGCCCAGGCTCATGCGCGCATAGCTGCGCCCCATCGCCTCGGCCACCGATTTGGCGATCGAGGTCTTGCCTACGCCCGGCGGGCCGACCAGACAGAGCACCTGCCCGCGCAGGTCGGGCGCCAGCGTCTTGACCGCAAGGAACTCCATGATGCGTTCCTTGACCTTGGTCAGGCCGTAATGGTCGCGGTCGAGGATGGACTGCGCCTCGTCCAGATCGAGGCGTTCCTCGCTTTTGTTGTTCCACGGCAGGTCGAGCACGGTGTCCAGATAGGTGCGCACCACGCCCTGCTCGGCCGTGGAACCGCCCAGCTTGGCCAGCCGGTCGACCTCGCGCACCAGCTTGTCCTCACATTCCTGCGGCAGGTGCAGGTCGAGCACGCGCTTGCGGTAATTCTCCGCCTCGGCTCCGATATCCTGCTCGCCCAGTTCGCTCTGGATCACCTTGATCTGCTCGCGCAGGTAATATTCCCGCTGGTTCTTGTCGATCTGGCTTTTCAGCTCGTCCTGAATTTCGTTCTCGATCTTGAGGATCTCAGTCTCCTCGCCCAGCAGGCGAATCACCATTGCCAGACGGCGTGTGACATTGAGTTCCTCCAAAATCTCCTGCTTGGCTTCGACCTCGACCGAGAGGTTCTGCGCGATGAAGTCCGCCAGCCAGCCCGGATCGCCGCCGTCGGCCACCGTCATCTCGACATCCTGCGACATGCGGCCCGCGTTTTCCGCGTATTCGGCAAAGCGCTCCTGCGCGGTGCGGATGAGCGCCTGCGCGCGGCGCTCGGTCACGCCGATGACGTAGTCGCTCAGCTCCTCGACCTCGGCAAACATGCAGCCGTCCTCCTGCTCCGGCGCCGTAAACTGGTGCGCGAGCGCGCGCGTGCGCCCCTCGACCAGCACACGGATGTTGTCGCCCGGCAAACGCAGGATCTGGCGCACCACACACACCGTCCCCATCTGGTACAGGTCGCCCGGCGACGGCGCATCGGTCTTCAGCTCACGCTGCGCCGTCAGGAAAATCATTTGTTCGTTTTTCATCGACGCCTCAAGCGCACGGATGGACATCATGCGCCCCACGTCGAAATGGATAATCATATGGGGGAACGCGGTCAGGCCGCGCAGCGGCAGCACTGGCAGCCGCTTGAGCCCCGTCCCGTTTGCAGCAGTCATATATTCTCTCCTAACGCACGGAAAAATTGTTGGATAGAGTCAGTATAGTATATTTTGCGCGGTTTGTAAAGCGTCCTGCGCTGCCAAACGACAAAAAACGTGGGTAAAACCACCGTCTTACCCACGTTTTTCCGGACTGTTATGCGCTTTTCGTCGGTTTTGAGCGTTTTCCGCCCTTTTTCGGGGACGGGGTGCCCGCGGGCAGCGCCGCGCGGCCCTCCCGCTCAAACACCGGTCCGCCCTCGCCGGATACGGTTTCCCGCGTGATGGTCACGCGGCTGATATCCGGGTCGGACGGGATCTGGAACATGATATCGGTCATCACATTTTCCAGCACGCCGCGCAGGCCGCGCGCCCCCGTCTTGCGGGCGAGCGCGGTTTTAGCAACCTCCTCAAGCGCCTCGGGCGCAAAGTCCAGCGCCACGCCGTCCATGGCAAACAGCGTTTGGTACTGCTTGACCAGCGCGTTCTTAGGCTCCTGCAGGATGCGCACCAGCGCCTGCTCGTCGAGCGTGTCGAGCGCGACCACGGCCGGCAGACGGCCGATCAGCTCGGGGATCAGACCGTATTTCATCAGGTCGTGCGGCTCGATCTGCGCGAGCAGCTGGTTGGTCTGGTCCTCGTCCTTGCTCTTGACCTCGCTCCCGAAGCCCATCCCCTGCTTGCCGGTGCGCTTCTGGATGATGCCCTCGATCCCGTCAAACGCGCCTCCGCAGATAAACAGGATGTTGGTGGTATCGATCTGGATGAAATCCTGATGCGGGTGCTTGCGGCCGCCCTGCGGCGGCACATTGGCCGTCGTGCCCTCGAGCATCTTGAGCAGCGCCTGCTGCACGCCCTCGCCCGATACATCACGCGTGATCGACGGGTTCTCGCTCTTGCGGGCGATCTTGTCGATCTCATCGACATAGATGATACCGTGCTGCGCCAGCTCAACATCAAAATCCGCCGCCTGGATCAGGCGCAGCAGGATATTCTCGACATCCTCGCCGACGTAACCGGCCTCGGTCAGCGTGGTCGCGTCCGCGATGGCGAACGGCACCTGCAGGGTCTTGGCCAGCGTCTGCGCCAGCAGCGTCTTGCCCGAGCCGGACGGCCCGAGCATCAGGATGTTGGATTTTTGCAGCTCTACCTCGGTCTCCGGGTGGTAAATACGCTTGTAATGGTTATACACCGCAACGGACAGCGCGACCTTGGCGCGCTCCTGCCCGATCACATACTCGTCGAGCACTGCTTTCAATTCCTGCGGCGTGGGCAGATTCTCCGGCTGGAGCGCAGCCTGCCCGCCGGCACCTTCCGGCGCGAAGTCCAGCTCATCATCGAGAATACTGGTGCATACGCCGATGCACTCGTCGCAGATATACACGCCCGGCCCTGCGATCAGCTTGCGGACACGCCCCTGCGGCTTGCCGCAGAAGGAACATTTCAGCGTCTTGTCATCATCAAAATTCGGCATTTGGCACCTCTAATCCCAATCGTAACCGTATCTTCCGTCAATGCCTGTCGAATACCTTGTCGATCAGGCCGTACTCGGCCGCCTCCTCGGCGGACATGAAATTATCGCGCTCGCAGTCGGCGGTGACGGTCTCGAGCGGCTTGCCGGTATTCTCCGACAAAATCTTGTTCATACGCTTTTTGATCGTCTCCAACCGCTTGAGATGGATCGCCATATCGGTGATCTGCCCCTGCGTGCCCGCAGACGGCTGATGGATCATGATCTCCGCGTTGGGCAGTGCGTAGCGCTTGCCCTTGGCGCCCGCCGCGAGCAGGAACGCGCCCATCGAGGCGGCCATGCCGATGCAGATGGTCGATACATCGCACTTGATATAGTTCATCGTATCGTAGATTGCCATGCCGGCCGTCACCGAGCCGCCCGGGCTGTTGATATACAGCGAAATGTCCTTATCCGGGTCCTGCGCCTCCAGATACAGCAGCTGCGCCACCACCAGCGACGCGGTCGTATCGTTGACCTCCTCGCACAGCATCACGATGCGGTCGTTGAGCAGGCGGGAATAGATATCGAACGAGCGCTCGCCGCGCCCGGTCTGCTCAATGACCATGGGGACTAAACTCACTTGGAAAACTCCTTTCAAAAAGCCCGATGGAAGCGGGGGCGCCTCCATCGGACAGCCTTTGCCAAAACGGCAGGGGGCTTATTCCGCGCCCTCCGCGGCGGCCTCGCCCTCCGCCGCCTTCTTCTTGGCGGACGGCTTGATCACCTTGGCATTCTTCTTGACCAGTTCCAGCGCGTCGGACACCTTCAGGTCATCGCGCAGTGCATCGGCCGCAACCAAGGACTTGACCTTTTCCACGTCCATCTTGTACTGCTCTGCCATCTTAGCATATTCTTCATCCAACTGCGTGTCGGAAACTGCGATACCCTCCAGCTCGGCAACCTTTTCCAGCGCCAGACGGGTCTTGACCTGACGCTCGGCCTGCGTGCGGAACATCGCGCGGAACGCACCGACCTCGGTGCCGGTCATCTTGAGGTACTGATCCAGCGTCATGCCCTGCATCTGGATGCGGTAGCCGAAGTCCTGCACGATCGAATCGATCTGGCTCTCGATCATGGCCTCCGGGATGTCCGCCTGCAGCTTTTCGATCAGGGCGTCGAGCACCTTCTCCTCAAAGTCGTGGTCGGCCGCCTCCTGCTTCTGCTTCTTCAGGCGGTCGCTGATCTCCTTCTTCAGGTCGTCGAGCGTCTCGCAGGTGTCGGAAACATCCTTGGCAAACTCGTCGTCGATCTCGGGCAGGATGGTCTCCTCTACCTTGTGTACCTTGCACTTGAACACAGCTTCCTTGCCGGCCAGTTCCTCGGCGTGGTAATCCGCCGGGAAGGTGACGACAACATCCTTCTCGTCGCCCGCCTTGCAGCCGATCAGCTGGTCCTCAAAGCCCGGGATGAACGTGCCCGAACCCAGCGTCAGCGCGTGGTGCTCGGCCTTGCCGCCCTCGAAGGGCACGCCGTCGATCGAACCGTCGAAATCAATGTCGACCGTATCGTTCTTCTTGGCCTTGCGCTCGACGGTCTCGGTGCGCGCGTTGCGCTGCGCCAGACGGTTGAGCTCCGCCTTGACCTCAGCCGCCGGCACCTTGACGGTCTCCTTTTCGGCTTCGATTCCCTTGTACTCGGACAGCTCGACCTCGGGCTTGACCGGCACCTTGGCGATGATGGTCAGGCCACCCTCTTCCGCCGGCTCGCCCAGATCGACGTCCGCACGGCCGACCGGGTCGATACCGGCCTTCTCCACCGCCATGTCCATTGCGTCGGGATATATGATATTGAAAGCATCCTCGAAGAACACGCCTTCGCCGTACAGCTTCTCGATCATCTTGCGGGGCGCCTTGCCCTTGCGGAAGCCCGGCACGGTGATGTTCTTGCCGGCCTTTTTGAACGCCTTATCCTTAGCGGCTTCAAACTCCGCCTTGGTGATCTCGATGGTCAGCGCAACGACGCTGTGCTCCTGCTTTTCCGTATTTTTCAGTTCCATGTTGCCAAACTCCTTACTTGAATACTTCTATGGTATCTAAAATATTCTACCAGATTATTCTGCGAATTTCCATAGTTTTTTCTACTTTTTCAAAAAAAACGGCGTAAAATCCACATGGTCGCCCGAAACCAGCCGCCACTCGATGCCGTCCTGCACGCCCTCGACCGCCCAGCGCAGGCTGTCCGAGTGCAGATGACCGTAGATGCAGCGCGCAACGCCGTACCGCTGCATCAGCTCGATCATCGGCCCGCAGCGGAAATTCGCGTACAGCGGCGGATAGTGCAGGAAGCAGAGGATCTCATCCGGCTGCTGCGCCGCGCCGAGTTTGAGCGACGCTTCCAGCCGCAGCAGCTCGCGGCGGAAGATCTTTTCGTTGTGCGGGTCGGAAAAATCCTCCTCGAACGGCCAGCCGCGCGTGCCGCACAACGCGGTTTTTCCGTAGAAAAAGCAGTTGTTGTGCAGGAAATCGATTGTGGTAAAGCTGTTTTCGTCGAGAAAGCGGTGCATCTTGGCCGCTGTCTCCCACCACAGGTCGTGGTTGCCCTTGAGGATGAGCTTGCGGCCCGGCAGGCCGTCAATCAGGGCAAAGTCGCCCCGCGCTTCATCCAAACTGATGCCCCACGAGATATCGCCGCCCAAAACGACCGTATCCTCGGGCTGCACCAGCGCCCGCCAGTTTTTGACGATCTTGTCCGTATAGCCCTGCCACCGTCCGCCGAACACATCCATCGGCTTTTGCACGCCCGTCGCCAGATGCAGGTCGGCCAGCGTAAACAGCGCCATGCTTACAGCCCCTTGAGCAGTTCGACCGTCTGTAAAATCCCGGCCTTGTCGACCACGCGGTCAAAGCGCGGCGTCTTGCCCGCGAGCGCGGCAAGCGGCGCGGGCGCCGCAACGCCGGTCAGCCCGGTCAGCACGTCGAGCTGGGTCACGTCGTCCTTTTCCAGCGTGCCGCCGAGCGCCTCGACGACCGCGCGGCAGAACTTAAACGGCGACGCCGTCGACGCGATGACGGTCGGGGTCGTGTCGCCCGTGCGCGCGCGGTAGTCCTCGTATACGCGCACCGCGACCGCCGTGTGCGGGTCGCACAGGTAGTGCTCGTTTTCCCACAGCGCGCGGATCGTTTCCGCCGCCTGCGCATCGTCGCAGCAGCCCGCGTCGAAGTCCGCAGCGATCTTGTCAAAGACCGCCGCCGGCGTCTGGTAGCAGCCGTCGGTGCTCAGCGACTGCATCAGCCCGCGCACGAGCGCGTCGTCAAAGTCCGACGCGATAGACAGCAGGCGCTCAAGGTTGGACGAGATCAGGATATCCATCGAGGGCGAGGTCGTGGTGTAGAAAGCGCGGTTCTTGTCGTACTTGCCGCCCTGTTTGAAAAAGTCGGTCAGCACGTTGTTGCGGTTGGAGGCGCAGATATACTTGTTGACCGGCAGTCCCATACGCCCGGCGATGTACGCCGCGAGAATATTGCCAAAGTTGCCGGTCGGCACGCAGATGTTGACCTTTTCTCCCATTTTGACCGCGCCGGACTTGACCATATCGCAGTAGGCCGACACATAATAGGCGATCTGCGGCGCGAGGCGGCCCCAGTTGATCGAGTTGGCCGAGGACAGCATCATGCCGTCGCGGTCGAGCTGCGCGCGGGTGTCCTCGTCGGTGAAGATGCGCTTGACCGCGCTCTGCGCGTCGTCAAAGTTGCCGCGGATGGCGACGACCTCGACGTTTTTGCCTTCCTGCGTGACCATCTGCAGCTTCTGCATGGGCGACACGCCGTCGACCGGGTAATACACCATGATCTTGGTGCCGTCGACGTCGTGGAAACCGTCGAGCGCAGCCTTGCCGGTGTCACCCGAGGTCGCGACCAGGATGCAGGCCGTGCGCGTCTCGCCGGTCTTGCGCAGCGAGGCGGTCAGCAGGTGCGGCAGCATCTGCAGCGCCATATCCTTGAACGCGCAGGTCGGGCCGTGCCACAGCTCGAGCAGGTGCTTGCCGCCAGAAAGCGCGACGACCGGCGCGGTGTCCTTGCCGCCAAACTTGTCGTCCGCATAGGCCTTGGCCGCAAACCCGGCCAGCTCCTCGCCCGAAAAATCGGTCAGGAACTTGCCGAGGATGCGCGCCGAGCGACCCTTATAATCGAGGTTGGCCAGCGCGTGCCAGTCCTCTGCGGTCAGCGCGGGGAATTCGGTCGGACAGTACAGGCCGCCGTCAGGCGCGATGCCGTTGGCGATCGCGTAGGCCGCCGAAACCTTGCGCGCCTTGTCTCTTGTGCTTACATATTCCATATTTTCAACCTCCGCTGTTGTCGTAGGGTTTATTACAGCATTTTCTGGATAAACGCATAGGCGTTGTCGTAAAACAGGCCGTGCACGACCTGTTCGGTGTAACCAAGCTGCAGCATGCGGTCGGCGAGCTTATAAACGTCGCCCAGCCCGTCGATGCCCGCGGGCAGCTGGTCGCAGCCGTCAAAGTCGCAGCCGAGCGCGACCGTTTTTTCGCCGTACAGGCCGACGAACCGCTCGATGTGGTCGACCGCGTCGTCGATCACCGAGTCGCTCTGCCGCACGAGGAAGGGCGTATACAGGTTGACGCCGACCAGCCCGCCCCGCCGCGCGATCTCGGCAAACTGCCGGTCGGTCAGGTTGCGCGGATGGCGGCACAGCGCGCGGCTGTCGCTGTGCGTGGCGACGAACGGCCCGTCGACCGTCTCGCACACGTCCCAGAACCCGCGCTCGGACAGGTGCGACACGTCAATGATGATGCCCTTTTCTGCGCAGTCCCGCACGAGCTGTTTGCCTGCTTCGGTCAACCCCTCGTCCTGATCGACCGCGGACGAACAGCCGAACCGGCTGCGGTAGTTCCATGTGATCGTAACGAGGCGGATTCCCGCGTCATAGGCATCGTCCAGCGCGCCCGGCCGGTCGGGCAGAAGCTCCGCCCCCTCGATCGACAAAAACGCCGCCGCCTTGCCCGCGGCCGCCGCGGCTTGCAGGTCGGCCGCCGAGCGGCAGAACATCAGCCAGTCGGCGTTATCGGCAAACTCGCGCTGCGCCGTTTGCAGCATACGTCCCAGCCGCCCGTCCGCCGGGGTGTCCAGCAGGCAGTCGCGGCCGCGCGCCTGCGCCTGACCCGGCGCGCGCGCACCGCAGAACAGGGCGAAAAACTGTGCATAATGGTCATAGCGCTGCGCGGCGGCATGGTTCACATGCAGGTCGTTCTGCCGCAGGCGCTTGCCGGTCTCGCAGCATTCATATAAGGTATCGCAGTGCAGGTCGAACAGCTTCATGCTCACCCTCCAAAGGCGTTTTCCAGATGGTTGACGCGCGGCGCGGCCGCGCCCTCCCCGCCGTACACCTCGACGACGTCGAAGCGCGGCTGCTGATCGGTCGGGTGCAGCTGCAGCCATTCTGCCGCCGCCGCGCGCAGCCGCTGCTGCTTGCGCGGCGTGACAAACTCGCGCGCCGCGGCGAAGCGGTCGCTCTTGCGCGTCTTGACCTCGACAAAGACAATATATTGGCCGTGCGCCGCGATGATGTCGATCTCGCCGAACCGGGTTCGGAAATTCGTCTCCACCGCGCGGTAGCCCCGCCGTTCGAGATATTCCCGCGCGATATGCTCGCCCCACGCGCCCGTCATCGCGGCGCCTCGGGATGCTTTTCATAAAATTTCTTGAGAAATGTCATGCGGTGGATCGGACAGGGGCCGCGCTCGAGCAGCGCCGCGTCGTGCGCGCGCGTCTCGTAGCCCTTATGCCGTTCAAAGCCGTACCCCGGATAGCGCGCGGCAAAGTCGCGCATCAGCCGGTCACGCGTCACCTTGGCGACAATGGACGCCGCCGCAACGCTCGGAATTTTCGCGTCGCCCGAGACTACACATTCGTGCGGTAAAGCAAGCCCCTCCGAGCGGTTGCCGTCGACATAGGCAAAATCCGCCGGGCGCGGCAAGGCCTCGACGGCCTGCCGCATGGCGCGGTAGGTCGCCTGCAAAATGTTGATCTGATCGATCGTTTTTTCGTCCACCAGCGACACTGACCACGCGACCGCGTTTTCCGTGATCACGTCGAACAGCGCCTCGCGCTTTTTTTCGCTGAGCTTTTTCGAGTCGTTCAGACCCTCGATCCCGATGCCGGCCGGCAGAATGACCGCCGCCGCGCACACCGGTCCGGCGATCGGGCCGCGTCCGGCCTCGTCCACGCCGCAGACAGCGGAATAGCCCGCCGCCCACGCTTTTTCTTCATATTCCCACGTCATCCGGCGTATTCCTCCGGTGTCTCGAGCGTGATGCGGCCGAGCACACCGCCGCGGAACTCGTCGAGCAGGATATGCGCCATACGCTCGGTGTCGATCTCGCCGCCGCGCAGCAAAAAGCCGCGCCGCCGTCCGGCCTGCTCGAGCATATCATAACCGGGGAAATCGCTTTCTGCCGGCGGGGTGATGCCGTACCGCTCCGCGATCGCCTGCGGCGCCTGCACGGTGAGCAACTCCATCAGCTTGCAGCCCAGCGTCTCGACGTCGAGGATATCGTCGCGGATCGCGCCTGTGCACGCGAGCAGGATGCCGACGCGCTCGTCGTCGAACTTGGGCCACAGGATGCCCGGTGTGTCGAGCAGGTCGATGCCGCCCTCGACGCGGAACCACTGGCTGCCGCGCGTCACGCCTGGCCTATCCGCCGCCTTGGCCGATTTGCGGCCGAGGATGCGGTTGATAAAGGTCGACTTGCCGACGTTCGGGATGCCGACGACCATGACGCGCACCGCCTTGCCGACCAGCCCCTTTTCGTTCCACCCCGCGATCTTATCGGTCAGCAGCGTGCGCACCGCGTTTGCAAACGCCTGCGTGCCCTGTCCCTTGCGGCTGTCGGTCTCGATGACCGCCATGCCCTGCGTGCGGAAATGCTTGGCCCACGCCGCGGTCTTGGCCGGGTCGGCCAGGTCGATGCGGTTTAAGATCATCAGGCGCGGCTTGCCCGCGGCGATGTCGTCCATATCCGGGTTGCGGGACACCTGCGGGATGCGCGCGTCGACGACCTCGCACACCGCGTCCACCTGCTTGATATATTCCGCCATCTGCCGTCGGGTTTTGGTCATGTGACCGGGATACCATTGAATGTTCATCCTGTTACGCCACCGATCCGAACGACGAGAACGGGAACACGACGCTCAGCACATGGCCGAGGACATAGCGCTCGTCGACCATGCCGAGGTCCGACCAGCGGCTGTCGGTCGAGCCGTTGCGGTTGTCGCCCAACACGAACAGGCAGCCCTCGGGCACGGTCTGCGGGTAGGTCAGGTCGCCCATTTTTTCCAGTGTGTTGATTTTTTCCGCGATGTACGGCTCGTCGAGCACCTCACCGTTGACGATCACATCGCCCGTTACTTCGTCGATATCGACCGTATCGCCGCCGGTCGCGATCACGCGCTTGACGATCGGCTGGTCATTCCAGAAGCCCTGCTTATTGAGCACGACAATGTCGCCCTTTTCCGGCGTATAGAACAGGTTGCTGACCAGCATGATATTATGGTCCTGCAGGGTCGGGTACATCGACGAACCATCCACGCCGATCAAACGCACAAAAAAAGTGAACACCACCACAAAAAAGATCAGCACGGTCATCAGGGACTCGCCCCAGCCGAACAGCTCGCTGGAAAAGCGGCCTTCGGCCTTCTTTTTTTCTCCGCTTTGCGCCTTGTGCATTGTGATTCCTCCAAAACAGATAAGCATACGATTTTATTATAGCGGCATCTCCCTGTCCGCGCAAGAGCAAATCCTGCGGCGCACACAAAAACGGGGAGCTGACGCTCCCCGTTTTTGTGTGTTCGGTTGTGAAAATCAAACCTTCTCGGCAACCTTGGCAGCCTTGCCCACGCGGCCGCGCAGGTAGTACAGCTTGGCGCGGCGGACCTTACCGCTGCGCACAACCTCGAACTTGGCTACGTTCGGGGAGTGTACCGGGAACGTCTTTTCGACACCTACGCCGTAAGAAATGCGGCGGACGGTGACCGTCTGGTTGACGCCGACGTGCTTCTTGGCAATGATGATGCCCTCGAAAATCTGAATACGCTCGCGGTTGCCTTCCTTGATCTTGGCGTGTACCTTAACGGTATCGCCGATCTTGAGCTCCGGCAGGTCGCTCTTGAGCTGCTGCTCGGACAGTACTTTGACCAGATCCATTTTTCTGTCATCCTTTCGTCTTAGACATTCTTGCCCTATTTTCCCTACCAATAAGCAGAGGAATGCCCGTGTTACCGAAATATGATACCATACCGCCCGCTGCATTGCAAGTGTTTTTTCCCGAAAAGGCAATATTTTTCTGCGCGCTTGTTTTTTCGTCAAATCATAGTATACTGGTAGTGACTCTAATTGTAAAGGAGCTTCTATACCATGTGGGCTTATGAAAGCGTATTCTATCAAATCTACCCGATCGGGTTCTGCGATGCGCCGCGCGTCAATGACGGGCAAACCGTCCCGCGCATCCGCAAGGTCGCGGACTGGGCCGGGCATATTGCCAAGCTCGGCTGCAACGCGGTCTATTTCTCCCCGATCTTTGAATCCGACAGCCACGGCTACGACACCCGCGACTTCCGCAAGGTCGACTGCCGCCTCGGCACCAACAAGGATTTTGCCGCCGTATGCGAAACGCTGCATGAAAACGGCATCAAGGTCGTGCTCGACGGCGTGTTCAACCACGTCGGCCGCGGCTTCTGGGCGTTCCGCGACGTACAGGAAAAGAAGTGGGACTCCCCGTATAAGGATTGGTTCCACATCTCGTTCGAGGGCAACTCCAACTACAACGACGGCTTCTGGTACGAGGGCTGGGAGGGCCACTACGAGCTGGTCAAGCTCAACCTGAAGAACCCGGCGGTCGTGCAGCATATCTTTGACTGCATCCGCCTGTGGGTCGAGGAATTTGACATCGACGGCCTGCGGCTGGATGTCGCCTACTGCCTGGACAAGGACTTCATCCGCCAGCTGCGCGCGTTCTGCGACGGGCTTGACCGCGACTTCTTCCTCGTCGGCGAGCTGCTGCACGGCGATTACAGCCAGTTCGTCAACGACCAGATGCTGCACTCCTGCACCAACTACGAGTGCTACAAGGGACTGTACTCCTCGATGAACAGCCTGAACCTGTTTGAGATCACCCACTCCCTGCTGCGCCAGTTCGGCGCGGACAGCTGGACGCTGTACCGCGGCAAGCACCTGCTGGACTTTGTGGACAACCACGACGTGACCCGCATCGCGTCCATCCTGCAAACCCCGCAGCACCTGCCGCTCGTCTATGCGCTGCAGTTCGGCATGCCGGGCATCCCCTGTGTGTACTATGGCAGCGAGTGGGGCGCCAAGGGCGAAAAGCGCGACGGCGACGACGCGCTGCGCCCGTCGTTCGACGAACCGGAGTGGAACGACCTGACCGATTGGGTCGCCGCCCTTGCCAAGGCGCACCGCGAAAGCAAGGCGCTGTGCTACGGCGACTTCAAGCAGGTCGTGCTGACCAACAAACAGTGCATCTGGGAGCGCATCGCCGAGGGCGAGCGCGTGCTGATCGCGGTCAACATCGACGACCAGCCCTATGTGGCGCATTTTGACGCCAAGTGCGGACAGGCGGTCGACCTGATCACCGGCAAGCTGCACGATTTCGGCGGCGGCAGCGAGCTTCCCCCCTATTCGGCCTTCTTCTGGAAGTGCGAGCGCTAAGCGATACACGTCAGGGGACGGCCGCCATATCGCCTGCACCACAGCATACGTCCAAAGCAGATCCGGGGTTGACCGGCGCGAACCATGCGCCGGTCAACCCCGGATTTTATGTACGGCCTTCGCGGCCTATGGCGCCGCAGCCGTTTTGTCCTGTGCCGTCAGATGTAATCCACCACCAGCGTGTAAACCGTATTGTCGCTGAGCGTGACGACAAATTCAGCCATCCCGCCGGACTGCCGGTATTTTTCCAGCGCCGCCTGCGTCAGCGTCAGCGTGTGCGCCGTTGTGCGGAAATCGGTTTCCGGCTGCATCTGGGAGGTCGTGCCGTCCTTGGTCACGGTGACGCCCTGCACGGTCGCCCGGTCCAAAGGCAGCGTGAAGCCCGCTTCCTTGGGGGCGTAGGTATCATACACAGCGACCAGCGCGTTGACCCCTGCGGGCGTGGAATCCTCCACCTCGACCGTAAAGCTGCGCGTACTGCCCGAGCGCAGGTCGACCGTCACCGTGTAGCTGCCCGCCCGCAGCGAGGCCAGCGTCCCGCGGCGCAGCACCAGCTCGTGCGCCGTGTTGTCAAAGGTATAGTCCAGCTGGCTCATGCCCAGCACGACATCCGCAATATCGGTTTCGGCCAGCACGCCGTCCAGTTCGATGCGCACATCCGCAAAGCCGGCCGCACGGTAATAGCGGTCAAACGAGACCTGCTGCACCTGCGCCGCAGCCTCCGAATCGGTCACCGATACCTTGATCCCCGTCTGCTTGCCGTCCGAGGTGGTCACGGTCAGCGTATGGCTGCCCTTGGACAGACCGGTCAGGTACGCCGCCGACACATTCGCGCCCGCCGCCGTTTTGGTATAATCCGTCTCTTCCGTCATCATCCTGCCGTCGCAGGCCATCGTGAATACGGTCAGCCCGGTCGGCACATAGACGGGCACGCCCGCGCCCAGCGCATCCGTGCCGGACAGATCCACCGCAATGCTGGCCGGCAGCACCCCGGCCGCGCTCGACCCGCTCGCCGACTGCCCGCCGATCGTGGCCGAAACGCCGTCCGGCATCGTATAGCCGCCTACGGTCACGCTGCTGGCAAAGCTGACGCCGTTGTCATAGATGTCCGCCTGATAGACCATCCCGTAGCCCGTCACCGAGGCGCCCTTGCGGGCGACCATGTGGTACACCTGCGTGCTGGCCGTCGTGCTGACCGTCGCTTCGCCCACGAGCTCCAGCTCGGCCACATTGGCGTCCAGCGTCAGCGACACCCGCCCGCTGCCATCGACCGTGACCGCGTCAAAGCCGTCCCGCCCGGCGTCGGACAGGTTGCGCGTATACAGCGCCGCCGCCGTTACCACATCGGTCTGTCCGATGCGAGCAGCGCCCGTTGCAGTAACCTGCAGCAGGCGCCCCATGGTGGTCGAAACGATCATATGGTCGCTCGACGTATTCATCATCGTGACCGTGCCGCCGGACACAATGATCGAACCCTTGACCGTTACATTGGCCAGGGTGACCGCGTCCGAGCCCAGTCCCTCTGTGATGTACAGATCCCCCTGCACCGTCGCGTTGGACAGCGTGCAGCTTTCCGAGATCGTCACATTGACCGTATCCGTCTTCAGGTCGGCGCCGGTGTACGCCTTGCCGGCAGACGACAGCGACGTGCCCATATAATAATACAGGATCTTGGCGACCTCGCCGCGCGTGACCACGCGGTTGGGCTGGAAGGTGCCGTCGTCGTAACCACCCAAAATGCCCTTGTCCGCCGCGGCCTTGATGTAGCCCGCGCTCCAGTCCGACACCTCGTTCCGGTCGGAAAACGGCAGGTCGGCAGGCGTAACATTGCCCGGCTCCACCTTGAACAGCCGCCCGATGATGACCGCCGCCTGTTCGCGGGTGATCTCGCCCAGCGGTTCCATCTTGTTGTCGCCCACGCCGTTGATGTACCCATATTTCTGCGCGATCTGGATGGTTTCATAATACCATGTGCCGACCGTGACATCGGCATACGAGATCGGCGCGGTTTCCGTGAAGTGGAACGCACGGTTGATGTAGCGCATGAACTCCGCGCGCGTCATGTCGCGGTTGGGCTCATACAGGCCGGTGGTCGCGCTCGGGTTGATCACGCCCTCCTGATCGAGATATTCGATGAAGGTTTTCGCCCAGTGCCCGTTCAGGTCGGACGCAAACGCGCACGGCAGCAGCGCCACGCATACCACCATGCCGAGCATAGCAGAGAGCAGCCTTTTTTTCATATCCTAACACCCCTTATTGATGCTATCCATAGTATAGCATACACAAAACCGATTGACAACCTCCATTCTTTTCATGTGTTTTTAACAAATTCGATCAGCAGCCTGCCTTTGCGGCTCGTCCCGCCGAAGGCCGTCACCCGCGCGCGCCCTGCGCCGCGCACCGTGATGCGGTCGCCCTCCCCCACCATCCGCTCCGGTCTGAGGCACGGCAGGTTGTTGACGAACACCAGCCCCTTCTCAATGCGTGCCTGCGCCTCCTTGCGCGGCAGGCCGAACACCAGCGCGGCCACGCTGTCCAGCCGGGGCGAGGCGACCGAGCCGCTGCCCGGCTGTTCCGCCGACGGCGCAGCGCGCAGCGTCCCAATCGGCTCGCGGGTAAGCGAGATATGCTTGCGCCCGGCCTGCGCAAAGTGCAGCAGGATAAAATCCGCCATCTCCTCGAGCACCAGTATGTCCGCGCCCTCGTCGTGCACGATAATGTCGCCCACGACCGCGCGGTCGACCTGCAGGCCCATCAGCGCGCCCAGATAGTCGCGGTGGGCCAGCGTGTCCTCGCGGCGCTTGTGCGCGCGCAGCAGCGCGATGGGCGCGGCCTGCCGGGCGCCCGCTTCGTCCAGATAATCCGGATAAAACAGGTACATGCCGCGCTCGGCATCCTCATAGCCGCCCCAGAACAGCGCGTGCCCGGCCGCCCCGGCCAGCCGCACCGCCTCCATGCACCGGGCGCGCTCGCCCATGCTCAAAAACTTGGTATGCGTCAGATAGCCGCGCTCCCGGCAGGTCTGCTCCTTATCCAGCAGTCCCGCGACCAGCAGGCGCTCCTCGCTTGTCCCGCCCAGCGCGACCAAAATCTCCTGTTTGCTTTTCATGGCTCTCCCCCGTTCACAGCGCAGTTTTTCCCGAACCTATTGTACTATCCCCCGCTTTCGTTTACAATAGTAGTATTCCGGTTTCAGGAGGGTAAACTATGGCAGTCAAGGATGCGGTATTGCAGGCGCTCGAACGGGCGCGGGGCGAACGGCTGAGCGGCGGGCGGCTGGCACAGCAGCTGGGCGTATCGCGCGCAGCCGTACACAAGGCCATCGCCGCGCTGCGCGCGGGCGGCATGGCGATCGACGGCGTGCCCGGCGAGGGCTACCGTCTCGCCGCCGCGGACGACAGCCTGACCGCCGCAGGCGTGCAGGCGCTGCTGGACACCCGCTGCATCGGCCGGGACATGGCCGTCGCGCCCAGCCTGACCTCGACCAACACAGTCATCAAGGAGCGCTACCTCGACCGGCCGCACGGCTTTGTGCTGCTGGCCGAGCAGCAGACCGGCGGGCGCGGCCGTCTGGGGCGCACCTTTGCCTCCCCCGCGCAGACCGGCGTGTACCAGACCATCCTGCTGCACCCCACCCTGCCCCTTGCGCACATCCAGCTGGCGACGATCGCCGCCGCGGTCGCGGTGGCCGAGGCCGTCGAGCAGACCGCGGGCTGCGCCCCGCAGATCAAGTGGGTCAACGATGTGCTGCACGAGGGACGCAAGCTCGCGGGCATCCTGACCGAGGCGACCATCGAGGGCGAAAGCGGCGCGGTCAGCGCGCTGCTGGTCGGCATCGGCGTCAACCTGCGCCCCAACCCCGCGTGGCCGGACGACGTGCGCGCCGTTGCGGGCGCGCTGGGTGAATTTGGCCGCGTGCCGCGCCGCGCCGAGCTGGCCGCCGCCGTGCTGAACCGGTTCGAGCGCGCCTACGCCCTGCTCGAACAGGGACGGGCGGACGAACTGCTGCACGCCTACCGCAGCCGCCTGTGCTGCCTGGGCAAGCCCATCCGCGTCATCAGCCCGGCCGGGACCTATCCCGCCGACTGCGTCGGGCTGGACGATAGCGGCCATCTGCTCGTGCGCGACGCGGACGGCCGCACCCGCACGCTGTCCAGCGGCGAGATCAGCATCCGCTTTTGAACCACCACTGAGATAAAGGAGTATCCCCTATGTTTCAAACCGCCGCAGGCGTCACCGTCCCCTTCCCCAACCAGCTGCGCGAGCAGTACCGGGTCGACGGCGACATGATCACCTGCAACCTCAGCTTTGAAAAGCTGTCCGATTTCATCCACGCCTATTATGGCTCGCTTTCCGAGCCGCTCTTCCTTGCCATCCACCCAGATGCCGAGCAGGACGAGGTCTGGTACCTCGACGGCATGACCAAAAAGCAGCTGACCATGATCCTCGACGGCTATGGCGAACTGCTTTTGCAGGACGGGTTGAGCGCGTTTGCGATCGGCTCGCTGGCGACCGAGGATGAGCTGTTCGTGCAAAAATACAAGCTGCTGTCGCTGTACAGCCCGACCATTTCCCGCGTGGAAAAGCTGCTGGCACGGTTCGATGTGCCGCGCGTGGACGCCATCGTCACCGCGTGGGATACCTTCTCCGAAGCGCATCCGGGCAGCGCCGAACGGCTCGAGATCGCGGGCATGACCGTGCCCGACATCATCCGCGACCTGCAGGAGATCGGCATGTATCAGGGCTGACAGGCCGCACAGCAGACAACCGGACGGAACAGGCAGGCCGCGGCCTGCCCCGCATCAGAAGGAGGAATGTTCCTTGCAGATAGAAGAAACCCTGCAAACGCTGTGCGCGCTGCCGGCGGTCAGCGGGTTTGAAACACAGGCAGCGCAGGCGGTCGCCGACCTGCTGCGGCCGCTGTGCGACACGGTCGAAGCAGACCACAACGGCAATGTGCTGGGGTATCTGCCCTGCGGCGCAGAAAATGCCAAAACCGTGCTGCTCGACGCACACCTCGACCAGATCGGCTTTGTCGTCACCGAGGTACTGGACGGCGGCTTTTTGCGCTTTGCGCCGGTCGGCGGCGTCGACCCGCGCATGCTGCTGGCGACCGAGGTCACCATTTTGGCCGACGAGCCGCTGTACGGCGTGGTCAGCTGCATGCCGCCGCATCTGCTCAAGGCCGGCGAGCAGGACAAGGCCGTGCCGGTTGACCAAATGCTGATCGACACCGGGCTGGAGGACGCGAAGGACAAAATCCGCGTCGGCACGCCCATTGTGTTCGCGCAGCAGCCGGTCAGGCTGATGGGCGGGCAGCTGTGCAGCAAGTGTCTGGACGACCGCGCGGGCGTGGCCGCGATCCTGCTGGCACTCGAAAAGTTAAAGGCTTGTGAAAAGCGCCGCTGCAACGTCGCGGTGCTGATCAGCGCGCAGGAGGAGGTCACCGGCCTTGGCGCGCAGACGGGCGCATTCGCCGTGCAGCCGGAATACGCCATCGCGGTCGACGTGACGCACGGCAAGACGCCGGACGGCCCGTCCGACGGCGTGTTCGAGCTGGGCAGCGGCCCGGCGATCGGCGTCGGCCCCAACCTGCACCGCGGGCTGACCAAAAGGCTTATCAAAACGGCCAAGGCGAACGATATCGACCATTCACTCGAGGTCATGGAAGGCAACACGGGCACCAATGCGTGGACGCTGCAAATCGTCGCGCACGGTATCGCGACCGCGCTGCTGTCCATTCCGGAGAAATACATGCACACGCCGGTCGAGGTGGTCAAAACGTCCGATGTGGAGGACGTGGCCGAGCTGCTGTACCACTTCCTGCGGGACTTTGACGGGGAGGTGGAAGCATGACCGAGCTGCTGCAAACGCTGTGCGCGCTGCCCGGGCCGTCGGGCTGCGAGGACGCGGTGCGCGCATTTGTGTTAGATAAAGCGAAACCTTTCGCCGACGAAATCAGAACCGACGCGATCGGCAACGTCATGGTGTTCCGCAAGGGGAAAAAGGCGCTTGCGCGCCCGGTCGTCCTGTGCGCGCACATGGACGAGGTCGGCGTGATCGTCAAGAAGATCACCGAGGACGGCATGCTCAAATTCGGCTTTGTCGGCGGGGTCGACCCGCGCGTCGTGATCGGCAAGGGCGTGCGCTTCGGCGAGACCCGCGGCGTCATCGGCATCAAGGCCGTGCACCTAACGACCGCGGCCGAGCGCCGCACCATGCCCAAAACCAAGGACTTATATATCGATATCGGCGCGACCAGCCGCGCGGCGGCCGAGGATAAGGTGTCGCTGGGCAACTACGGCGTATTTGACTCGGACGTTGTACGGTTCGGAGACGGCCTCATTAAGGCCAAGGCGATCGACGACCGCATCGGCTGCGCGGCGCTGCTGACGCTGCTCGCGGAGCAGCCGCCGGTCGATACCTGGTTCTGCTTTACCGTGCAGGAGGAAACCGGTCTGCGCGGCGCGGCGACCATGGCCTACGCGCTCGACCCGGGCTTTGCGCTCGTCATCGAGGGCACGACCGCGGCCGATCTGGCCGAGGTAACGGACGGCAAGGCGGTCTGCCGCGTGCGCGGCGGCGCGGTCATCCCGTTCATGGACGGCGCGACGGTCTACGACCAGTCGCTGTTCGAGCTGCTGCGCGACGCGTGCGAAAAGCGGGGTATCCCGTGGCAGACCAAGACGCGCATTTCGGGCGGCACGGACGCAGGGCGCATCCACAAAAGCCGGGCGGGTGTGCGCGTGTGCGCAGTGGCCGCGCCCGTGCGCTATATCCACTCGCCGTCGAGCGTGGCGGCGCTATCTGACTGCGAAGCGGTCCTGCAGGCCGCGCGCGCATTTCTGGAAGAACTCGGAGGAGAGGACGAATGAGCAAGGTTTTTGAGCTTTGGGACGAGGTCGGCGGCGCGTTCGGCCCGTCCGGCCGCGAGGACGCGGTGCGCGAGACGATCGCGGGCATCGCTGGCGCATACATTGACGATATCACGACCGACGCGCTGGGCAACCTGATCTGCCGCAAAAAGGGAAGCGGCAAAAAGGTGCTGTTTGCCGCGCACATGGACTCGATCGGTGTGGTCGCGACCTATATCGACGACAAGGGCTTTATCCGTTTTTCGCAGGTCGGCGGCCTGTTCAAGGGGGATTTGATCAACATTGTCGTCCGGTTTGCGAACGGCACGCGCGGCGTTATCTCCTATGAGGAAAAGACGCCGTTCAAGGAGCTGACGATGGACAACCTGTTCATCGACATCGGCGCAAAGGACCGCGCGGACGCGGAAAGCATGGTGCAGGTGGGCGATTTCGCGGTGTTCGACGCGCCGCGCTTCGAGCAGAACGGCGTGCTGTGCGGCCCCTACCTCGACAACCGCATCGGCTGCGTGACACTGCTGCTGGCGATGGAGCAGCTGGCCGGGGCGGAGACCGAAAACAACCTGTACTTTGTGTTCACCGCGCAGGAGGAGGTCGGCCTGCGCGGCGCGGGCACGGCGGCGTTCGCCATCGAACCGGACGTTGCCATCGCAGTCGACGTGACCGACACGGGCGACCTGCCTGAGCGCAAGACGCCGATGGCGGTCGACATGGGCAAAGGCCCGGCTATTAAGGTGATGGACCGCTCGGTCATCTGCACGCCGGCGGTATGCGCGGCGCTCGAGCAGGCGGCAAAGGACTGCGGCGTCGCCACCCAGCGCGAGATCCTGCAGTTTGGCGGCACGGATACGGCCGCGCTGCAAAAGGCGCGCGCGGGCGTGCAGGCGGGCGCGGTGTCCATCCCGACGCGCTACATCCACTCGCCGAGCGAGATGTGCGCGGCGCGCGATGTGGAGGACGCGGCCAAGCTGCTGGCGCGCTTCGCGGTGTGCTGCGGACAATGACCGTGCAGCCAGTCTGTCCTCGCGGTTTGCCACCGAAAAAGAGGGGCAGGGCATTTGCGCCCTGCCCCTCCCCTTTTGGAATGGTCAGACAAAACAAAAAATCCGCGGCACCAAGTGCCGCGGACTATATGGTGGACATTGACGGGTTCGAACCGCCGACCTTCCGCACGTCAAGCGGATGCTCTTCCAGCTGAGCTAAATGTCCATACTGCGGACGGCACATGCCGTCCGTATGCAATTGTCTTACTTCTTGCAACGCTCCAGATACTCGCCCGTGCGGGTGTCGATCTTGATGCGCTCGCCCTGCTCGATGAACAGCGGAACCTGCACCGTTGCGCCGGTCTCCACGGTAGCGGGCTTGAGCGTATTGGTCGCCGTGTTGCCCTTAAAGCCCGGATCGGTCTCGGTGATCTCCAGTTCTACGAACAGCGGCGCTTCGACCGCATACACATTGCCCTTGTACGAGCAAACCTTGCAATTTTCGTTTTCCTTCACGAAGCGGAAATCATCGCCGAGCGTATCCTTGCTGATCGGAATCTGCTCATAGGTTTCGTTATCCATGAAGTAGTAGAGGTCGCCTTCGTTGTAGAGATACTGCATATCGCGGCGCTCTACAAACGCTGCCTCATATTTATCCGTCGGATTGAAGGAACGCTCAGTCACCGCGCCAGTGATGACATTCTTCATCTTGACACGGACGAACGCAGCACCCTTGCCCGGCTTAACGTGCTGGAATTCTACAACCTGCAGCACCTGACCGTCCATCTCAAACGTTGTGCCGTTACGAAATTCGCCTGCCAGCATATTGCTATTCCTCCAAAGCTATTGTCCTCTTTGCTGCTGTCCTCTCGAACAGTGCTTGTTTATTCTACCGCACATTTCCCCATTTTGCAAGAGGAAATTTGAAATTTCTCAAAAAATTTTTTCAGACTACAAACAGGCGGCGCAGGAACCCTCCCGCACCGCCCGTTTTTCACCGCTTCCAGCGGTTTATGTGGCGTTTAGCAGCAGCAGTTGTTGCCGCAGGTGCAGCCGCAGCCGCTGTCCGAACCACAGCCGCAACCGCAGCTGTTGCCGTTGCCCTGCTCGCAGCAGATCCAGATCAGGATGATGACAACGATGATCCACCACCAATTGTTCTCACCGAAGATAGAGTTGGAAGAGCACATAAGGAATTGCCTCCTATCAAAGATTTCACTTCATACTATGGAGACACCCCGCAGGTGGTTCCTGCCTGCTCAAATGATTTTTGCGCGCACGCCGTCGCGGTGCAGGCCGAGCACCTGTACGCGCACCGGGACGTTTTTGTGCGCCTGCCCTTCTATATATATAGGAAAGCCATACGCGCCGTGCGCTGCCCACAGTCCGCCCGTGCGGTGCTCGGGCAGCGCATCCAGCGTCCGTCCGGCAAAGCCGCGGCGGTACGCTTCCCCCACGCGCTGTGCCACGGCCTTGGCCTGCGCCGCGCGGGCGGCCTTGTCGCGCTGGGACAGCCGCCCCGGCAGGGACGCCGCGCGCGTCCCCCTGCGCGCCGAATACGGGAACACATGGACGGCGGCAAAAGCGCAACGCTCGACAAACGCCAGCGTCTCGGCAAACTCCGCTTCCGTCTCGCCCGGGAAACCGACGATCAGGTCGGTCGTGACCGAGGCGTCCGGCCAGGCCGCACGCAAACGGGTCACACATCCATAGAAATCCTCCGCCGTGTATTGACGCCCCATGCGCCGCAGCACGCTGTTGCAGCCGCTCTGCAAGGACAGGTGGAAGTGCCGCGCCAGATTGGGCAGGCCGGACAGACGGCGGCAGAAGTCCTCGTCGACCGCGCGCGGGTCGAGCGAGCCGAGCCGGAACCGCACCGACGGGTGCGCGGGCAGCAACATACACAGCAAGTCGGTCAGCGAAACGGCAGGCTGCAAATCCCGGCCATAGGACGCAATCTCGATGCCGGTCAGTACGATCTCCTGCACGCCCGCGGCGGACAGCCGTGCGCACTCGGCCTGCGCCTGTGCGGGCGGCAGCGAGCGCACGCGCCCGCGCGCGTACGGGATGATACAGTAGGTGCAGAAGTTGTCGCAGCCGTCCTCGATCTTGAGCAGCGCGCGCGTGCGGCCGTCCGGCACGCCCGCCGGCAGCAGCTCATATGCCCGCGGCAGCGGCAGCCTGTCCGCCTGCGCCGCGGCCCGCCCCTGCACCGCCTGTTCGCAGCGGTCGAGCACGGCCGCGCGGTCGGCCGTACCGCAGACGATATCGACCTCGCCCGTCGCGCGCACCCGCGCCGGGTCGGTCTGCGCAAAGCAGCCGCAGGCCGCAATCACCGCGCGGGGGTTGTCCCGCCGCAGCCGGTGGAACGCGCGGATGTTTTTATGGTCGGACACCGACGTGACCGTGCAGGTGTTGACGACGACCGCGTCCGCGTCCTTTGTTACCACCGCATGCCCGCGCGCCCGCGCCAGCTGCTCGAGCGCCTGCGTTTCAAACAGGTTGACCTTGCAGCCCAAGGTAAAAAATGCAAATTTCATAAATACTCCCAACAATCTATTGTGTTTCCGCCCCTATTCTACCACAAAGGCACGAATTTTCCAATCCATCTCAATTCATATTTGACAAACCAAACCAGCCGTGGTATACTGTCACCATAATGTAACTTGGAAATGTAACCGTTTTGTAACTATAAGGAGGGCACAAAATGCCTACCACCGCCAAGAAGAAAGATCTTCTGGAATATAAGGGACACCCGCTCATGCGTAAGGAAAACATCATCTATTACGGCTCGATGAGCGATTCCCACATCATTATGATGCAGATTCTCGAGTCCGGCGAGGTCAACGGCCTGCCGGTCGCCAAACGGGTCTCCGTGCAGCTGCAGCAGACCGACCCCAACGTGCGCATCAAGGAGCGCATCGTCAAAAAAACCGAGAAGAACAGCCTGTGGGCTGCGATGGACATCGCGTCCATTTGGCTTGGCCGTGCGCTGAGCAGCAAATAATCACTTGCTTGAATATTTTCGGAGGCTTATTCATGAAATTTTCCCATAAACTTGTCCGTCTTACCATCACCGGCGTGCTGGCCGCTTCCATGCTGCTGCCCAGCTCGCTGGCCGTCTATCAGGCCAAGGTAAAGGCCGACGCGCTTTACCTGCGCCAGTCCCCCGGCGGCGAGATCATCGCCACCCTGCCGCAGGACACGCTCGTTGCCGTGCTCAACAACAGCTCCAGCTGGTACAAGGTCATGGTCAACGGCAAGGAAGGCTATGTCAGCGGCGAATACCTGACCGGCACCACCAGCACGGATTTCACCGTCGGCACCGGCAAGATCGTGTGCGACACCACCGTTAACTTCCGCTCGCAGCCGAATACCTCGTCGAGCGTGCTTGCATCCTTTGCCAACGGCACGACGGTTTCGGTCACTGGCATTTCGGGCGGCTGGTATCAGGTTACATACGGCGGCCAGACCGGCTATGTCCATCCGGACTATCTGACCTTCACCGCCTCGTCTGCCTCGGTTGACCCGGAATCCGGCGCAGCTTCCGCGCAGACCAACACGATCACCCCGTCGAGCAACGTCGTCTCCTACACCGGCACGAGTGAAAAGCGCGCGGAAGTGCTTTCGTACGCCGCGCAGTTCCTCGGCACCCCGTATGTGTACGGCGGCAGCACCCCGGGCGGCTTCGATTGCTCCGGCTTTACCTCTTATGTGTTCAAGAACACCGTCGGCTCGATTCCGCGCGTTGCGCAGGCGCAGTTTGACGCCACCACCCGCGTAGCGATGGACGAGCTCCTGCCGGGCGATCTGGTATTCTTCGGCAGCAGCGCCTCCTCGATCAGCCACGTCGGCATCTATGTGGGCGACGGCACCTTCATCCACTCCCCCCACACGGGCGAAGTGGTCAAGTATGAATCGCTCTCCGGCAGCTACGAGACCCGCTTTCAGGGCGGCGGCCGCGTGATTTTTGACTGATGCACCCCATCCCCCTCCAGCACCTGCTGGAGGGGGATTTTTTTGTATAAAGAAAACCACTCGCTAGGCGAGTGGTTCAAAAAAGCCTAAGGCGATGAACATGATAAAAAAACTCCCTTTGCTATAA
>NZ_CALWUN010000027.1 GCF_944384735.1 uncultured Agathobaculum sp. | reverse complement strand
CGCTGGTAAACAGCCCTGCCGAGCTGCTGCCGCTGTTTGAACGCGGCCCGCTGGCCGTCGACGCCATCTGCAAGGCATTCACCGACCGCGGCTTCGGCTTTACCTACTTCCCGACCGCAGCCGACGCACGCGGCTATCTGGCCGAAACCTGCGCGGGCAAATCGGTGTCGCTGGGCGGCTCGATCACCTTGCAGCAGCTCGGCCTGCCCGACGCATTCGACGGCAGCACCGCCGTACATTGGCACTGGGTGACGCCCGGCGAGTTTTTCCAGACGCCGGACATCTATCTCAGCTCGGCTAACGCATTGAGCGAGACCGGCGAAGTTGTCAACATCGACGGCGCGTGCAACCGTGTTTCCGGCACGCTGTACGGCCCCAAGCGCTGCATCTTTGTGTGCGGCGTCAACAAGCTGTGCCCCGACCTGCAAAGTGCGATCGACCGCGCGCGCAACGTCGCGGCGCCGCTCAATGCCAAGCGGCTGGACAAGAAAACGCCCTGCGCATTCGACGGCAAGTGCCACGACTGCAAAAGCCCGGAGCGCATCTGCCGCGCCATGGTCATCCACATGGGCCCGCCGCAGCGCATGGAGCGGTGCGAAATCGTGCTGGTCGGCGAGCCGCTCGGCTATTGAGTCACAACCGAAAAACAGCGCGTTTGCCGCAAAAACGCGCTGTTTTTTTCGTATGCAACCGCAGGTTGCGGGATTTCCAGCCGGACATGGTGGCATGAAACCCGTCTTTCCGGTAAAATAGCCTCACAAACCAAGGAGGTAACCGAACATGACACTGGGAGAAAAGATCACCGGCCTGCGCAAAAAGCGCGGCCTGTCGCAGGAGGAACTGGCGATTACGCTGGGCGTGTCTCGGCAGGCGGTCAGCAAGTGGGAGCTGGGCGACGCGACGCCTGACACGGATAAGGTGGTCGCGCTGGCGGAATATTTCGGCGTGACGACCGACTGGCTGCTGCGGGATATCGAGCCGGCAGCTGCGCCCCATCCGGCAGACACGATCCCCTCCGCCGCCGCTATGCTGCGCGACACGCCCATGCTGTTCAACCTGACCATCGGCGGCAATATATTCGGCGCAGCACTCATGCTGTACGACCTGTGGCAGCAGACCTATTATCACATCCCGACCGTACTCGGTCTGTTTCTGCAAACCGGCATGTGCGCGCTTTTTCTCGGGGTATGCAGCTTGCTGGAACGGGAGCAGCCAAGCGCCGGTCAGGATTGGCGGCGGCGTTACTGGCGATGCAACATCTATGTACTCGCGCCCTTCCCCTGCTTTTGGGCGGCAAACCTGTTGCTGGATATTGCCGCGATGAAGTTTGCCATTCCCACGTTTGCCGTGCTGCCTATCACGGCCGTGCTCTATCTGGCCGTATGTTTGCGCATGCGCTGGGTCACGCAAAACAGCCGCTAAAAAAATTGTCCGTTTTCTTGAAATTCCGCTTGACAGTTCCAGTCTTCCCTGCTATAATAAATATCGCGCTGATGAGTTCGGCGCGATAGAAAATGCGGCTGTAGCTCATCTGGTAGAGCGCCACCTTGCCAAGGTGGAGGTAGCGAGTTCGAGCCTCGTCAGCCGCTCCAAAAAGAAAACGCCTGTCTATGACAGGCGTTTTCTTTTTGGTAAACCGCGTCTGACGAGGCTCGAAAGCCCGGCAAAAAAACATGCCTGTGGCATGTTTTTTCGGGCGTGTGTTTAGGCCGACTGCCCCAGTCGGCCGGAGCCTCGCAAAACCCGGCCTCAATGGACGGGTTTTGTGTCTCACGGCAGGCACCCGCCCCGCACGGCGGCACCCATAACACCGGACGCCGACGAGGCTCGAAAGCCCACAGAAAAGCACCGCCCGCAGGCGGTGCTTTCCGTTTACCAATAAAATCCCGCGCCGCCGCGCGCAGCACGGCAGCCGCTCAGCCTTGCCCGGCCTGCTTCTCCCTGAGCGGGCGGTCGCGCAGCTCGCGCCGGTACGTCCCGTCGATCAGCCGCGGCAGCACCTTTTCAAACTGCACGCCGTGCATCGGGTCGGTCTGCTGTGCCATGGTATAGGCGATACAGTCCTTGACATACTCCCCCGCCAGCTCGCAGGCGTCCTCAAGCGTATCGCCGCACAGCATCGCCCCCAACATGGCCGAGGCAAACAGGTCGCCCGTGCCGGGATAATACCGGTCGATGCGGCGGTGCAAGCTGAGCGCCCCGCCGGATGCCGACAGGCATCCCGAGCCGACCCGCCCGGGCGCAAAATCCAGTCCGGTCAGCACGACCTGCGCGCCGTACCGCGCGCGCAGCGCGCGCAGCCACGCCCACGCCTCGTCCGCGCTTTCCGGCTTGCTGTATGGATCGCGGTCGAGCAGGATGGCCGCTTCAGTCGTGTTGGGCGTGATGATATCCGCGATCGCGCACAGCTCGCGCATGCGCGTACACATTTCGGGCGTATAGGTGTCGTACACCTTGCCGTTGTCCCCCATCACCGGGTCGACCAGCGTGATACCGTCCGCCGCCTTGAGCCGCTTTGCCGCGTCCGCCACGCAGTCGATCTGCCCCGCCGAACCGAGAAACCCCGCATAGACCGCTTCAAACCGCAGACCCAGCCGGTCATATTGGTCGATCGTGCCCGGCATCGCGCTGGTCAGGTCGGTCGTGATCCAATCCGGGATCGCCGTATGTGTGGAAAACACCGCCGTCGGCAGCGGCACGCACTGGTGCCCCGCCGCCGAAAGCACCGCGATGATCGGCACGAGCGACGACCGGCCAAACCCCGACAGGTCGTGCAGCGCCAGAACCTTTTTTTGCATGGCTGCGTTCACATCCTTTTCTGTCCGTGTTCCATCATACGATGAAACCGCGCCGCTGTCAATCATTCTTGCTTTCTAACAGCCACAATGGTAAAATAGGTATAGATTTACGTCAACCAGCAAAGGAGTTTTTTCATGCGAACCAACCGCATCTTTGCCATCCTGCTCACGCTTGCGCTGCTGCTGCCGCACGCCGGCGCCACCCAGCAGCCCGCGCAGGACGGCATGCGCGGCGTGTGGGTGTCGACCGTGTACAACATCGACTACCCCTCCGCGCAGGGACTGACCGCCGACCAGCTGCGCAGTGAGGCCGATACCATTCTCGACAATGTCGCCGCGATGGGGCTGAACACCGTGTTCCTACAGGTGCGCCCGTCGGCGGACGCGCTGTATGACTCGGCGCTCTTCCCCGCCAGCCGCTATGTCAGCGGCACGGCCGGACAGGCGCCCGGCGGGGACTTTGACGTGCTCGCCTACTGGGTCGAGGCCGCGCACGCGCGCGGCTTGCAGCTGCACGCGTGGCTCAACCCCTACCGCATCACCAAGGACGGCCAGAGCGAATACGACGCGCTTCCCGACGACAGCCCGGCCAAGCAGCATCCGGAATGGACGGTCGTTTACGAGGAAAACTACTATTTTAACCCCGGACTGCCTGCCGTGCAGCAGCTGGTCGTCGACGGTGCCGCCGAGATCGTGCAGAACTACGACGTCGACGGCATCCACCTTGACGACTATTTCTATCCCGGCACGGACTTTGCCGACGAGGCAACCTTTGCGCGCTACGGTCAGGATTTCGACGACATCGGCGACTGGCGGCGCGACAATGTCAACCAGCTGATCGCCGCGCTCGACGAAACGCTGCACGAGATCGACCCGGCACTGTCCTTCGGCGTCAGCCCGGCCGGCATTTGGGATAACAAGTCCAGCAACCCCAAAGGCAGCGACACCAACGGCCGCTCCTCCTATCGCGAAATCTACTGTGACTCGGTCGAGTGGATCAACAGCGGCACGGTCGATTACATCTGTCCGCAGCTCTACTGGTCGATCGGCTACGAGATCGCGGATTTTGAAGTGCTGGTCAACTGGTGGCAGCAGGCTGTCGCCACCAGCGATGTAGCGCTGTACATCGGCATCGGCGCGTACCGCGCGGCCGAGGCCGAGCCGGGCGACACCTGGTACGGCACGGATGAGCTGCAGCGCCAGCTTGACCTGCTTGACAACAGCATCGACATACAGGGCGAGGTTTTCTTCAGCTATGCCTCGCTGCAAAGCATCGACGGCTGCGCCGACATGCTGCGCACGCATTACGCGGCGGACACACCCAAGCAGCCGGACGAGGGCACGCCAGCCCCCGTCCAGCAGGCTTCCCTGCTCGACCTGATGGGGCGCTTTGTCGCCAGCCTGTTTTGTGCATCTTAAAAGGAGGCGTTTTCCCCTTGGCAGAACTTCTTTCCCGCGAATATGAGGTGGGCTATGCCCATATCGACAACCGCGGTATCGCAAAGCCGTCCTTCCTGTGGCATGTGATGCAGGACGCGGCCACGGTGCACGCTGAAACGCTGCATCTGGCCGCGGACGAGCTGCGCATCCTCTGGGTACTCTCACGCATGAAAGCGCGCCTGACGCGCCCGCTGCGGCCGTATGAGCGCATCCGCTGCGAGACCTGGTGCCCCGGCATCCGCAGCGCAAGCTGGTACCGCTCGTTCGCCTTTTTTGCCGACGAACAGCAGGTGGGCGACGCGCAGTCCATGTGGGTGACGCTTGACCCGGACACGCACCGCATCCTGCGGCCGACCGCTTTCCCCGCCGCCGAAAGCTACCTGCACACCGCACGCGGCGAGCTGTTCGAGCCGCTGCCCAAGCTTGCGTGCGACACCGTGCGCCCGCACCACGTCCACGCCGTGCAGTATTCCGACCTGGATGTCAACAACCATGTCAACAACGTCCGTGTGGTCGAGCTGGTCTCGGACGCGCTCGACCTGCACCGCCAGCCCGGCTTTGTGTCGTCTTTGCAGGTCAACTACACCGCCGAGACCGCCTGCGGCGCACAAGTGGCGCTGCTCTGCGGCACGTCCGGCGGCGCGCGCTATGTGCGCGGCGAGGTCGACGGCAAAACGCATTTTGAAGCCCTTGCGGCCCTGTCGCCGCTGGCTGCACAGGAGGGATGACGCCATGACGGAATCCATCCGGCAGACCACGCAGGATATCCTGCGGGTATGCCAGCCGCAGCGCATCATCCTGTTCGCGGAAAAGCGCACGATGGCAACCGGCAAGCTCAAAGCGTTCAGCCTGTGCGTCATCGTGCCGGAGGATGCGGACTGCCGCCAGCTGCGCACCCAGCTGCACTTGGCGCTGTCGGCTGACGTACCGGTCAACCTGAGCGTATACACCGTCGACGAGTGGGACGACCTGCTGGAAGACGAAACCTCTTACGCGGCGTGGATCGCCCGGAAAGGGCAGGTGATCTATGGGCCGGAAACGTAAAGGCGCATCGGACAGCCATTTTTACTACAAGTGGCTGGACAAGGCGCTGTGCGACCTGCAATGTGCCCGCCTGCTGCTGACCTATGGCGGCGACGTGTACAACATTGCGTTCCACTGCCAGCAGGCGATCGAAAAGGCCCTCAAGGGCTACCTGCTGTTCCGCACCGGACGGCATTACGACGGCCACAACCTGACCTATCTGTGCCGGCAGGCCATCCAGATCGACGAGCAGGCGTTTGCCGAATACCTCGACGAAAGCGCCGCGCTCAACGACCTGTATATCGAAACGCGCTACCCCACCGACCTGCCGTTCGAGATCGACGAGCGCGAGATCCGGCGCTATCTGGACATGGCCGAGCGCATGTTCGCCGCCATCCGGCGCGAGCTGTACGAGGGCGGACGGCCGCACCGCATCGAAGCATAAAAAAGCTGCTGCAACAAGCGTTGCAGCAGCTTTTTCTTTGGTCTGAATTACGCGCGCTCGTTTTCGCGATGCGCCTTGGTCATGCCGTGGCGGATCGGCTTCCATTCCACCTTGCCGACCAGCGCCGCCAGCGAGATCGGGATGTACGTCAGCATGAACAACGGGAAGGTGAACACATAGAAAACCTTCTTAACCGCGCTGCCCTTGATCTGCTTCCACTCGGCCGCCATTGTGAACGCACCGAACAGGAACAGGCTGAAGGAAATACCCTTGAGCGTCGTCCACACAATGCGCCCCAGCATGCGCAGCACGCGGTAGGTGATAAACGCCGGCTGCGACAGGCTGGACAGGCAGGCAAACAGCGCCAGCGCCAGCACGCCGATCGTGACCAGATTACACGGCGCGACCGTCATCAGCATATCGTAACAGGAAGCACCCTTCCTGCCGCCGCGCAGGCAGCCGCGCAGCAGCGGGGCGGTGTACTTGGCGTCCACCTGATAAAAGCCCTTACTCCAGCGCAGCCGCTGGTCCCACGACTGCTTGAACTGCACCGGCTGCTCATCATAGATGACCGCCGTGCCGCAGTAACCGATCTTGCGGCCCTTGACCGCACAGGCGATCGAGAACTCGATGTCCTCGGTCAGCAGGTGGAACGGCCAGCCGCCCTCGGCGCGGATAACGTCGGCCGCGACCAGAAAACCCGTGCCGGATACCGCGCAGTTGATGCCCAGTTGGGTGCGCGGGCGGTTGAGGAATCGCGCCTCACGCAGGAACCACAGCGCGTAGCCCGCTGAGATCCAGTTATCACAGAAGTTCTTGGAGTTGCGGTAGCTGGTCAGCGCCGCATACTCGCCGGTGGCGTACATCTTGTTCATCTCGCGCACGAACTGGGAATCTACCAGATTGTCCGCATCGAACACGAAAAAGCCGTCGTAGGCCGTCTCGCCCTTGTCCTCGAAAATATGGTGGAACAGGTAGTCGAGCGCGTAGCCCTTGCCGACCTGCACCTTGTTGAACCGCTCGTACACGATCGCGCCCGCCTGCCGGGCGACCGCGGCCGTGTTGTCCGTGCAGTTGTCCGCAATGACGAACACATCGAGCAATTCCGATGGGTAATCCTGCTGTTTGAGCGTCTGTATCAACTCGCCAATCACGCCCGCTTCGTTGCGCGCAGCGATGATCGCGGCGTAACGGTGCTGCCGGGCATCCTGTTTGCCCTGCCTGCCCTTGCCGACCAGACCGATGATCAGATATGCAATTTGATAGGCGTATGCCGCCGTGAAAAACACGAACAGTACAAATTGCAGGCTTTCCAAAAACCGAAGCATGTCAATCCTCTGTCTCCTTTATCCTTGTTCCAAAATAACACAGTTCGTTTTTTCCTTGTACTATCATAGCACCATCCGCTTTTAATGCAACCTTTTTTTGCTGTTTTTCACCGTTTTCCTGAATTTTTCTACGTTCTCACGAAAAAACCGGATTTTTTTCTGCAAATTTCATCACTCTTTTCCGTCACATGCCGGCGTTATCCGCACGTTAAGCATACCACAGGCCATGTGCGGAATCCGAAGGATTTTCTTAAGGCACAAAATTTTTCGGCATGCTGTCACACTGCGGCGTGCCCAATCGTTATCATGGTGAAAGGGGGCGGTAGACATGCCGGTCTGGCAAAACGAAACCGATGCCGAAGGCTTTGTGCACCGGTATTCGTCAATGATCCTGCGGCTGTGCTTTACCTATTCGCTCGGCCGGGCGGACGCACAGGACGTGTGCCAAAACGTGTTCCTCAAGCTGCTGCAAAGCGACCGCCGCTTTGCGGGCGAGGGCGAAACACGCGCATTTATCATCCGCATGACGATCAACGAGTGCAAGGACCTCTTAAAGAGCGGCTGGCGCCGCCGTTCTGTCCCATTTGACGAGCTGATCAAACGCGAGCTTCCCTTTCTCCCCGCGGAGGACACCGGCGTGCTGGCCGCGGTACAGCGCCTGCCGGTCAAATACCGCGAAGCCGTTTATCTGTACTACTACGAAGGCTACAACGCCGAGGAGATCGCGGCGATGGTTGGGGCGAAGCCTGCCGCCGTGCGGCAGCGGCTCGCCCGCGCCCGCGCCAAACTCAAACAAGAACTGGAGGGCAGCGACTATGAGACGATATAACGACGCGCTCGATGCGCTGCGCTTTACAAAGGAGGAAGAGGATATGCTGATCCAGCGACTGAAACAGGCGGCTGCGACCGCCCAAACGCCGCACAAACGGCGGCGCCTACCCAAAGCGATCCTCATTGCGGCCATCATTGCCTGTGTGCTGACGTTTACCGCAGCGGCAGGCGTGGTCGTCGGCTTTTTCGCTGATCCGGATACCGGCCGCGCGCGACTGGCGGATTTTTTCGACCTTTCCCCTGATACCGTGGAGGAAAATACCGGCTTTACCGCAAGCGGCGCGAGCGCAGAATGCAACGGTGTGACCGTTACCCTGAGCGGCATGTACACAGACGAGCAAAATCTATGCGCGCTGTTCTCTGTCACCAAGCAGGACGGCTCCGCGTTCGTCGATCCGGTGGAGGAACCGCAGACCTACGCGCTCACCTTCGAGGATATCCGTTATCTGGCCAACGGCGAGCCGGTGAGCGGCGGCGGCGGCAACCCGCCATACTTCGATCCCGATATGCGCACCTTCTATCTGTGTATTGAAATGGCGCTGCCCGATGTCCAGCAGATGGAGGGCGTGCCGCTCAGCTTCTATTTTACCAATGTGTGCCGCTACGAACAGGACGGCAACCACATCGGCTTTGACCGCATCATTGTCCCCGGTGTCTGGACGATCGAGGTGCCGCTCACGTTCACCGAAACCACGGTACAGGCGCAGGCAGGCCAGCAAATGCAGTATGGCAATCTCGATATTACCATCGACTCCATCGCGTTCACCCCCACCTACTATCACATCGCATTCCACTATGACAAGGAAATGGCCTACGACGACGATCACAACCTCTATCTGGACGGTGTATTGGACGCATACGGCGACACATATTATCGGGCCGGCGCTTCGCCCGTCCTGCGCACCCGCGACGGTGCGCAGTACCAGCTCGACTATCAGTATTCGCTCCACGGCCATGCGGCGATCGGCCTACTCCCCGAGGTCATCCCGCTGGAAGAAATGGAATCCATTACGATTTTCGGCCAGACCATTCCCCTTATCTGGCAGGAATAACAGAAACAGCAAGCATGGCGTGCACTCTGCACGCCATGCTTTGTTATTTCCCCGGAAAACAAAAAGCGCCGCACAAAGCGGCGCCCGGAAACTCAGTCCAAATTTTTCTTTTTGAGCATAAACCATGCAAAGAAGCAGGCTACAACCGAAATCAGCAGCGGCACCCACCAGACAAACGCGCCCGGCAGGCCGTCCCCCTCGATATTCATGCCGTAAAAACCGAAGATAATGTTCGGGATGGTCATGATGATGGTCAGCACCGTGAGCACCTTCATGATGATGTTCAGGTTGTTGGACACGACCGACGCATACGCATCCATCGTGCCGGACAGGATGCTCGAGTAGATACCGGCCATCTCGATGGCCTGCCGGATCTCGATCAACGCATCCTCAAGGATATCGCGGTCGTCCTCATACAGCTTGAGCACGCGCCCGCGCAGCACCTTTTCCATCGTCACCTCGTTGCCCTTGAGGGACGCGGAGAAATATACCAGCGACTTGGACAGCCCGAGCAGCTGGATGAGTTCCTCGTTCTTAAGCGAGTCATACAGGCGCTTTTCTATGCGCGTGAAGTCGCGCTCGATCATGCGCAGGTTTTTCAGGAACCGTCCCGCCACGCGCAGCAAAATCTGGAACACGAACCGCGTACGCAGCGCGGTGTGCACACCCTTGACCGCACCCTCCGCAATCGAGCGCAGGATGATGCTGTCCTCCAGGCAGACCGTGATGACCGCATTCTGCGCCACCACGATACCCATTGGCAGCGTGCTGAACATTTGGCCGCCGTCCTCGACCGAGCTTTTCTCGACCATCGGGATGTCGACGATCATCAGCAGCTGGTCGTCCTCAGTCTCGACACGCGAGCTTTCCTCCGGGTCGAGCGCGGCGCGGATGAACTCCTCCTCCACATGCGCGGCACGCGAAATCTGCTCGAGCTCGTCCGAGCTCGGGTGCAGCATATTGACCCAGCAGCCCTCGGTGAATTCACTGACCTCGGTGATGCGGCCGTCGATCGTCTTGTAAAATTCTACCATACCATACCGCCTTTCCGCGGCAGCTATGCAGGAACGCCACCGCGAGTTACTGTTGTCCGTTTACTTCCAGGGTCCGCACTCACGGTGATCACGCTCCTTTACAAAAATTTTACATGGCCTTTCAGACCAAAACAGCCCTGTTCAGGGCTGTTTTGCAGGTTGTTATGTCGGTTTGCTCAGCGGTGATCCTTATCAAAGATACGCATGAGCACGTCAAACGCGGCATCATCCGAACCCAAATCGTTCGACTTGGACTGTACCGGGGAGGGCTTCTCCTCAGCCGCAGCGGTGGACGCCTCGGTGAACAGGCCGGAGGAAGACGCCGGCTCCGGCTGCTTGCCGTCCATGTTCATCTTGGCGGAATTGGGTACACTGTCAAAACCGGTGGCGATAACGACCACGCGGATCTCGTCGTCCATCGTGTCATCGATGAACGCGCCGAAGATGATATGCGCGTCCGGGTGCGCTGCCTGCTGCACCATGGTAGCCGCCGTCTCGACCTCGTCCAGACCAATGTCGTCCGAGCCGATAACCGAAACGATGACGCCGTGCGCCATGTCGATCGAGGTTTCCAGCAGCGGGCTGGAGATCGCCATGCGCGCCGCCTCGGCCGCCTTGTCCTTTCCGGCAGCGCGGCCGGTGCCGATATGTGCATAACCCGCGTCCTTCATCACCGAGGTGACGTCCGCAAAGTCCAGGTTGATGAAGCCCGGCACGGTGATCAGCTCGGAAATGTTGGCGACCGCCTGACGGAGCACGCCGTCCGCGATCTCAAACGCGTTCTTGAAGGTGATCTTCTGCTCCGATACGTACTTTAAGCGCTCATTCGGGATAATGACCAGCGAGTCGACGTTCTTGTTCAGCTCGTCGATGCCACCCAGCGCCTGTTCCAGACGCTTCTTGCCCTCGAATGCGAACGGACGGGTGACAACGCCGACCGTCAGGATGCCCATTTCACGGGCGATCTGCGCCACGACCGGCGCCGCGCCCGTGCCCGTGCCGCCGCCCATGCCGGCGGTAATGAACACCATATGCGTATTGGCCAGTGCCGCGGCGATCTGCTCCTTGCTCTCCTCGGCGGCCTTGCGGCCGATCTCCGGGTTCGCGCCCGCGCCCTGCCCCTTGGTCAGCTTTTCACCGATCTGGATCTTGGTGCCGGCCTGAGAAAAGTTCAGCGCCTGCATGTCCGTGTTGATCGAAATGAACTCCACGCCCTGCACGCCGCTCTCGACCATGCGGTTGACCGCGTTGCCGCCGCCGCCGCCCACGCCGATTACTTTAATGTTTACCACACTATCCAAGCCCTGTTCAAACTCAAAACCCATTGTTGCCATCCTCCGTTTTTATGATGAAAAATCGATCCGATTATTCTTTACGCTCTCGTGTCCGGACCGCCGGTGCCGCGCCGGGCAGACAGTCCCCATTGTTATAATTCTACCTCTGTTTGTCCAATTTTGCAACAGAAATCAGCGAATTACTGAAAATTTTCTTTGCGTTTTCTGTATCTTTCCTCCAAATCCATGCCAAAAGCCCCTGTAAATGCATGTTCTGAAAAGTATTCCTGCACATCCAAGGCTTTTTTACCCGTCCTCGCTGTCCTCCTGCACCGCCTCGTCATCTTCCGCCGCCCCGTCATCCTCCGGCGTATCCCCGCCGGCTCCGCCGGACTGCTGCGCGGCATCCCCGTCATCCGCTGCGGCATCCGCATCGCCGTCTGCCGTGACTGGAACCGTCGTGCCGGTGCTTGCCGTGGCCATGCCCGAACGCGCTACGTTATCCGCCGTATCCGGGATAAAATGCAGCCGGTTCTGCGTATCCCAGTACAGCCGCCCAATGTCCGAGGGCGACAGGCGCTCGTCGATGACCGTCTGCGCGAACCGCAGGTAATAGGACAGGTTATTGACTGACTCCAGCCGGATGTCAAACCGGTCCTGATAACCGATGCGGATATCGGTCAGGTCGGACAGATTGAGGAACGACAGCTGTTCGAGCATGCCCGCCGCATCCAGATTTTGCAGGATGTCGAGCAAAACCTCGGCCTGCTCACCGTTTTCTGCCGTGAGCACACGGCCAAGCGTCACATCGTTCAGCGTCGCGCCGACCACGACCGGCAGGCCGCCGTCATTGGCGCTTTGTTCGAGCGCCTTGCCCTGCGCGCTGATGAACAGGTAGCCGCCGCTGTACGGCGCCGCGACCACCGCGCTGCACTCGGTCACCGTCACCTCGACCGTGTCAGGCAGCAGCCGCCGCATCTGCACGGTTTGCAGATACGGGAATTTTTCCAGCAGCATGTCCGCTTCCTTGACCTTGTTCCACAAATACAGGTTGTCCCCCTGCTTGACCGTCATACCCGCGACGATCTCCTCGGCGGTGTAGCGGGTCGCGCCCTCAACTGCGATCGTGTCTACCTTAAAGAAGATCGTCAGCGCGAGCACGGCCGCCGCCGCCAGCACACTGAGGAAAAACAGCCGGCCGATCATGTGGAACAGCCGCTGCCTGCGGTTGGCCCGCCGGCGCATCTGCTCGGGCGTTTTCTGTTTTCGCTTGCTGCGTCTCATCCGGGCGCCCCTTTGCGTTTATTTTTTCCCGTGGTGCTCGATGGCCCACAGTATCTGCTGATAGATCTTTTCGCTCGCGTCATGCGCAGCCAGACCGGTCGCCGCCTGCCCCATGCGCCGCAATGCGTCGCGATCGGACAGCATCGCGCCGATCTCGTCATACAGGCGCTGCGGCGAGGCGTCCTTTTCCAGCAGTACGCGACAGCCGCCCGCGGCCTCGAGCGCACGCGCGTTCTTTTCCTGATGGTTTTCGGCCACAAACGGCGACGGCACGAGCAGTGCCGCCCGGCCAAGCATACAAAGCTCGCCCAGCGTCGCCGCACCCGCGCGGCACACGACCAGGTCAGCTGCGGCCAAGCGGTCGGCCATATCATAGATATACTCGGTGACCTCGATATTGGGATGCTGGGCAAAATCCGCGCCCTGCTCGCGCGCCATACGCGGCAGCCACTCGCGCGCGGCCGCGCCGGTCGCGTGGACATGGTGATACGGCACGCCGTTTTTGCATTCGAGCGCCAGCGTGCCCGCCATGTGTTCGTTCATATACTTCGCGCCCATCGAGCCCCAAAAGGATACGACCAGCTGGTCGTCATCCGACAGGCCGAAACGCGCGCGGGCTTTCGCCCGGTCGGCCGCCAAAATCTCGCCGCGCACGGGCGCGCCGGTCAGCACGACCTTGTCGCCCCCGCCGAGGATGTCGCGCGCCTGCTCAAAGCAGACCAGCACGCGGTCAGCCTTTTTCGACAGCATTTTGGTCACCTTGCCGGGCAGCGCGTTGACCTCGAGCAGCACAGTCGGGATGCCCATCTGCTGCGCTGCGCGCACGACCGCGAACGACGCATAGCCGCCGCAGCCGATCACGCAGTCGGGCTTGGCCTGCCGCAGCAGTTTTTTCGCCTTACCCACCGCGGACACCGCCAGCTTCGCCGCCTTGACGTTGTGCGCCAGCCCCTTGGGGCTGAGCGAGCGCGACAAGCCGATGATTTCGATCGCGTCGAGCTGATAGCCCTCGCGCGGCACCAGCTTGTTCTCAATGCCGCGCGCCGAACCGGCAAACCGCACGACGGTCTCCGGGTGCTTCTGTTCAAAATACCGTGCGATGGCGAGGCCGGGCGTCACATGTCCGCCCGTACCGCCGCCGGTGATATACAGTCTCAAACCGATTTCCCCCTTTATGTTCTGCCGCGCCGCAGGCGGCTTTGCATTCACGATTCTGCCCGCACATCGACGCGCGCATAGCGGGATATATTGAGCAGGATGCCCATTTCGCCCAGCTGCATGAGCAGCGCGGTGCCGCCGTAGCTGAAAAACGGCAGGCTCGCGCCGGTGACCGGGATGATGCCCGTGATAACGAACAGGTTCATCAGCGTCTGGATGGCGAGCTTGGCGGTGATGCCGGTCGCCAGCAGACAGCTGAACCGGTCGGGCGCCGCGCGCGCGATCTGGAAGCCGCGGAAGATCAGGTAGGCAAAAAGCACCAGCACCAGCAGCGCGCCGACAAAGCCCATCTCCTCGCACCACGAGGAAAAGATAAAGTCGTTCTGCGGCTCGGGTAAGTACAGGTGCTTTTGCATGCCCTGTCCCAGCCCCTGCCCGAACAGGCCGCCCGAGCCAATGGCGATCTGGCTCATCGCGCCCTGCCAGCCCTCATCGCGCATATTGGCAAACGGGTCGAGCCAGACGGCAAAGCGCTCCTGCACATGGTCAAAAGCAAAGTAAAAAGCAGTCAGGGTTACCGCACCAACCACGCCGATCGGGATAAAATACCCCAACCGCATGCCGCCTGCAACCAAAATCACCACACCCAAGCCGCAAATTATCATCATCGCCGAGGTGTGCGGTTCCAAAAAGAGCAGGCCGATGTAAACCGCCAACAGCAGGCCATAAGGTTTGATCATCGTGCGTAGGCTGCGCACGCTCGACGGGTTCTGCGAAACCCAGTAGGCAAAGCACACGATGACCGTGATCTTGGCCAGCTCGGACGGCTGGAAGCCGAACAGCCAGCGCTGCGCGCCCTTGCTCGACGTGCCCAGCGGCGTGACGACCAAAACCAGCAGGATGATCGACACGATCATCATTTCCTTATAAAAGCGCGCATACAGCTTATAGCTGAGTTTGGAGATAAAGACCATCGCGGCCAAGCCGATCGCCGCGTTGATCGCCTGCTGGCGGATAAAATAGGTCGCGCTGTCCTGATAAAACAACGCATTGGAGTAGCTGGCTGAAAACAGCGCGATCAGGCCGATGATCAGCAGCAGCACAACGGTGCCGAATACGCCTGTGTCCCATGCATGGGCGCGCACCCGCGCGTGCGTGCGCGGATAGGCAGGCGTGTGCGTCTGCGTCAGTGCCACGTCGCGCGGCACCGGCGCGCGGTCGGGCTGGACCGGCCGCCGCGTCGGGTCGATCCGCTGCCGCGGGTCGGGTCGGCGCGGCGTACGCGCGCGTCTCATTGTCGAAGCCATGGGGACACCTCCGAAGGGTCAGGGATGGATCGTGCCTGCGTCTGCCGGCAGCGCCATGCGGCCTCCCGCCTTACGGCAGCATCGGCGCGAGCGCGCCGAAATACGCCAGCAGGCAAAGCAGGATGGTGACGCCGGAAAACGTCAGCACGATTTTTTTCTCGCCCCAGCCGCACATCTCAAAGTGATGGTGGATGGGGGCCATTTTGAACAGGCGCTTGCCGCCCGTCGCTTTGAAGTAGGTCACCTGCGAGATGACCGACAGGGTTTCCAGGATATAGATGAGGCCGACCAGCAGCAGGATCAGCGGCATGTCGCACGCAAACGCCAGACCTGCCACCGCGCCGCCGAGGAAGAGCGAACCGGTGTCGCCCATAAACACCTTGGCAGGGTTGAAATTATAGATCAGAAACGCCGCAAGGCCGCCCGCGAGCGCTGCCGCAAAGATGACCACGCCCGCGTCGCCGCGCGCCACACCGACAAAGGTAAAGAAGATGGCGACCGGCAGCGTCACGCCTGCGGCCAGACCGTCGATGCCGTCGGTCAGGTTGACCGCGTTATCCGCGCCGACAATGACAAACGCCGCAAAAATGATGTACAGCGGCCACGGCCAGGCAAACGAGATATCGGTAAACGGGATCCACAGGCGCGGCAGGCCGTTCGAGCCGAGGAACAGCACGAGGATGAACGCGCCCGCAACCAAAATCTGCAACACCAGCTTCTGCTTGGGCGTCAGCCCGGCGTTTTCCTTTTTGCGGATCTTGGCATAGTCGTCGACCATGCCGACCGCGCCGTACGCAACCGACAGGCCGAGCACGGCCAGCGAGGACACGCAGACCTCGCCGACAAAGCTGTTTCCCGCCGCCACCGCGACGGCGATGCCGATAATGAACATAAAACCGCCCATCGTCGGGATATTCTGCTTGTTCATGTGCCATTTCGGCCCGATTTCCAGAATCTTCTGACCGAACTTCATCTTGCGCAGGTAGCGGATGACCGCAGGGCCGATCGCCGCGGTCAGCACAAAGGCGACCGAGCAGGCCACCAGCGCCGTAAACAGGTTTGCAGAGCTCATTCTTCCACGTCCTCCCCTAAGAACATCGCCAGCGCGCGCTCCATGCGCATGCCGCGGCTGCCCTTGAAGAGCAGCGCGTCGCCGGGTTTGGCGTCCTGCCGCAGCGCGGCGACCAGATCGATCTGGTCGTCAAAGGCGTAGGCGTGTTCCATTCCGTTTTCCTTTGCGCCCGCGACCATCGCAGCCGCGTCCGGGCCAAAGGCATAGAGCGCGTCGGCGTGCTTTGCCGCCGCGCGGCCCGCCCGGCGGTGGCCCTCGTCCGCGTAATCGCCCAGCTCGAGCATCGAGCCGAGCACCGCGAAACGGCGTCCCTCAGGCGCCATGCCGCCCAGCACCGCGAGGGTCGCTTCCATCGCGTCCGGGCTGGCGTTATAGCAATCGGCATAAATGTGATAGCCGTCCTGCTCATAGATATTCTGCCGCATGCCGCTGGCTTCATACGAGGCAAGCCCGGCGGCAACCTGCGCGGGCGTCTCGCCCAGCAGCAGGCCGACGGCCGCCGCCGCCAAAGCGTTCAGCACATTGTGCGCGCCCGGAATGGCGAGCTTTGCCGCAAATTTCTCCCCGCAGGGCAGCGCCGTGTCCGGCAGGCTGTTGTTGACGATATCGAACGAGCCGCCCGCGTGCAGCGCGGCCACAAGGTCGCACGCCGGGTTGTCGATGCCGTAGGTGACGACGCGGCAGCCGAGCTTTTCGCGTTTGTCCCACAGCAGCGGCTCGTCGCCGCACAGCACGGCGCAGCCGTCCGGCTGCAAGCCCTCCAGAATTTCGAGCTTGGCCTTGCAGATGCCCTCGCGCGAGCCGAGGAACTCGATGTGCGACGTGCCGATGTTGGTGATGACCGCGATGTCCGGCTTTGCCGCCGCCGTCATGCGGGACAGCTCGCCAAAGTGGTTCATGCCCATCTCGGCCACCATGACCTCGGTGTCCCGCGTCATGCAGAACAGCGTCAACGGCAAGCCGATCTCGTTATTGAGGTTGCCCTCGGTCTTTTGCGCGCGCAGCCCCTGTGACAGCACAGCGTACAGTAACTCCTTGGTCGTCGTTTTGCCGACCGAGCCGGTCACGCCGACCACCTTGCCGCCGCACAGGCTGCGGTAGCCGCCCGCAAGGTCGAGCAGCGCATGCGAAGTGTTTCCGACATACAGCGCCGGCACCGGGTATTCCTCGTTCTGCCGGTGGGACACCACGGCCGCCGCCCCGTTTTCGATCGCCTTGCCGATGAAGTCGTGCGCGTCAAAGCGCTCGCCCTTGACCGGCAGGAACAGCGCGCCCGCCGGGATCTGCCGCGAGTCGGTCGAAACAGCGGTCAGCTCCGCCTCGCCCGACGCTTCGCCGCCCGTCCATGCCGCGGCCTGCGCCAGCGTAAAACGTTCCATGCCTCTTCTTCCCCCAATATGGGATGCGCGCCCGGCGCGCCCCTTACTTTTTCTTTGTAAAATAATCCGCGACGATCTCGCGTTCGTCCATGTGGTGCTTGACGCCGTTGACCTCCTGATAGGTCTCATGCCCCTTGCCCATCAGCACGATCACATCGTCCTTTTTGGCATGCGCCAGCGCCCAGTGGATGGCCTCCGGCCGGTCGACGATGACCTCCATCGGCGTCTTGGTACCCTTCATGCCTTCGAGGATATCATCAATGATGGCCTTGGGATCCTCAGTGCGCGGGTTGTCGCTCGTCACCACGCAGAAGTCCGCGAGGTCGGCTGCGATCTTTCCCATCTTGGGACGCTTGGTGCTATCGCGGTCGCCGCCGCAGCCAAACACCGCAACCACACGCCCCTTGGCGAAGCCGCGCACCGCGCGCAGCACGTTTTCCACGCCGTCCGGCGTATGGGCGTAGTCGATCAGCACGGTGTAATCCGTATCGGTCGGCACGACCTCGACGCGCCCCTTGACGCCCTGGGCCGTCGCCAGCGCCTTGGCCGCGTCGACCAGCGGCATACCTGCCTGCAGCACCATACCGAGCGCTGCGAGCGCATTCTCCACCGAGAACTGCCCCGGAATACCCAGCCTGACGCGCGCCATCTCGCCCTTGGCAGCCGCGACAAACTCGACGCCGTCCGCATGCAGCTTGATATTTTTTGCCGTCAGGTCGGCCGCGTCCTTTTCCCGCGAGAAGGTCAGGCACGGGCATTTGGCGTCGGCCAGCATGGCCTCAGCCGCGTCGTCGTCCAGATTGATCACGCCCTTGTCGCTGACCGAGAACAATTTCGCCTTGGCCTTGCGGTACCCCTCCATCGTCTTGTGGAAGTCCAGGTGGTCCTGCGTCAGGTTGGTGAACGCGCCCACCGCAAAGCGGACGCCGTGCACGCGGTCGAGCACGAGCGAGTGCGAAGACACCTCCATGATGACATGGGTGCAGCCTGCGTCGCGCATACGCGCGAACAGCGCGTGCAGTTCGTAGCTCTCCGGGGTGGTGCGCTCGGTTTCGATCACCTCGCTGCCAATCATGTTCTGGTTTGTACCGATCAGGCCGACCTTGTGCCCTGCCTGCTCGAGCATGTGCTTGACCAGATAGGTGGTCGTAGTCTTACCATTGGTGCCGGTCACGCCCAGCATGACCATGCTGTCGGCCGGGTGGCCAAAGCGGTTGGCCGCGATCTCGGCCAGTGCTTGCCGCGCGTTCTTGACCACAACGGCGGGCGCGCCCGCGGGCGCCTCTTCGCACACAATGGCCGCCGCGCCCTGCGCGAGCGCCTTGCCGATATACTGGTGCCCGTCGGTGGCAAAGCCGCGGATGGCGACGAACAGGTCGCCCGGCTGCACCGCGCGCGAATCATAACGCACTTCCCCGATATCCAGACCGCCCGGCGCGGTACTGCTTTCCACCGCGACCCCGCGGAGCAATTCCTCCAGTTTCATTATTTTCCTCCTATCGGTCGTTGACGTTTGTGGTATCCGAAAATTCGACGGTGACCACCGCGCCGATATTTACCTTGGTGCCCGCTGCCGGGCTCTGTTTGCTTGCCGTGGTGCTGCCCGTCACCTGTGAGGATGCGACGCCCTTCTGCTTGAGGTACAGGCCGTATTCCTCGAGCACGCTGCGGCACTCGTCCGGCGTCAGGCCGGTCAGGTCGGGCACTTCGACCTGCTCGGTCGGCGTGCTCTCACCCATATACAGGATGACCTTGCCGCTGGCCGGGATGCGCACGCCGCCCGACGGCACCTGGTCGGTGACCTTGTCGCCTTCGCCCACCACGCGGTACGAGAAGCCAACCTGTTCGAGCGCGGCAGCCGCCTCGCTCTCGGTCGAGCCGATCACGCTCGGCACGGTCAGCTCGCGGCGGTCGTTTTCCTCATCCGAATAGACCGGAGTGATGCCGACATAGGGCAGCACATCCTCCATGATACGGCCGACGACCGGCGCGGCGATCGCGCCGCCGCCGTGTGCGGCGGATTCGGGCAGGTCGTTGATGGCAACCAGCACCGCGATCTGCGGGTCGTCCATGGGCGCCACGCCAATGAACGAAGCCGTATAGCGGTTCTCAGTGTCAATCTCCTTGCCCTCGCTGTCGCGCAGCTTATCGATTTCCGAGGTCGCCGTCTTGCCGCCAACGCGGTAGCCGGGCACATAGGCGTTTTTGCCCGTGCCGCCCTCGACGACCGCCTGCATCGCCTCGCGCATATAGGCCGAGGTCTCGGCCGAAATAACCTGACGGATGACGGTCGTCTCGGTGGTCGATTTGACCGAGCCGTCCGACCCGAGGATCTCCTTGACGACATAGGGCTTTTTCAGCTTGCCGTCGTCGACGATCGCGCAGACCATGTTGAGCATCTGGATCGGCGTGACCGTAAAGCGCTGGCCGAACGACGCAACCGCGAGCGAAACCTCGTTCCACTCGCTGGTGACGTTGATATCGTGGAACTGGCCCTTGCTTTCGCTGGGCAGGTCGATGCCGGTCGGCTCGGTCAGGCCGAACGCCTTGTAAAATTCATAGAACCGGTCAAGACCGGTGTTGGCGACGATCTGCATCATCGCCACGTTGCACGAGTTCATCAGCGCCTCGGTCAGCGTCTGCGTGCCGTGGCCGCTGGTGTTGGAGCAACTGATCGGCTTGGACCAGTCGCCGACCATCATCGAGCCGCCGCAGTAGTAGGTATCGTCCTCATGCGCGATGCCCAATTCATAAGCCGTCGCAACATTCATCAGCTTGAAGGTCGAACCCGGCTCATAGTTATCGGTCACTACGGGATTATACCACATTTTGTACAGCTGCTGTGAACGAATTTCGGTCAGTTCATTGACAAGTTCTTCGTTATCCTGCACACTTTTCGGCAGGTTGGCGAGCCCGCCCTCCCGGTAATACTTATCGCTGATCTCCGCCGTGACGCCGTGCTCCTGCAAAGCGGCCTGCACATTGGTCTTGAGCTCCTCGATATAGCGCTCATCGGTGATCGTGTAGGAATTGTTCGGGTCATAGTCGGGCAGCGCCGCCATTGCCAGCACTTCGCCGGTCTTGACGTTCATCACAATGCCCGAAACGCCGTCGCGCGCCTGCGGGTTGTCGGCCAGCGCGGTCTCCAGATGCTTTTCGAGGAAGTTCTGGATATCGCTGTCGATGGTCAGCACCAGCGAGTCGCCGTCCTGCGCGGGGATATACTGCTCGGTCTCCGGCGTCATATCCTTGTTCTGCGCGTTCTGCACACGCACCAGACGGCCCGCCGTGCCGGACAGCACATCGTTGTACTCCGCTTCCAGACCGTAAGCGCCGTTGTTGTCGCTGCTGACATAGCCGAGCACTGCTGACAGGAACGCGCCCTGCTGGTAATAGCGTTTGGTATCCGGCTCAGAATATACGCCCGTGCAGCCCGCCTGTTCCAGCGCGGCATACAGCTCCTTGGCAACGTCCTTGTCGACCTTCTGTGCGATGATCTCATATTCCGAATCGGTTTTCTGCACCTTGGCCAGCACGGTTTCGTAATCCAGGCTGAGCGAATCGGCCAAAATCTGCGCCACATTCTGCTGCTGCACCTGTGCGCTCGTGCCGTTCTTGACCTTGGTCTCATCGACCACGGCCTTGGGCGAGACGACCACGCGCTCGACCTCGGCCGACTCGGCCAGCACCTGCATGTTCGCGTCGTAGATCTTGCCGCGGTTGGGCGTGATGAACGTGTCGCGCGTCTGCAGGGAGGCGGCCTGCTGCCGGTAAAAATCATAGTGGAACACCTGCATATACAGCAGGCGGACAGCGACCAGCCCAAAGCCCAGCACGATAAACAGGAGCGTCAGCCCGACGATACGCCCGCGCATCTGGTTGTTCGGTCTTTTTGCTGTCATATCCGTCCGTTCCTCCATAATCTGAAATCTGATGAAAAAAAGCGTAAGGAGTCAGAAGTTTCCACCTCTCACTCCCCTGTACGCATCCTATTCATTTGCTCACCGGATATATTCCACGATTGCGGAAAAGCTGCGCGCCAGCCCGGCGAACAGCGACCCGAGCGACATCCCGCTCTCGGCCACCGTCACGGTGTCGGGGTTGGTCAGTTCGACGTACTCGATCTGGGAATTATCCAGCTTGACCATGCCCAGATTGTTGACCGCATACTGCTCGATCTCGTCCATATCCATGCTGTTGGCCTTTTTGGTCGTCAGCGAAACGTTTTCTGCCTTCAGCTCGTTGAGCGTGTCGCTCTGCTCGCCGACCAGTGCGCTCAGCTCGGTCAGCTGCATCTGACAGTACAGGATATAAGCCGCGGTCACCGCCAACACCAGAATGCAGGCCAAAACGCCCGGCCGTAAGCCCGCCTTCCTGCGGCGGCGCGGCGTCGGCGCGACGCGCAGGCTGCGCTGCTGTTCCTGCTTTGCCGGAAAACGCTCTTCAAATTGTTCATAAGCCACGCTTTCCCTGCTGGCAGACCTCATTGCATTTCCTTTCTCCTGCGGTTGCTGTTCATATCTTTTCGCACACCCGCAGCTTGGCGCTGCGTGCGCGCGGGTTCTCCCCGATCTCTTTCTCGTCCGGAAGGATGGGCTTACGCGGTGTCAGCCTTACCTTCGGTTTTTTGCCGCAAACGCATACCGGAAACTCTTTCGGGCAGGTGCATCCCTGCGCCGCCTGCTGGAACGCCGCCTTGACGATACGGTCTTCCAAACTGTGGAATGTGATCACCGCGAGCCGCCCCCCGGGGCTCAGGCAATCGATCGCCTTGTCCATCGCCTCCCGCACCGCGCCCAGCTCGTCGTTGACCGCAATGCGGATCGCCTGAAAGCTGCGCTTGGCCGGATGCTGCTTTTCGCGCTTTGCCTTGGCCGGCATCGCGCCCTTGATGATATCAACCAGTTCCAGCGTCGTCCCGATGGGTTTTTTTGCCCGTTCCCGCTCGATCGCTGCGGCAATGAGCGGCGCGTACCGCTCCTCGCCGTACTCGAACAGGATACGCCGGATCTCCTCCCGGCTCCAGCTGTTGACCACCTCGTAGGCGGTCAGCTTCTGCGTCCTGTCCATGCGCATATCGAGCGGCGCGTCCTGCATATAAGAAAAACCGCGCTCGGCGTGGTCGAGCTGCGGCGACGACACCCCCAGGTCAAACAGGATGCCGTCCGCGCCCGGCAGGCCGAGCGATGCGAGCACACGGTCGATCTCACGGAAATCGCTTTTGACCGTTGTGACACGCTGCCACACATCGCGCAGGCGCTCCTTGGCGTTTTCCAGCGCCTCGTCGTCCCGGTCGATGCAGATCAGCCGCCCGCCGTCACACAAGCGCTGCGCGATGCGGAGCGAATGCCCGGCGCCGCCGGTCGTCGCATCGACATACACGCCGTCCGGCTTGATCGCCAGCGCCTCCAGACAGGGTTCCAGCAGGATGGATACATGATGAAATTCCATACGCCCCTCCTGCCTGTCCGGTTAAAAATCAATATCCTCCACGTCGGCGGCCACGCTCTCCGCGTCGATCTCCTCGTTGTACGCGCGCCATTTGTCGCTGTTCCAGATCTCCGCGTGGTCAAGCTGGCCGATGACCACCACGTCCTTTTGCAAGTCCGCGAACTCACGCAGGTTGGACGGGATCAGAATGCGTCCCTGTGCGTCCAGCTGTGCGTCGAACGCATTGGCGAAGTAATAGCGCTTGACACGGCGCGCCTTTTCCCCGTTGCCCAGACTGCGGATGCGCTCCTCGAGCGCTTCCCATTCCTTCTCCGGGTACACGGCAAGGCAGCCGTCCAGCCCCTTTGTCACGGTGAAGCGCTCACCCAGCTTTTCGCGCAGCTTGGCCGGCATCGCCAGACGCCCCTTGGCGTCTACGGAATGCTTGTACTCGCCCTTCACCGGATTTCACACCCCACCTTCGCCCTGATGGAACAACGTGGCACTTGTCCCCACGCATCCCCACCTTGCTTCCATTATAGCGGGATGCCCCTTGGATTGCAAGTTTTATTTCGTATTATTTTGCAGAATATTCCGGTCATATATTCGTGATTTCGACGGTTTTTGCAATTTTCAAACACTTGTTCGATGCTTTTGCCGTTTCCCTTCCTCGCCCTTCCAGTGGAGGGAAATCCCACCGCAGCGCCGCTTTCAGCCCACCTTTTCCGCCAAACAAGAAAGCGCGCCCCGCCCTTGCTGGCACTCTGTGGGACAAAGTGGGAGGCGCTGCCCGCCGCTCTCCGGCAAAATGGCAATAAAAAAACAGCCGTCAAAAAACGGCTGTTTTTCTCGCATTGAGAAATTTTTACTTGGCGATGCTCTTGAAGCGCTGGCGCGCCTTGCGCACCTCCTCGAGTGAGAGCGCAACGGCCTCCTCGGTGCGCTTGAGTGTGTCCTCGCAGTACTCGTTGGCCACGCGGCGCAGCTCGCGCGCCTGGATTTCGGCGTTGCCCTGTACCTCCTTGGCCTTTCGGCGTGCAGCAACGACGATCTCGGTCTCAGATACCATCTGCCGGGCGTCCTCCTCGGCCTGTCGGCGGATCGCCTCGGCCTCGCGCTTGCCCGAGGCCAGCATCTCGCTGCGCTTGGAAACGATATCCTGCGCGACCTGCAAGTCATTCGGCAGGGTCGCGCGCAGCTCGTCGAGCAGATCGAGCAGATGGTCACGTTCGATGATGCACTTTTCGCCCGCCAGCGGGATGCCCTTTGCGTCCTGCACCATATCGTACATACTGTTGATCAGTTCGTCCAAAGTTGCCATCGGTTACCCTTCCTTTCTTGTCCGGCGCACAATGTCCTGCATAATCCCATCGGGGACAAAACCGGCGACGCTGCCGCCGTGTACCGCAATGTCCTTGACCACAGACGAGGACAGGTACATATATTCCGCGCTGGTCATCAGGAAAACCGTATCCAGTTCGGGATTCAGCTTCCGGTTGGCCAGCGCCATCTGAAACTCGTATTCAAAATCCGAAACCGCGCGCAGCCCCTTGACCACCGCGCACGCCTGCTGCTGCCGGGCATAGTCGGCCAGCAGGCCGCCGAACGAGACGATTTCCACATTGGGCAGGCCGTCGGTCGTCCGCCGGAGGAATTCCATGCGCTCCTCCACGGAAAACATCGGCTTCTTGTTCTGGTTGTGCATGACCGCCACCACCAGCCGGTCGAACATGACCGACGCGCGGCGGATGATATCCAGATGGCCTAAGGTGACCGGGTCAAAGCTGCCCGGATAAATTGCAGTTCTCATGTGTTATTCATCCGTTCCGCCGTCCCGCAGACGCAGAACGGTAATCATAGTCGCGCCATAGCGGCGCTCCCGGACGGCCTCGAAGCCGTGCGCGAATGCATCCTCTACTGCACTTTCGCATATTATTATACCATCCGCAGACAGAATGTCAAACGTTTCTATTGTCGACAAGGCATTTTCCAGCAATCTTCCACCGTACGGCGGGTCGAGGAAAATCAGGTCGTACGACCGTTTTCCGCACCGGGAAAGGAAGGTAGCAGCCTCGGTGCGGTGCAGGCCGGCGCGGTCGGACACACGCGCGGTTTCTGTATTTTTACACACGATGTTGTATGCCGTTTTATCCTGCTCCACAAAATCACAGTGCGCCGCGCCGCGCGACAGCGCCTCGATGCCGAGCTGTCCGGTGCCCGCAAACAGGTCAAGCACGCGCGCGCCGCGCACCCTGTCCTGAATTAGGTTGAACACATTTTCTTTGACGCGGTCGGTCGTCGGCCGGGTATGCATGCCGGGCACGGGCTGTAGTTTGCAGCCCCGCGCCGAACCGGATACCACACGCATGGGTCAGTCCTCCTTGTGGAAAAAGTCGAATACCGCCTGCGCGGCATTGCGCGGCAAAATGCGGGCCAGCTCCTGTTCACTTGCACCGCGGATATTCTCGATACTGCCGAAATGGCGCAGCAGCTCGGCGCGGCGCTTGTCACCCACGCCGGGGATTTTGTCGAGCGTCGACCCGCGCACCTTTTTGCCGCCCAGCTTGCGGTTGTACTCGATGGCAAAGCGGTGCACCTCCTCCTGGATGCGCCCGATGAGCGCAAACAGCGCGGGCGTGGCCGAGATGCCGAACTCCCGCCCGTCGGGCGCGACGAGCGCGCGCGTGCGGTGCTTATCGTCCTTGACCATGCCGAAGCAGGGCGTTTGCAGGCCGAACCCGTCAAGCACCTCCTTGCATACGCGGACATGTCCCAGACCGCCGTCGATCAAAAAAGCGCTCGGCAGCGGCGCAAACTTCTCGTCCCCGTCGACATAGCGCTGCACGCGGCGCATCAGCATTTCGCGCATCGAGGCATAGTCGTCCTGCCCGTTTGCCGCGCAGGCGATCTTGAACTTGCGGTAGGCGCTCTTTTTTGGCTGTCCCTCGACGAACACGACCATCGAGCCGACCGTGTCCTGCCCGGCGAAGTTGGAAATATCGTACGCCTCGAGCCGCAGCGGCAGCGCCGCCATGCCCGTAACATTTTGCAGCAATTCCAGCGATTTATGCCGCCGTTCGGACTGCTTTTCGCGCCGCTCAATCTCCTCATTGGCGTTTTTTTCGGCCAGCCGCGTCAGCACGCGGCGCTCGCCGCGCTGCGGCACGGCCAGTTCGACCTTGCGCTCGGCGATCGAGGACAGGTACTCCGCAATGGCCTCCTGCTCCTCGATCTCATGCGACAGCAGCACGGTTTTGGGGGCCGTGCCGCGCTGCGCGTAATACTGCTTGACGAATGAGGACAACACCTCGGCAGCGTCGCCGCCTGTCAGGTGGAACAGCGTGTATTCCTTGTCCTGCAGCGCGCCGCCCGCGTAGTGCAGCACGCACACGCAGGCGCGCGTCTGCCCCTGCACGAAGGCGATGACGTCCAATTCCGCAAACGCACCTGCGACGACATGCTGCCGCGTGCCCAGCTTCTGCACGGCGCGCAGCCGGTCGCGCAGCATGGCCGCACGCTCGAACTGCAAATCCTCGGCCGCCTCGTTCATCTTTTCGGCCAGCTCTTTCTCGAGCTTTTTGGCGTTGCCCTCGAACAGGTCGATCGCCTGATGGATCAGCGCGTGGTATTCCTCCGGGCTGACCTTGCCCGTGCACGGCGCGCAGCAGCGCCCGAGGTGCTGGTTGAGGCACGGGCGCTCCTTGCCGATGTCGCGCGGGAACACACGCGCGCAGGTTTTGAGCAGCAGTGCCTCGCTGATCGTGTCGATCGCGCGGCGCGCGGCCACGCGGCCCGGGTAGGGGCCGAAATAACGCGCCCCGTCGCGCGCCGGGCGCGAAACAACGGTGAACGCCGGATAGGGTGCGTCGGTATTCAGCCGGATATAGGGGTAGCCCTTGTCATCCTTGAGCAGAATGTTATACTTGGGCTTGTACTTTTTGATCATTGAGTTCTCGAGCACGAGCGCTTCAAACTCGGTCTCGGTCACGATGATGTCGAAATCGTCGATATGGCTGACAAGCTGCCGCGTCTTGGCATTCAAACGCTCGGGCGGCTGGAAATAGTTGGACACGCGGTTGCGCAGCAGCTTGGCCTTGCCGACATAGATCACCTTGCCGGTCTTATCCTTATGCAGGTAGACGCCCGGCTGCATCGGCAGACGACGCACGCGTTCCTTGAGCTGTTCCCTTGTCATGGCGGGGCCGTCCTCCTTCTTGCGGCAGTGATAAAAAAAGCGCCGAGCAATTCGGCGCTTTTCTCAGGATGCGATAACTTAGTCGGTGAAATTGGACGTGATCAGCTCAACCAGCGCTGCAACAGCCTCTTCCTCATCCGGGCCGTCCGCGATCAGGTTGATGGTAGTCCCCTTGGTGATGCCAAGGGACAGAATGCCGAGCAGGCTCTTGGCGTTGACGCGGCGCTCTTCCTTCTCTACCAGGATCGTCGACTTGAACTCATTCGCCTTCTGAATGAAAAAAGTTGCGGGACGGGCATATAAGCCTACCTGATTGGTAACCTGTACCTCTTTGGAAAACATAATCTGCATCGCTCCTATTTCTTCAAATCCGATATATATAGTCTATCCTCTTTTGTCGATTTCGTCAAGTCTCTTTTGCATGCTGCGCCTTTGCGTTTTTGATGAATTTTTTCCTGCATCGTGCGAGAATATCCGGCATTTTGCCCTGATGGGCGGCTTTGCGAAAAATTTAACGCAGTTTTTGCCGGTTTGCCGAAACCGATTTCAGCGCAGCTCGACGATGGTCACACCCTGCTCGCCTTCGCCGTAGACGCCGCTGCGCACGCTTTTGACGCGCTTGTTCGACCGCAGGTGCTGCTGCACCGCACCCCGCAGCACGCCCGTGCCCTTGCCGTGGATGACCGTCACCGACGGCAGGCCCGCGATGATTGCGCGGGACAGGAAGTTGTCGACCTCAAAGAGCGCTTCCTGCGCGCTCATGCCGCGCACGTCGACCTCGCTGTCAGCCGAACGCAGGTTGAGCTCGCGCGCGGGCGCTGCGCGCCGCGGCTGCGGCGCAGACTTTTTGGCGGCCTTTGGCTCGTCGACCAGCCGGATCTCGTTTTCCTTGACCGTCATCTTCATCGGCCCGGCCTGCACCTGCACGTTGCCGCCCTTGTCCGCGGGCGCGAGCACATCGGCCAGCACGCCGCCGACGTTGAGCAGCCGCACGCGGTCGCCCTTTTTGACCGGACGCTGCTCGTCGGCCTCGACGACGCGCTTGCGCACATCACGGCGCTGCTCGTTCTCGGTCTGCGTGATGACGCCGCGCAGCGCGGCCTTGGCCGCGGCAAGGTTCTGGTCGGCGTTCTTCTTCTGCGCCTTTTTCTTCATGTCCTCAAGCTCGTCAAAGACGGTCTCGGCCGTCATGCGCGCGTCCTTGAGGATGCGGTCTGCCTGGCTGCGCGCGCTTTCGAGCAGCTTGTCGGCGCGTTCCTCGGCCGCGTCGCGCTCGGCGCGCATCTTGTCGCGCTCGGACTGCGCCGCCGAGCGCATTTTTGCCGCTTCATCGCGCAGCTGCTCAACACGGCGGCGCTCGCGCTCGAGCTCGGCCAGCACGTCCTCAAAGCGTGCGTCCTCGGTCGAAACCTGCTCCTTGGCCCGCTCGATGATGGTCGGCTGTAGGCCGAGCCGCGCCGCGATCGCGAACGCGTTGGACTTGCCCGGGATGCCGATCAGCAGGCGGTAGGTCGGCTGCAGGGACTGCACGTTGAACTCACACGAGGCGTTCTCGACGCCGTCGGTCGTCAG
>NZ_CALWUN010000026.1 GCF_944384735.1 uncultured Agathobaculum sp. | reverse complement strand
TATCATAATTTGGTGTAGCCGCGTGGGGTGACGATTGCGTCCAGCGGTACGCCCGCCGCGCAGGCAGGGCAGTTCTTGCCGCGCACAAAGTTATGGTAGTGCGGGAAATCCTCGCCCGAGAACAGGCTGAAAACCGGCTTGCTATCCAGCTCGGTGATATTGGAGAACAGCGCCGCATAGCCGGCCACACGACCGCCATAATATTCGATGCATTCGCGCGCCTGCGACAGGGTCTGGCCAGTCGACGCGGTGTTGACCATGATCAGCGCGTTGCGGTGCTCGACCATCGGGCGCAGGTTGTCCGCAAACATGAACTGGCCGTTAACGTTGACGTCCGGCTCGACCAGATAGATATTTTTATGGGTGTTCATGCTGCCGATGCCCGAGCTGGCCAGTGCGCGCGCCACATAGGCGCCGATGTACTCCGTACCCTCCAGACAGAGCAGCGTATCGATGCTGACGCCGGAATAGCGGAAGGCAATGCTGCGCGCGGCCTCGATCGCCATGGACATGTTATGCTTGATCTCGGACATGTCAATATAGTAATTGATGTGCGAGTGGTTGGTCGCAAAATGGCCCGGGATCGCGTCGGCAAACAGGCGCGAATTGGAGTGGGAAACAATACGGATGGGTTGCTGCATAATCTGACCGCCTTTCTTCGTCCGGTATCGGTTGACAAGCCTATTATAGCGCAAATCCGCGAGGAGGGCAAGAAAAAGCGGCGGTCGTCCTGGGGGAATAAGAAAACCCCCGCCGCGGTGCGGCAGGGGTTTGATGCGGATTAAAGCGCAGCCTTGGCCTTTTCCGCCAGCGCGGCGAACGCGGCCTTGTCGTTGACGGCGAGATCGGCGAGCATCTTGCGGTTCAGGTCGATGCCGGCCTTCTTCAGGCCGTTCATGAAGCGGCTGTAGTTCATGCCGCAGGTCTTGGCGGCAGCCGAAATGCGGGTGATCCACAGGCGGCGGAAGTCGCGCTTCTTCTGCTTGCGGCCGATATAGGCGTACTTCAGGCTCTTCATGACCGCCTGGTTGGCGACGCGGTAGTGGGTGGACTTGGCGCCCCAGTAGCCCTTGGCCAGACGCAGGATCTTCTTTCTTCTTTTGCGCGTCATCATTGCGCCCTTAACTCTTGCCATTGTGATTGCCTCCTATATGAAAGATGTGTAGTTAAACTTACTTGTACGGCAGCAGACGCTTGAGCTGCGCAACGTTGGTGGAATCCGCAAAGCCTTCCTTGCGGAGGTGGCGCTTGAGCTTGGTGTTCTTGCCGTGGCCGTTGAGCAGGTGGCGCTTGCCGACATGGCCGCGCTTGAACTTGCCGTTCTTGGTTACGGTGAATCTTTTCTTGGCACCGCTGTGCGTTTTAATCTTAGGCATAAGGTTTGCTCCTCTCTGATATTTGCGCGCAAGGCGCGTTTTGGTTTACTTGTCCTTAAGGGGCGCCAGGAACATCAGCATCTGGCGGCCTTCGAGCTTGGGCTGCTTTTCCACCGTGCTGCATTCCGCGCACAGCTCCGCAAAGCGATGGAGCAGATCCTGACCGAGCGACGCGTGCGTGACCTCGCGGCCGCGGAAGCGGACCGAAACCTTGACCTTGTCGCCGTCCTTGAGGAAGCGGCAGGCGTTCTTCACTTTGGTGTTCAGGTCGCCGACATCGATGTTGGGGGTCAGGCGAATCTCTTTGATCTCCACGACGCGCTGATTCTTGCGCGCTTCCTTTTCGCGCTTGGCCTGCTCGAAACGGAATTTGCCATAGTCCATGATCTTGCACACCGGCGGCTTGGCCTGCGGGGCGATCTTGACCAGATCCATGCCTTTTTCAACGGCGATGTCCTGCGCCTGCTGGATGGGGACGATGCCGAGCTGCTGGCCGTCGTCGCCGATCAGGCGGACTTCCTTGTCGCGGATCTCTTCATTGATTTGATGTTCCATGCTGCTGATTGGTAAGCACCTCCAAACGATAAATGGATAAGACAAAAAGAAAAAGGACCGGCACAAAGCGGCCGTCCTCCCAAAATAAACCGCAAAACCGCATAAAAACAGCCTTGCGCCTTATAAACCCGTTCGCTTCTGCTGCGGGTGAGGACCCTGCCTTCTTCCTTGTTACCTGCATAACTATAACAGAATCGGCGCGCAAAGTCAAGGGTTTATTTTCTTTGTTTTTGCTGGTATGATAGCGCCTGCGGAAAGCATACTATGACAGTACGGCGCGTTGAGAAAGGGCTTTACAAAACCGGCTTGATTTGATATGCTTAAAGCAGAAAACAAAGTCCATTTGCACTGGAAAAGAGAAGGAGGTGCCGGCGCGGTGAGCGAAGAATACGGCAACGATTTTGTCACACTGATCGATGAGGACGGCAACGAGGTTGAGTTCGAACACATCGATACCGTGGAATATCAGGGCACGACCTATCTGGCCTTTATCCCGGCGGAGCTGTCCATCGAGGAGGACGCCGAGGTCGTCATCATGCAGATCGTGGAGGAGGACGGCGAGGAAATGCTCGAGGCGGTCGAGGATGACGCCGTTGCCGACGCGGTGTTCAACCTTGTCATGGAGCGCGCCGAGGCGGAGATGGACGAAGAATAAACCCCGCCCGCGGCACGGAATTTGTTAAATCCCTGCCCTGTGCGACAGCAGCCCCTTTTTAACCCACATTTTTAGTACGGGATTTCGGAAAGTTTTGGCATCGAGCAGCAGGCCTCCCGGGTATACACGGATGTTGGAAGCGCAGACATGCCAAACAGAAAACCCACCTGCATGATCGTGCAGGTTACTAATCGGGCTGCATCGGCAGGGCGGGGTATTTTTCAAATGTTGGATGACAAAATCTTACATTTTATTTGTTACATTTGTGTAACTTTACAAGAATTTTGGTTGCGTTTTTTGCATAAGATGATATACTGTAACATAGAATAAAACAGAGGAGGTGGAAATCCATGAGACGTTTACGCATTCCCCAGCAGCCCGACCGGCCGGATATCGACGACCTGATTTTCGGTGATGAACATGAGACGCATAGCGGTAAGTAAAATTTCGCTTACGGATATGTCCACGCAGGGCGCGCACACGGGGTAGGGATGCGGCCGCGTGGTTTTTTTATATCGATTTCCCACAAGAAAGAAATAAGGGAGTTCCATTCATCATATGAAAAAATGTTCCGGCAAAAGGTAATGCCCGAAACGGTGATCCGTTTCGGGCATTTGTTTTTTATTCAGCCGTCGTCCGGGACGGCCGCTTCCAGCCGGGCGAGCGCTGCCCGGAAGCGCGGCTCACCGCGGATCGGGTCGTAGGCCGCGTCCTCGCGGATGGCGCGCACCGTCAGACGGTGCGTTGCAGCAAGCTCGTTCGCGGTCGGTACGTGGGTCTGCACACCCGCGAAAAACGGGTTTTCGCGGTAGTCGAGCGTGTAGGAAAGCCGCGCGTCGATGTACTGCTCGAACAGGTCAAGCGCGCGGCCGGTGTCGCCCTCGTCCTGCGCGAGCAGGAGGCCAAGCTGCAGGCCGTTGGAACGGTCGAGGGAAAACAACCCGTCCATCGCACGGTAGGCGTCCCAATAGCGGTGCGCGGCGGCGAAATCCTTTTGCCGCCGGGCGGCGGTCGTCAGCATCATCAGCGCGCTGAGCACTTCATGGACATGGGCGAGCAGCTGCTTGCGGGACAGCTGTGCGGCTTCGTCCAGCCGGTCCTGCGCCAGATGCAGGTTGATGCGGAGCACGTCGGTGTCGACCGGATGCCGGTCAGGCAGGGTGTCGATCAGCGCCTCGGCCTCGCCGTACCGCCCGAGCATGGTCAGGGTGTTGATGCGCAGCAGCCGCGCCCCCAGCTTTTCGTTTTCTGCTTCGCTTTCGGCCTCTCCTTGCTCAAACAGGGTAAGGCAGTGCGCGATCAGGTTTTCGCCCGCCTGTTCCGGGTCATCCGCATGGGACAGGGCAGCGGACAGAAAGTGGAAATACAGCCCGCCGACGATCACTTTCAGTTGGCCGCAGGCGGGATATTCGCGCAGCACGGCTTCTGCCGCCTGCTGCCCGGCGGCAAAGCCCTGTTCATCGAACACGGCGCGCAGGCGCCCGCTGATGGCGCGCAGTTCTTCGTCCGAGGGCGCGGGGTGGAAGTCGAGCAGCGCGTCAACCGTCAGGCCGAGCGCGCGGGCGAGCGGCGGCAGCAGCGTGATGTCCGGGTAGCTGGCGGCGGTTTCCCATTTGCTGACAGCCGCGGCCGACACGCCGACCTGCGCAGCCAGTGCCTCCTGCGTCAGCCCCTTGGCGCGTCGCGCGGCAACGATCGTGTTTCCAATGCAAAGTTCCATGGCGATCATCCTTTATGACAAGAAATGCAAAAGGCCTTTTGTGCCTTTATCTTACCATGGGACGGCAGGGTGCGCAATGGAGGCAAAGTTTAACCGCCGGTCGGAAAAATCAACCGGCGGTTAAGTTTCATTACAATTGGATGCGGTGTAGGGCGGTCAGGTGCCGAAAAAGGAGAAGTGCATATAATCGCGCTTGCTGCGCCATGCGTTGCCGCCCCACAGGAAGCCGTGGCTGATGAACGCGTTGTACACGTCGCCGCCCTCCGGGATCGAGTAGGGGTCTTCGCCGGGCAGCCAGTAGGAGCCGGTCGTCGGCGTCAGCGAGCCGTCCTCGTTGATGGTCGCCTCCATGTTTTCCTCCCAGTTGATATCGACTGCGGTGCCCTGCGAGTGCTCGCCCGTGCGCCACGAATAGCAGCCGACGTCCTTGATCGGGAACTGCTCGCTGCCGTTGTAGATCTCCTCGAAGATGGATTCAAAGATCGAAGCGAGGTTGCGGTTGACCTGTAAGTACGCAGTGCCCGAGGTTTTGGTGCCGTCCTCCTGCAGCCGCCAGACCGGCACGGCGATTTCGACCATGTTTGCTTCTGCTTGCTCGGCGGTCTGGTATTTTTCGCCGCCGACGCCGTACACCAGTTCCATCTTTTCCGCATCGGTCAGTGACGGCATGGAATCCGGGTCAAAAGCGGGGATATCGGGCATGTCGGGCGTGTCCGGCTCGGACGGTGTGTTGTCCGGCGTGACCTGCGGGCCTTCGGGGTCGACGATGCCCTCGAACGCGGTGCAGAACCGGCTGGCCATGATCAGCGCCTGCTCGCGCGTGGCGGTGCCGTCCGGTGCGAGCACGGTCTGGTTGTCCGCCGAGGAAATGCCGTTGACCACGGTGTAATCCACCATGGTGACCATTGCGTCCACCGCATAGTCCTTGATGTCGGTTACATCCGGGTAATCCTCGACGCAGGCGTCGCCCGCGATGGCGGACGCTTCGATGCCGACGGCGTCCAGCACATTGTACAGCATGACGCAAAGGTCCTGCCGCTGGATGCTGGCATCCGGGTCAAACACACCGTCGCCGCGGCCGCTGACCAGACCGAGCTCGAACGCGGCGACCACGTTGGGGTCGTCGCAGTCGCGGAAGGGGTGCTTGCCCGAGGCGAACACCGCTTTGCCGCTGACCGCCTTGTAGGCGTTGATGGCAATGCCGCAGAATTCGGCGCGGGTGATCTCGCCGTTGGCGGCGCGCGAGGCAAGCGAACTGGGCATCAGCCCCGCGTCCTGCGCGGCGGCGACGCCTTCCTGCGCCCAGCTCGACACATTGGACAGCGCGCCGGCCTGCGGTACGGCCAATGCGGCCAGCAGCGCGAGCGTGCTTGCGCGACGGAGAAAAGATGATGGCATAACAAAAGGGCCTCCTTGAGAAATGGTTGGATCGGCAAAGCTTTGTGCCGCTATGCGGGTGAAAGCGTGGAAAATACTCGAAAAGCAGGAACTTATTCACAATACCCACAAGGTTTTCCACAAAGGCTGTGCATATCTATGGCGCATGCCGCCGGTGCGGGCAGGCGGCGGGCCGTTATCCGGACACCGCACGGTCGAGCGAGCGGTATTGCAGCGCTTCAGCGAGGTGCTCGGCTTCGATCACCGTGCTGCCGGACAGGTCGGCAATGGTGCGCGCGACGCGCAGCACGCGGTCGTGCGCACGGGCGGTCAGCCCAAGCCGCGCAAACGCGGCGGCAAACATGGCCTGCGCTTCCGCAGACAGCGGGCAGCAGTCGGCAAGGAGCGCGGGGGACAGCATGGCGTTGCACACGTCCGCGCCCTGACGGGTATATTGCACGGCGCGTGCGGCCAGCACGCGCGCGCGGATGGCGGCGGAGGATTCCTCGGCGGCCTGTCCGCGTGCGGCAAGCGCCGCGTATTCGACCGGCTGCACCGCGACCTGCAAGTCGATGCGGTCGAGCAGCGGGCCGGACAGCCGCCGCAGGTACTGCTGCACGGACGCTTTCGAGCAGGTGCAGCGTCCGGTGCCGTACCAGCCGCAGCGGCAGGGGTTCATCGCTGCGATCAGCTGGAAGCGGGCGGGGTAGGTCACCTGTCCCGCCGCACGGGACACCGTGACCGTGCCGTCCTCAAGCGGCTGGCGCAGCGTTTCGAGCACGTCCCGGTGGAACTCGGGGAGCTCGTCCAGAAACAGCACGCCGTGGTGCGCCAGCGAAATTTCGCCCGGCATGGGCAGGCGGTTGGCCGTGCCCGCGCCGCCTGCCAGCGCGGCGGCCGGGGTGGTGTGGTGCGGCGCGCGGAACGGCCGCGCGTCGCGCGCGACAGCCTCCTGCCCCCGGCCGACGGCAGACCAGATGCGGATGACATCCAGCCGCTCCTGGTCGGACAGCGGCGGCAGGATGGAGGGAAAGCGCTTGGCCATCATGCTTTTGCCCGAACCGGGTGAGCCGGAAAGCAGGATGTTGTGCCCGCCGGCTGCGGCGACCTCGAGCGCGCGTTTGACCGCGTGCTGTCCCATGACGTGCGCAAAGTCGGGCGCATCGTCGGGCTGCGGCGGCGTCCCGGACGGGGGACAGGGCGGCAGCGTCGCGCGTCCCGCAAGGTGGTCGAGCAGGGCGGGCAGGCTGTCCACCGGCAAAACGTCGATGCCGGTTGCGTAAGCGGCCTCCTGCGCGTTCTGCGCCGGTACGAACACCGTCCGGAACCCTGCGTCGCGTGCGGCCAGCGCCATGGACAGCGCGCCGCACACCGGGCGCAGCCCGCCCGTCAGCGAAAGCTCGCCGAAAAAGACCGCGTCCTGCGGCGGGGCGTTGATCTCGCCTGCGGCGGCTAAGATGGACAGCAGGATGGGCAGGTCGTACGCCGTGCCCGCCTTGCGGGTGTCCGCCGGGGCGAGGTTGACCGTCAGACGGGAGACCGGCCAGTCGTACGAGCAGGCCTTGACGGCCGCACGCACGCGCTCGCCTGCTTCGGCCACCGCGCCGGTCGGCAGGCCGACCACGTCCAGCCGCGGCAGGCCGCCCGAAAGCAGGCACTCGACCGTGACGATATAGCCGTCGATGCCGCGCATGCCGGCGGAAAAGACGCGCGCAACCATGTCATCCCTCCTGATATCGGATTTTTCCCTGCATACTACTATACAACAAAATATGGGAAAAAGCAATCCGGAACGGCAGGTGCAAAGCAAATGTAACATTTTTTGCAGGGTGCGGCACAGTTGTTTCATAATGCGAAATTGTTTTGATTCGTCGGGGAATTGTTACGAAAATGTCATATTTGGTGTTTACATTTTTGGTCAGGAGTGATAGAATAAAAACGGCCGGTGCAGACGGTTTTTTCCTGCGCCGCAAGGCGCCGGAAAGGCCACGCACCCCTTCAGCATGTTATAACTGAATAGGAGGATATAAACATGGCAAGAAAGATGAAGTCCATGGACGGTAACACCGCTGCGGCACATGTATCGTATGCGTTTACCGAGGTCGCGGGTATCTATCCGATCACCCCGTCCAGCCCCATGGCAGACAGCGTTGACCAGTGGGCGGCCGCAGGTCAGAAGAACATTTTCGGTACGACCGTCAAGGTCATCGAGATGCAGTCCGAGGCGGGCGCCGCGGGCACGGTGCACGGCTCGCTGGCCGCGGGCGCGCTGACCACGACCTACACTGCGTCCCAGGGTCTGCTGCTGATGATCCCGAACATGTACAAGATCGCAGGCGAACTGCTCCCCTGCGTGTTCCATGTTTCGGCCCGTACGGTAGCGTCCCACGCGCTCAACATCTTTGGCGACCACTCTGACGTTATGGCTTGCCGTCAGACCGGTTTCGCCATGCTGGCCGAGACCAACCCGCAGGAAGTGATGGATCTGGGCGCTGTCGCGCATCTGGCCACCATCAAGTCCCGCGTTCCGTTCATCAACTTCTTCGACGGCTTCCGCACCTCCCACGAGATCCAGAAGATCGAGGTCTGGGATTACGACGACCTGAAGGAAATGTGCGACATGGACGCGATCGAAGCGTTCCGCGCGCGCGCCCTCAATCCGGAGCATGCCATGATGCGCGGCTCGCACGAGAACGGCGACGTATTCTTCCAGCACCGCGAGGCCTGCAACAAGTTCTATGATGCAGTCCCGGAAGTGGTAGAGGAGTACATGGGCAAGGTCAACGCCAAGCTCGGCACCAACTACCAGCTGTTTAACTACTACGGCGCTGCCGATGCCGACCGCGTCATCATCGCGATGGGCTCGATCTGCGACGTAGCAGAGGAAGTTATCGACTACCTGAACGCACACGGCGAGAAGGTCGGCCTGGTCAAGGTCCGCCTGTACCGTCCGTGGCGTGCGGACAAGCTGCTTGCCGCCATCCCGGAGACCGCCAAGAAGATCGCGGTGCTCGACCGCACCAAGGAGCCGGGCGCGCAGGGCGAGCCGCTCTACCTCGACGTTGTCACCGCGCTGGCCAACGCCGGCATCACCGACAAGACCGTCATCGGCGGCCGCTACGGCCTGGGTTCCAAGGACACCCCGCCGTCCTCCGTCTTTGCCGTATATGAGGAGCTGACCAAGGCCGAGCCCAAGCGCCAGTTCACCATCGGCATCAACGACGATGTGACCTACCTGTCGCTCGAGGAAAAGCCCGCGCCGAACACGGCAGCCGAAGGCACCACCGAGTGCAAGTTCTGGGGTCTGGGCGGCGACGGTACCGTCGGCGCGAACAAGAACTCCATCAAGATCATCGGTGACCATACCGATAAGTTCGTACAGGCGTACTTCCAGTACGACTCCAAGAAGACCGGCGGCGTGACCGTATCGCACCTGCGCTTCGGTGACAAGCCGATCAAGTCCCCCTATTACATCAATAAGGCTGACTTCGTTGCCTGCCACAACCCGTCCTACATCACCAAGGGCTTCCCGATCGTGCGCGATGTAAAGCCGGGCGGCGTATTCCTGATCAACTGCCAGTGGACGCCGGAAGAGCTCGACCATCACCTGGCCGCTTCCGAGAAGCGCTACATTGCCAAGAACAACATCCAGCTCTACACGATCAACGCGATCGACCTCGCCATCGAGATCGGCATGGGCAAGCGCACCAACACCATCCTGCAGTCTGCTTTCTTCACGCTGGCTAAGGTTATGCCGCAGGAAGAGGCTATCGGCTACATGAAGGACGCTGCGACCAAGTCCTACCTGAAGAAAGGTCAGGATATTGTTGACATGAACCACAAGGCCATCGACGCCGGCGCGACCGCGTTCGTCAAGATCGACGTTCCGGCTGCCTGGGCGGACGCTGCCGACAAGGCGGACGACCGCGATCTGCAGGGCCGTCCCGAGGTCGTCAAGATGGTCAAGGACGTTATGGAGCCGATCGGCCGCATGGACGGCGATTCCCTGCCGGTATCCGCGTTCGCGGGCGAGCATGTGGACGGCTCCTTCGAGCACGGCGCTGCCGCTTACGAGAAGCGCGGCGTAGCCGTTACCGTTCCGGCGTGGAATCAGGATACCTGCGTACAGTGCAACCAGTGTGCCTATGTCTGCCCGCACGCGACCATCCGTCCGTTCGCGCTGACCGAGGAAGAGGCCGCTGCCGCCCCGGCGTCGACCAAGATCGTCGACATCAAGGCTGGCAAGGGCAAGGGTGTCTACAAGTACACGATGGCCGTTTCTCCGCTCGACTGCATGGGCTGCGGCGTGTGCGTTGGCGTGTGCCCGACCAAGTCCCTCACTATGGTGCCGCAGGAGCAGCAAGCTGCCCAGCAGGATGCGTTCGATTACTGCGTAGCCAAGGTTGCCGAGAAGGCCGACATGATCTCGACTGCTTCCGTCAAGGACAGCCAGTTCAAGAAGCCGCTGCTTGAGTTCTCCGGCTCGTGCGCAGGCTGCGCCGAGACCTCTTACGCCCGCCTGATCACGCAGGTTTGCGGCGACCGTATGTATATCTCCAACGCGACCGGCTGCTCGTCCATCTGGGGCGGCCCGGCTGCTACCAGCCCGTACACCGTTGACGCGAACGGCCATGGCCCGGCTTGGGCGAACAGCCTGTTCGAGGACAACGCGGAGCACGGCCTCGGTATGTACTACGGCCAGCTGGCCATCCGTGAGCGCCTGATCTCCAAGCTGGAAGAGATGGCGGCTGCGGACGCGACCCCGGCTGAGACCAAGGACGCGATCGCCAAGTTCCTCGAGACCAAGGACAACGGCGCTGCCAACGCAGAGCCGGCCAAGGCTCTGGTTGCCGAGCTCGAGAAAGGCGCGGCTGCCGGCTGCGACGCCTGCAAGTCCGTTCTGGCGCACAAGGAATACCTCGCTAAGAAGTCCGTCTGGATCTTCGGCGGCGACGGCTGGGCTTACGACATCGGCTTCGGCGGTCTGGATCATGTACTGGCTTCCGGTCAGGACGTCAACGTCATGGTCTTCGATACCGAGGTTTACTCCAACACCGGCGGTCAGGCCTCCAAGGCGACCAACATCGGTGCGGTAGCCCAGTTCGCGGCTTCCGGTAAGACCACCAAGAAGAAGAGCCTTGCTGAGATCGCAATGAGCTACGGTTACGTTTACGTTGCCCAGATCGCGATGGGCGCGAACATGAACCAGACCCTCAAGGCGATTGCGGAAGCGGAAGCTTATCCGGGTCCGTCGCTCATCATCGGCTATGCGCCGTGCGAGATGCACTCCATCAAGGGCGGCATGACCAACTGCCAGGCCGAGATGAAGAAGGCTGTCGACTGCGGCTACTGGAACCTGTTCCGCTTCAACCCGCAGCTGGCTGAGGAAGGCAAGAACCCGTTCATCCTCGAGTCCAAGGAGCCCAAGACCGAGGATTACCGCAAGTTCATGATGAACGAGGCGCGCTACTCCGCGCTGACCCGTTCGTTCCCGGATCGCGCCGAGAAGCTGTTCGAGCGCTCCGAGGTCGAGTCCACCAAGCGCTATGCGCACCTGCAGCGCCTGCAGGCCCTGTACGCTCCCGAGGCATAAGGACAGGCTGGACGCACGGCACAAAGCCGTGTCAGACAAAAAACAAACCGCCCGCGGATGTTCCGCGGGCGGTTTTCTGTTTGTGAGGGGAGGGCGGGAAGGGTTAGAACAGCCGCAGCTGGTTGTCCGCCAGATTGACGAGTTCCAGCCCGCGCTGCCGTGCCATGCGCACAGTCTGCGCGGTGCCGCCCGGCTGCCCGTCGAAGTAGCAGATCAGCAGTGCGGAGGACTCGACCATAAAGCGGTTGCGGGCGGCATAGCAGCCTGCGTAGTAGTGGCGGGAGAGGGAGAACACGCGGTCTGCGGCGAGCAGGCAGCGGTTAAAGCTGCGCTTCCATGCGGGCGGATAGCGGTCGGCCTGCTGGTCGAAGGGGATGGCGCAGCAGAGCTGAATGGGAAGCTGCTTGCGCACGCGCAGCACGGCCTCGGCTGCCCACAGGTCAAACCCGGTCGACATGCCCGACAGGAAAGCGGTATAGCCCTGCGCGGCGGCGTCCGCGATGGCACGGTCGAGCGCTTCCATCAGCGCGCCGGCGCGGGGATCGTTCGCCGGAAAGGGCATTTTTTCGGCACGGTAGCCGGAAAAGCAGCAGGTTGCGGCACGGCTGGTATCCATAGGCATTCCTCCAAACAAGAACAAATGTTCTGTTTTCATCAGTATACACCATTGGGCGGCAAAACGCAAGTTGTAAAACACAAAAAAAGCTGGTACAATAAGAAAAACAGTTGTGCCGCGGGAAGGGAGGGCGCCATGAACGGACAGAACCGTATCGTTTATCTGATCAAGCGCATGGTGTACCGCTATTTTTCCGACGGCATCCCGCAGGCGGCGGCCGAGCTGTCCTATTTCCTGCTGTTTTCCATGTTCCCGCTGCTGATGTTCGTCAATGCGCTGCTGGCGCGGCTGCACCTGTCGCGCGGCAGCATTGAAACCGTGCTCGATATGCTGCCCAAGACCCTGCAGCAGCTGATCGTCTCCTACCTCGACCAGCTGGCTGCCACGCCGCCGGTCAGCCCGATGCTGATTGGCATCGCGCTGACGCTGTATTTCCTGTCGCGTGCGGTGCGCTCGATGATGCGCACGGTCAATGATATTTACCATGTTGAGGTGGCGCGCGGCATGGTGCGCGATGTGCTTATTTCGTTTGGCATTACGGCAGGGTTTCTGGTTTCGCTGGTGTGCAGCTTTGTGCTGGTGGTTGCGGGCAACACGATCATCCGCTTGCTGCCGCAGTTGTTCCCCATCCCGCAGCCGGTGCTGGATTTTACGCACGATACTGGTTATCTGGTCATCATTCCGTTTATCTTTGTGTTCCTGCTGCTGTTCAACCGCATTGTACCGAATCTGCACCTCAGGTTCCGGGAGGTGTGGCCGGGGGCGTTGTTTTCGCTGGTGGCATGGCTGCTGGTTTCGTGGGCATTTTCGTTTTATGTGGACAATATGGCGAGTTATTCGGTGCTGTATGGCTCGCTCGCGGCGATCATTGTGCTGATGCTGTGGCTGTACTTTGTCAGCATGATCCTGCTGATGGGGCCGCAGCTCAACCATACGCTGGTGGTCATGCGGTTGTACCGGTTGGAGAATCAGAAAAACATCGAATAAGGGCAGTTTTCATCTGACGGATGAGGAGATAACAAAGAAGGAGGACAAGAAAATGAAAGTAGTAGCGATTAACGGCTCACCGCGCAAGGGCGGCAACTGTTCGCAGATGCTCGAGGTGCTCGGCAAGGTGCTCGGGGAGCAGGGCATTGCGTTTGAGGTGTGCCAGCCGGGGGCGAAGGTGCACCCCTGCATGGCCTGCTATCACTGCCTGAACAACAACACGCTGCGCTGCGTGCAGAATGACGACGGTGTCAACGAAATCATCCAGAAATGTATCGAGGCAGATGGCATCGTGCTGGCATCCCCGGTTTACCATGGCGGCATTGCGGGCAGCATGAAGTGCGTGATGGATCGCATCATGCTCGCGGCCTGCTGCGGCGAGAACCAGTTCCACCACAAGGTGGGTGCGGCGCTGTGCACGCTGCGGCGCTCGGGCGGCATGGAGACCTACCAGCAGCTGCTCGGCCTGATGGACGCAATGGAGATGGTGCTGGTCACCTCGGACTATTGGAACGCCGTGCACGGCGCTGAGATCGGCGAGTGCAAGCAGGACGTCGAGGGCGTCGAGGTCATCGAAAAGCTCGGCCGCAATATCGCATGGATGCTCAAGGTAATCGACAAGGCGGGCATCGAACCGCCCGAGACGCACCACCGCACCATGTTTAACTACATCCGATAACCGGCAGGGGAAGGCGATTGCCTTCCCTTTTTTGGTTGGGGCATGCCAAGCGGCGGCAGGCCGGTTTTGCCTGTGCTGGAAAATTCACAGAATATTCACAGGCTGTAACCAATTTGACGTTGAAGCCTTGCGGTTTTCCCGATACAATAGATACATGGGATAGTATACGTTGGAAAGGGATGGTACCAATGACTGTGGAGCACGATATTTTGCAGGTCACGCCGCGCGTGGAGGCGCTGGCGTCGCTTTGTGCGCGGCATGACCGCATCGACGCTGCACTGTATAAAGAGTTTGACGTCAAGCGCGGTCTGCGCGACCTGAACGGGGAGGGTGTGCTGGCGGGTTTGACCAATGTGTCCGATATCATCTCGAAAAAAGAGGTGGACGGCAAGCTGGTGCCCTGCGACGGTGAGTTATACTACCGCGGCATCAAAATCAACGATCTGGTGCACGGCTTTATGAAGGATGGCCGCAAGGGCTATGAGGAGGTTGCCTATCTGCTGCTGTTCGGTGAACTGCCGGATGCCGTGCGTCTGAGCGAGTTCAAGAACCTGCTCGCGCAGGGGCGTACGCTGCCGACCAATTTCACGCGCGACGTCATCATGAAGGCCCCGACGCATGATATGATGAACAGCCTGTCGCGCAGCGTGCTGACGCTGGCCTCCTACGATAACAACGCGGACGAGATCACGCTGCCCAATGTACTCCGACAATGCCTGATGCTGATTTCTGTGTTCCCGATGCTCGCCGTGTATTCGTATCATGCGTATAACCACTACGAATGCGGCAACAGCCTGTATATCCATTATCCGTCGGACAGCCTGTCGACCGCATCCAACTTCCTGCGCATGCTGCGGCCGGACATGCAGTATACGCCGCTCGAGGCGAGCGTGCTCGACCTTGCCCTGGTGCTGCACATGGAGCATGGCGGCGGCAACAATTCGTCGTTCACCACCCATGTGGTCACGTCGTCCGGCACGGACACCTATTCCGCGATCTCGGCGGCGCTCGGCTCGCTCAAGGGGCCCAAGCACGGCGGCGCGAATTACAAGGTCGTGCAGATGTTCGAGGACTTGAAGCGCAATGTCACCGACCCGGCGGACGAGGAGGCGGTGGCGGACTATCTAGCGCGCCTGCTGCGGCGCGAGGCGTTCGACCAAAAGGGGCTGATCTATGGCATGGGGCACGCGGTGTATTCGATTTCCGACCCCCGCGCCGAGGTGTTCAAGTCCTTTGTCGGACAGCTGGCGCATGAAAAGGGAAGGGATGCCGACTTTGCGCTCTATTCGCTGGTTGCGCGGCTGGCGCCCGAGGTCATCGCGCGCGAACGCCATATCTACAAGGGCGTTTCGGCCAATGTGGACTTCTATTCCGGCTTTGTCTACTCCATGCTGGGGCTACCGCCCGAGCTGTATACGCCGGTGTTTGCTGTCGCGCGCATCGTCGGCTGGAGCGCGCACCGGCTGGAGGAGCTGGTCAATACGGATAAGATCATCCGCCCGGCCTACCGCTGCGTGCAGCCGGCGGTACCGTACCTGCCGCTCAAGGACCGTTAAGGTGATACCACATCATTGCATTTTGTACGCTTTGCGGAAATGGTACGTTCGGATTTAGTCTTGGTTTTTTTACAATACATCCGGTATCGCTGCAAGACCGCGCCGTAATCCGGACGAAAAAGCACGCGCAAATCATCCTTGCTGCATGATGCTTTATTGTCTGAAAAGCAAGCAGCCCCGGCATGGCTGTTCCGGGGCTGGGGCCGCCCTGCCGGGCGGCTTTTTTCTTGTCGCCGCTCTTGCTTTGCAGGGCAAATTGTGCGACAATAGAGTCAGAAAGCCGCCTGCGGGCGTAAATTTCACAAACATAAAGGAGAGTGCATGCTATGCTGCATATTGGAGTCATCGGCTGCGGCGCGATCGGCCGCGACCATATCCGCCGCCTGAACGATCTGGTGCCCGGCTGTCAGGTCGTCGCCTGTGCTGACTATTTTGAGGAGGCAGCCCGCCGCACGGCGGCCGCGTATGAGGGGCTCAAGGCCTATGCGACCGGCGAGGAGCTGATCGCCGCGCCCGAGGTTGACGCGGTGCTGATCGCCTCGTCCGACCCAAGCCACGCGGGCTATGTGCTCGAGTGCCTTAAGCACGGTAAGTATGTGTTCTGCGAGAAGCCGCTCGCCCAGAACGCCGCCGACTGCGAAAAGATCATCGAGGCCGAGCTGGCCTGCGGCAAGCGGCTGGTGCAGGTGGGCTTCATGCGCCACTATGACCGCGGCTACGCCGAGATGAAGCGCATCATCGACTCGGGCGAGCTGGGCGCGCCGCTGATGATCCATGCCTGCCACCGCAACGTCTCCCAACCGGACGGCTTTCAGACTGAGATGGGCGTGTCCAACGTCGCGATCCACGAGCTCGACATCTGCCGCTGGCTGCTGTCGGACGAGTACGTGAACGGGCAGGTGCTCAAGGTGCGGCAGTCCGCCTGCTCGACCAAGGGCTATGACAACCCGCAGATCGTGCTGCTCGAGACCCAGTCCGGCGCGCGCATCGACGTCGAGGTGCAGGTCGCCGACGCCTACGGCTACGATATCCAGTGTCAGGTCGTGTGCGAAAAGGGCACGGTCAACCTGCCCGACCCGTACGCGGTCGTCAAGCGTGCGGATGCGACCCGTTCCTTCCCCATCCTGACCGACTGGAAGGATCGCTTCATCGAAGCCTATGACATCGAGTTGACCGAATGGGTCAAGGCGCTGGCTGCCGGCGGCCCGACCGGCCCGTCTGCGTGGGACGGCTACGCCGCCTGCGTCGCCGCGGACGCGCTCAACCGCTCGCGCGGCACCGGCCAGTTCCTGCCGATCGAGATGATGGAAAAGCCCGAGATGTATAAGTAAGACAAGTGCCGCCGCCCGGCCGGGCGGCGGCATTTTGCTGCAAAAAGGCAGACCCCGTGGGGTCTGCCTTTTGCGTGTGTACAGTTTAATACTCGACCTTGACGGCCTTGCCGGTATGGAACGAGTCGGTGATCGCGTAGGTGACGACGGTCGCCTTGGTGCCGTCGTACACGGTCAGCTCGGGCTTGCGGCCCTTCTGGATGCAGTCGATGAAGTCGACCATCTCGAGCAGATAGGCTTCCGCAAAGCGCTGCGGGAAGTTCTCGATGATCTCCTGCCGCGCGCCGTACTGGTCGTATACCATGACGCGATCCTTCCACGGCACACCCGCCACGCGGATGTGACCCTCGGTGGCGACGATCTCGGTCTCGGTGTGGTAGCCGTGCGGCGCGGTGCGGCCGACGTGTAGGAAGGCCACCGTGCCGTTGTCGAACTTGAGCATGGCCATGCCGGTCTCGGTGTCGCCGTTTTCGGCAAATTCCGGGTGCTTGAAGGTCGTGCCCGCGGCATAGACCTCGGTCACCTCGCCGCCGAGGAACCAGCGCATCAGGTCGATGTCGTGGGAGGCGGCGTCGATGAAGATGCCGCCCGAGGTTTTGGAGAACTTGATACAGCTCTCGACCAGCGCTTCAGGATCAAGGCCGGTCGCCTTGACGAGGTACGGCTTGCCGATCTTACCCGCGTCGATCTGCGCCTTGGCGTCCGCGTAGGACGGGTCATAGCGGCGCATGAAGCCGAGGAAGAACAGCTTGTCCGGGTGGCGCTCGACGGCGGCCTCGGCGCGCTTGCACTCCTCGAGCGAGCAGCCGAGCGGCTTGTCGGTGAACACATGCTTGCCCGCGTCGAGCGCGTACTCGATCATCCAGCAGTGCTCGGGCGACGAGGACACGATAACGACTGCCTCGATATCCGCCTCGTCAACCATCTTCTTATAGTCGGTCGTCACATAGTCGACCTTGAGGTAATCCTTGGCCCAATCCAGCTCCTTCTGCTCAAGCGAGCAGGCCGCGACCAGACGGCAGCCCGGGATCTTGAATGCCAGGTTTTCCGCATGCACCGCACCCAGACGGCCCAGGCCGACAATACCGGTTTTGACTTCTTTCATACTGTCTTCTCCTTTTTGATGGTGGGAATATATTCCTCTCTCTTACGGCCAAAATGCCGCTTCTCTCCATGTATTATCATACCATTCCGCCGTCTGAAAAGCAAGCAGCGCGGCCGCAAAATTCCCGTCCCCGCGTGCTGCGACGGCCGATTTGGCACTCGACCGGCACAGGTGATAAAATATGCGCCATCATTTAACAAAATATTCATAAAGGACACTTGACTTTGCAGCCGCGGGGTGGTAAATTAACCTTAGCACTCAAAGACACAGAGTGCTAACCACAACCGAAAGGAGCCAAAACCGGTGGAACTGTCCGAACGCAAAAAGCAGATCCTCAAGGCCATCATCGGCGACTATATCCGCACTGCCGAGCCGGTCGGCTCCAAAGCGCTGGCCGAAGGGCATGCGCTCCCGTTTTCCTCGGCCACCATCCGCAATGAGATGAGCGAGCTGGAGGAAATGGGATATCTGGAAAAGCCGCACACCTCGGCTGGGCGCATCCCGTCGCCGCGGGGCTACCGCCTGTACGTCGACGAGCTGATGGAGCAGCCCGCGGATGCCGAGGGTGACGAGGGCGATGAGGACGCCGCCTTGCAGCCCATGCTGCGCACTAAGGTGCGCGAGCTCGACCGGCTGATCCAAGAGGCCGGCAGGCTGATCTCCAGCCTGACCAACTATGCCTCGGTTGCGATCACGCCCGCGCTGACCCAAATCTCCATCCGGCAGTTTGAGATCATCGCGGTGGACAAAATGAACTTTGTCATCGTGGTCGTCACCGATTCGGGCACGGTCAAAAACAAAATGGTGCGCACGATGGCGGATGTCACCAAGGACGAAGCCGAGCTGCTCACCTACGTCCTCAACCAGACGTTGACCGGCCTGCCGCTCAGCCACATCACAACCGAGCGGTTTGACATTGTGCGGCGTGCCGCAGGACTTACCGCGCTGCTCGCGCCGGTGGCCGAATATGTTGCCGAACTGATCGAAGAGCTGGGCGACCCAAAGGTCTTTCTCGAGGGCGCCAACAAGCTGCTGCGTTTTCCCGAGTACCGCGACCTGCATAAGGCGCAGGCGCTGCTCGACTACATGGAGGACGACCGCAAGCACTTGCTGCCCGCGACCCGCAAGATCGATGGCATTCAGTTTTTCATCGGGCCGGAAAACGGTGCAAATCCCCTGCGTGAAACCTCGGCGATCTACGCAAAATATGATATCGGCACGATCGGGCAGGGCATGATCGGCATTGTCGGCCCGACCCGCATGGATTACGCCAAGCTTTCCGCCCAGCTCAGCCGCTTCGCCAAGGGGCTGAATCGGCTGATCGCGGAAACCTTTTTGGACGAAAAAGACGGGAACTGACCGGTTCCCTGCAAACGGAGGCATCAAATCAACATGAGCAAAAAGAAACAGCCGGAAGCGGCCGAAACCGAACAGGAAGTCACTGAACAGGCCGCGGAAACCGCTGCCGAACCGGCGGAAGCCGAACAGCCCGCCCCCCAGCCCGCCGAGGACTGGAAAGCCAAATTCGAGGAAACCAACGACCGGTTGCTGCGTCTGGCCGCCGAGTATGATAACTTCCGCAAGCGCAGCCAGCGCGAGCGCGAGCAGGCGTACAGCGACGCGGTCAGCCACGCGGTCAAGGCGCTGCTGCCGACCTATGACAATCTGGAGCGCGCGGTCAAGGCCGAAACGGCCGACGCGGAGTACAAGAAGGGCGTCGAGCTGACGATGACCCAGCTGGTCGAAAGCCTCAAGGGCATTAACGTGACGCTGATCGAGGCGTCCGCCGGTACGGCGTTTGACCCCAACTTCCACAACGCGGTCATGCACTGCGAGGACGAGGCGTTCGGTGAAAACCAGATCGCCGAGGTATTCCAGCAGGGCTTCCAGATCGGCGACAAGGTCATCCGGCACGCGATAGTAAAGGTCGCAAACTAAAAATCTTATAGGGGACTTCATAAGTCCCCTATATACGAAAGCAAGTTCCCTTGAAACTTGCTTTCGATACCCGAATGCCGCCGCCCAAGGCGGCTGAGTCGAGGAATAAAATCCGAGATACATGCTCTCGGATTTTATGGAACTTTCAGTTTACTGAAAGTTCCGGATAAATGCGCGCCGGAGGGCGCGGCAATACTTGTAATAAAGCATCTGAATCATATAAAGGAGTGCTATCAATCATGGGCAAAATCATCGGTATCGACCTCGGTACGACAAACTCTTGTGTATCTGTTATGGAAGGCGGCGAGGCTGTCGTCATTCCTAACGCGGAAGGCGCGCGCACCACGCCGTCCGTCGTTGCGTTCTCCAAGGACGGCGAGCGCATGGTCGGTCAGGTCGCAAAGCGTCAGGCCGTCACCAACGCTGACCGCACCATCATCTCCATCAAGCGCCACATGGGCTCGGACTATCGCGTCAACATCGACGGCAAGCCCTACTCCCCGCAGGAGATTTCCGCGATGATCCTGCAGAAGCTCAAGGCGGACGCGGAAGCCTACCTCGGCCAGACGGTCACGCAGGCGGTCATCACCGTGCCGGCGTACTTCTCCGACTCCCAGCGTCAGGCGACCAAGGACGCCGGCAAGATCGCGGGTCTTGAAGTGCTGCGTATCATCAACGAGCCGACCGCTGCTGCGCTGGCGTACGGCGTGGATAAGGAATCCGAGCAGAAGATCATGGTCTACGACCTCGGCGGCGGCACGTTCGACGTTTCCATCCTCGACATCGGCGAGGGCGTGCTCGAAGTGCTGTCCACCGCGGGCGACACCCACCTCGGCGGCGACGACTTCGACCAACGCATCATCGACTGGATGGTCAAGGAGTTCAAGAACTCCAACGGCATCGACCTGTCCGGCGACAAGATGGCCATGCAGCGCCTGAAGGAAGCGGCCGAGAAGGCCAAGATCGAGCTGTCCGGTATGGCGCAGACCTCGATCAACCAGCCGTATATCACCGCGGACGCGACCGGCCCGAAGCACCTCGAGCTGACGCTGACCCGCGCCAAGTTCAACGAGCTGACCGCAGACCTCGTCGAGCGCACGATGGGCCCGGTCCGTCAGGCGATGAGCGACGCCGGCCTGTCCGCGTCCGACCTGTCCAAGGTGCTGCTGGTTGGCGGCTCGACCCGTATCCCGGCCGTGCAGGAGGCCGTTAAGGGCATCACCGGCAAGGACGGCTTCAAGGGCATCAACCCGGACGAGTGCGTAGCCATCGGCGCGTCCATTCAGGGCGGCGTGCTCGGCGGCGAGGTCAAGGACGTGCTGCTGCTCGACGTTACCCCGCTGTCGCTCGGCATCGAGACCCTCGGCGGCGTATGCACCAAGCTGATCGAGCGCAATACCACCATCCCGACCAAGAAGAGCCAGATTTTCTCGACCGCGGCCGACAACCAGCCGTCCGTTGAGATCCATGTGCTGCAGGGTGAACGCGAGATGGCAGCCGGCAACAAGACGCTCGGCCGCTTCACGCTCGACGGCATTGCCCCGGCCCCGCGCGGCGTACCGCAGATCGAGGTCACCTTCGACATTGACGCCAACGGCATCGTAAACGTATCGGCCAAGGATCTGGGCACCGGCAAGGAGCAGAAGATCACAATCACCGCGTCGACCAACCTCAGTCAGGAGGAGATCGACAAGGCGATGCACGAGGCCGAGCAGTACGCCGAGCAGGATAAGAAGAACAAGGAAGCCGTTGAGATCCGAAACAATGCTGAGCAGCTGGTGTTCCAGTCTGAAAAGGCGCTGACCGATCTGGGCGATAAGCTGTCCGCCGACGAAAAGAGCGGTGTGCAGGCCGAGATCGACAAGGTCAAGGAAGCGCTCAAGGGCACCGATACCGACATGATCAAGATGGCTACCGAAAGCCTGTCCAAGAAGTTTGGCGACCTGGCCGGCAAGATCTACCAGCAGCAGGCGCCGCAGGGCGGTGCAAACATGGGTGGCCAGCCGGGCGCAGGCGCAGGCCCGCAGGGCGACTTTGTCGACGCGGACTTCACCGAGGTCAAGGACGACGACCAGAAGTAATTTCCATGCCGCGTAGGGCGGGACGGTTTCCGTTCCGCCCTGCGGCATGTCATTTTCCGTTAGTTGAGGGATCAGTATGGCTGACAAAAGAGATTATTATGAGGTGCTGGGCGTACAGAAAAGCGCAAGCGAGGACGATCTGAAAAAGGCGTACCGCCGGCTTGCCCGCAAGTACCATCCCGACCTGAACAAGGACAATCCCGAGGCGGCCGACAAGTTCAAGGAGGTCAACGAGGCGTATGAAGTGCTGTCCGACGCGGACAAACGCGCCAAGTATGACCAATTTGGCTTTGCGGGCGTCGACCCAAGCTATGGCGGCGGCGCGGGCGCAGGCGGCTTCGGCGGCTTCGATATGGGCGACCTCGGCGACCTGTTCGGCTCGTTCTTTGGCGGCGGCTTTGGCGGTGGACGCTCGTCGCGCCGCAACGCACCGCAGCGCGGAGAGTCCATCCGGCAGAACGTCATCCTGTCGTTTGAGGAGGCGGCATTCGGCTGCGAAAAGGAAATTTCCATCAACCGTGTCGAGGCCTGTGACGAATGCGGCGGCACAGGCGCGGCCAAGGGCACGAGCGCCGAAACCTGTCCGAACTGCCGCGGCACCGGTACGGTGACGCAGACCCAGCGCACGCCGCTCGGCATGTTCCAGACGCAGGGCGCCTGCCCGAACTGCCGCGGCACCGGCAAGATCATCAAGAAGCCGTGTACCAAGTGCGGCGGCGCGGGACGCGTGCGCAAGACACGCAAATTCAAGGTCAATATCCCGGCCGGTATCGACGAGGGACAGTCGATCCAGCAGCGCGGGCAGGGCAACGCGGGCGTCAATGGCGGCCCGGCGGGCGACCTGTTTGTGACCATATCCATTCGGCCGCACCCGATCTTCTCGCGTGAGGGGCAGGATGTCTATGTCGATATCCCGATTTCGTTTGCACAGGCTGCGTTGGGCGACACGCTGCAGGTGCCGACGATCGACGGCCGCGTCGAGTACAAGGTGCCCGAGGGCACGCAGACCGGCACGGTGTTCCGCATGAAGGGCAAGGGCATACAGAATGTGAACGGACGCGGGCGCGGCGACCAGTATGTCCGCGTCAGCATCGAGGTGCCGAAGAACCTGTCCGAAAAGCAGAAGCGGCTGCTGCGGGAGTTTGAGGAAAACTCTACCGATGAGAACCAGAGCAAGCGCAAGGGCTTTTGGGATAAGGTCAAGGATGCGCTCGATATCGATTGACGATAACAGCAACGGCAAAGCCCCGGAACGACGTTCCGGGGCTTTGCCGTTGCAGAACCCGCAATCCCTGCGACGCAAGGGAAACGGTAGAAAAAGGCTGCCCCGAGGGGCAGCCTTTTTGATGTTTGCGAATGAGGATTACTTGGCAGCCAGACGGCGGGCCTTGGCTTCCATACGCTCACGGGTAACGTCGAGCAGTACGGCGCCGATGATAACCAGACCGAGGGTCAGGTTCTGTACCGCGGTCGAGAAGGACAGCAGCGAGAAGCCGTTGCGCAGGATCTGGATGATCAGGACGCCGAGCATGGTGCCGACCATGGTGCCCTTGCCGCCCATGAAGGACGCGCCGCCGATGATGCACGCCGCGATGGCGTCGGTGTCGTACGGCTGGTTCGCGTTCGCGCCGTTGCAGATACCGGCACGGCCGATGGAAACGATACCGGCCAGCGCCGCCATGAAGCCGGACAGCGCGTAGCAGAAGGTCAGTACGTTAGCGGAATTGATGCCGGACAGGCGGGCAGCCTCCGGGTTACCGCCGCAGCAGTAGATCGAGCGGCCCAGCGCGGTGCGGGTCAGCAGGATGTGCATGATGATGTAGATAACGATAACAACGATGAAGCTGACCGGGAAGCCGCCGATGGTAGCGGAGCCGAGCCAAAGCACGCCGTCCAGACCGGAGAAGGAAACCATCTGGGAACCGGTGATGATCAGGCCGGCGCCCCAGAGTACGTTCTTCATACCGAGGGTGGAAACGAAGGGGTGGGGCAGGTGCAGGCGGGTGAGCATCATGCCGTTGATCCAGCCGATCAGCGTGCCGGCAACGATGGCAACAATCAGCAGGACGGCCGAGCTCTTCACGCCGTTCTGCACCAGCATACCGGCGAGACAACCGCAGAATACCGCGTTTGCACCAACCGACAGGTCGATACCGGCGGTGATCAGGCAGAGCAGCATGCCGGTGGAAACCAGCGCGTTAAACGGCGTCTGCTTGAGAACGGACATCAGGTTGTTGAGCGTCAAAAAGTTCGGCGATGCAATGGTCAAAAGGATGCAAAGGACAAGCAGTGCGCCAAACGTACCAGCATAAGTCATCAAATTGCTGGACTTCTTCGATTTAGTCATCTAATTTACCTCCCCAAGCTGCCTTCATAAGGTCTTCCTGATTGAAATGCGTGCTCTCGCGGTCTACATCGGCCATGACCTCGCCGCCGCGCATGACGATGACGCGGTCGCTCATGCCGAGGATCTCGGGCATTTCGGAGGAGACCATGATAACGCATTTGCCCTGCTTTACCAAGCTGTTCATGACGTTGTAAACCTCAACCTTTGCGCCGACGTCGATGCCGCGGGTCGGCTCGTCGAAGATGAAGATATCCGCGTCGGTGTTGACCCACTTGCCGATAACCACCTTCTGCTGGTTGCCGCCGGAAAGCTGGCCGACGATCTCGTCGATCGACGGGGTCTTAATCCGGAGGGATGCGATGTGCCCTTCACCGGTTTCGAGGATCTTCTTTTCATCCAGGAAGGGGCCGTTGCAGAAGCCATTCATATTGGCAAGGATCAGGTTGGTGCGGATGGTCTGCGCCAGCACAAGGCCCTGTCCCTTGCGGTCCTCAGTCAGGAACGCGATGCCCTCGCGGATGGCCTGACGGGGCGACTTGATATGTACTTGCTTGCCCTTGATGGTGATCGTGCCGCCGTCGATCGGGTCGGCGCCGAAGATCGCGCGCATGGTCTCGGTACGGCCCGCGCCGACCAGACCGGCAAAGCCGAGGATCTGTCCGCCGTACGCTTCGAACGAAACGTCGCGCAGCACGCCGTTTTCGACCAGATGCTCGACCTTGAGCATCGGGTCCTTGCTCTTGACGCCAAATTCCTTGGGGAACTGGTTGTCCAGCGAGCGGCCTACCATCGCGGTGATCAGCGAGTCGTTGTCCCATTCGTCGATTGGCTTGGTGGAAATATATTCACCGTCACGGATAACGGTGACGCGGTCGCAAAGCTCGAACAGCTCTTCCAGCTTATGCGATACAAAGACGATGCCGATGCCGCGGCTCTTCAGGTCACGGCAGGTTTTCATCAGTTGCTCAACCTCTTTTTCGCCCAGCGACGAGGTCGGCTCGTCCATAATAATCATTTTTGCGTTGATCAGAACCGCCTTGGCGATCTCGATCATCTGCTGTACGCCCATGCCGAACGTGCCGGCGGGTCTGGTCGGATCGATATCCTGACCGAGGGAAGCCATGACTTCCTTGGCTTTCTTATGCATGCTCGGATAATCGAGCAGTTTGCCTTTTTTCAGCCATTTGTTGATAAAGATGTTGTCGGTAACGCTCAGCAGCTTTTCGATGTTCAGTTCCTGATATACGCAGGCGATGCCTGCCGCTGCAGATTGGTTGGGGTCCTTGAAATGCTGCTCAACGCCGTCGACAAAGATCTGGCCCTCGTCTGCCTGGTGCACGCCGGTCAACACCTTGATAAGCGTCGACTTGCCCGCGCCGTTTTCACCGATCAGGCCGAGGATCTCCCCGGGCTTGACGGCGAGCTGCATACCCTTCAGAGCCACGACGCCCGGGAAACGCTTGACCGCGTTTTTCAGCTCTACTACGTATTCACTCATTTGCATATCACCTTTTCTTCTCCGAGATGAAGTGCGGGACACAAGGGAACTGGTCTCGGTACAGTTGCAGGGGGCGATGCCGCGCTGGACACGCCATCCTGTCTCAGTCTCGCGGGGGGTAATTGGAAAGAACCCCTGCACTGATTATTCAATCCTGCAGGGGTCCTCCCTATTACTTGAAGTTACTTACAAAAGGGGATTGCGCGGAAATTACTCGCCCAGGTAGCCCTTCAGGGTGTCCAGACGCTCCTGCGCGTTGTCAGCGGTAATAACGGAGCAGCCGGAGTCGATGAACTCTGCGAGCTCTTCGCCGTCGAGCGCCTTCACAGCAGCCTCAACCGCCTTGTAGCCCATGTCGTACGCTTCCTGCGCAACGGACATGGTCTCCTCGCCGGCCAGGATCGCGTTGCACGCGGACTGGATGCCGTCGAAGCCTACGAAGATGGTGTTGGCGTAAGCAGCGTTGTCCTTAGCGGCACGGGCAGCGGCCATAGCCATGTCGTCGTTGTTGCAAACGATGATCGCGATGCCTTCCGGATGGTTCTGCATGATCGCTTCCATGCAGGTTACAGCCTGATCGGCCACGGCGTTAGCGTACTGAACCTCGTCTACCAGGAAGGTGCCGCCAGCTTCTTCGATGCCCTTCTGGTAACCGGTCAGACGAGCGGTAGCGGTGCTGTCGCCCTGTACGCCGGAGATGGCGATCGCCTTGATCTCGGTCCAGCCAGCAGCCTCGGCAGCTGCAACGGCTTCCTTGCCGCCCATCGCAGCAGCCTCTTCGTTACCGGTGCCTACGAAGGACAGAACTTCCGGGGCGTCGATGTCGGTGTCAACCGCGATGATCGGGTCTTCCTTGCCGGAGATCAAGGTAACAACGGTTTCAGCCTGCAGCGGGGCGATAACGAAAGCGTCGTACGCGCCGGAGTTCAGGTCGGTCTCGATCATGTTCTGCTGCTCGTCGTAAGCGGTCTCGGAGGAAGCGCCCTTAACCGAAACGGTTACGCCCGGATTGTCCGTCTCATAGGCCTTTGCGCCAGCCTCAACGTAGCTCCAATACTCGGAAGCCGTGGTCTTCAGGATGACGTCGATGGAGTAGCCTTCGCCGCTGGTTTCGCCGCCGTCGGTCGAAGTGTCGTCGGTGCTGGTGTTGGTGCCGCCGCATGCCGCGAGGCTAGCACACATTGCGCCTGCGAGTAACATTGCCAGTAATCTCTTCTTCATGATAAAACCTCTCTCCTTTTTTCGTACGGTGGCGGACATTGCGGCCGGCCGGACCGGACAAAGGCCGGTTGCTGCGCCGGGCGGTATGTACGCCCCGCTGTTCGTTTTGCCCTGCGCTTTGCAGGACACGGGAACGCTCCAACGTTCTGGTAATATTTTAATGCATGACGGGTACTTTGACAAGTGTTAGTTGTCATTTTTGTCGGTAATAGCGAGTAGGCTGCGGGTGGGTTTGTGCAGGTTCACAAGGAATACAATTGCAAAATCGACACATCGGCTGTGCATTGTGCAAAATGGGTGCGGATTGGCAAATTTTATAAGAAAAACGGAGGAAAAACACGTCTCATTTGGGCATATTTTGGCGATATGTCTTGCGGGTCAAGGCTACAGTGTGGTAAAATTAAACCATACCAACCGGGGAGAGGGAATGCATGATGAAATTGGCAATCAAGACCTGTACGCTGGATATGCCGTATGAGAAAATGCTCGATTTCTGCGTGGCGCAGCGCGTGGCCGCGCTCGAGATCGGCACGGGCAACTGGTCGGGCGCGCCGCACTGCGACCTGAACCTGCTGGTGCGCGACAAGGTGGCGCGTGAAACATGGTTTGACGCGATGCGCGCCAAGGGGCTGGAGTTGTGCGCGCTCAACTGCTCGGGCAACCCGCTGGCGTATGAGCAGGAAATGGACGTGACCAAAAAGACCTTCGAGCTGGCGGGCATGCTGGGGGTCAAAAAGATCGTGATGATGAGCGGCCTGCCCGCAGGCTGCAAGGGCGACAAGACGCCCGTCTGGGTCACGACCTCGTGGCCGCCTGAGACGCAGGACATTTTGGATTATCAGTGGAACGAGGTGGCGATCCCGGCGTGGAAGGAGATCGTTAAAATGGCGGCGGACTGCGGCATCGAGCGCATCGCGCTCGAGAACCACGGCATGCAGCTGGTTTACAATCCGGAGACCTGCCTGCGGCTGCGCGAGGCGGTCGGCCCGATGGTCGGCATGAACCTCGACCCGTCGCACCTGTTCTGGATGGGCGGCGACCCGATCGAGGCCGCGCGCGTGCTGGGCGAGCACGACGCGCTCTATCATGTACACGGCAAGGACTCGCGCCCCGAGCGGCGCTACTGGCAGCCTAACGGCATGCTGGATACCAAGCCGATCGACGCGTTTGCGCGCCGGGCATGGAACTATGTTGCGGTCGGCGCGGGGCACGACGCCCAGTGGTGGAAGGAGTTCTTCTCGGTCGTGCGCATGTCGGGGTATGACGGCGAGGTTTCGCTCGAAATGGAGGACCTGACGCTGTCCATGCTGGACGGCCATCTGTCCAGCCTGCGCGTGCTGCGCGAGGCATTGAATATTGATTGATTTATATATGGTATGGAAAGTCCCTGTGGTCTGCCTGTGCAGCAGGCCGCAGGGACTTTCTGTTGGTTCGGCCCTGCCGCTACAGCAGCAGGCTGGCGTAGTCGCGCAGCTCGGCGTCCGAATGCAGGCAGTCGCCGTGCGCGATGAGCTGGCGGCGCACCCGGTCGGGCAGTGTGTCAAAATAGGCGTGCGCCGTGCGGTTGATGGCCAGCATCTCGGTCAGGTTGTGGTAACGGTTCAACTTTGCTCACCTCAATGCCAGTATGGCCGTCACATGGCAAGGATATTCTCCAGAATGTTCAGGATTTTGACGCCATAATTCGCGCCTGCCGCCCAGCCGTAGCCTTTGGGGTTTTCCTGAATGCCCAGATGCTGCACGGTGGACGCCGAGCCGCGCGTGACCAGAGGGAAGCGTGGGTCGACGACCTTGTTGTTCAATGGGTCACGGTTGGCGTAGGCTTTGAGGTGCTGAATCTGCGCGCGGATGCCCAGCTGCGCCGTCGGGAAGGATGCGCCCAGCATACCGTTGTCCAGCACGCCCAGCCCGCAGAAGTTATTCTGATCCAGCTTGACCGCGCTGTCTTTGAAGGTGAAATTGCCCGTTTCCAGACAGGACTGCGCAAACGCGATGTCGCCGCGGATGCCCTCAGCCGCGCCTTCGGACAGGTAGAGCGGGATCATGTCAATGACCGATTGCGGCAAATTGGGGTTTACCTTTTTGATGTAGGCCTGCATCTGCTGGACGGTGGCTTTGGCGCTTCCTGCAACGGTGGTATAGGTGAAATACCGGTCGATCGTCGCGCTCTGCACCTGATAATAAGAGGAACCGGGGCGCATGACCTGCGTCAGCAGCAGGGTGGAGCCGGGGTTGGTATCGATCAGGCGGTAGCTGTCAAGTGATTGCAGGCCGCTGCCCTTGGGGAAATCGAAAACCGCCCAATGTCCGTCTATGTAAATGACGTTCCATACCGCCGACCAGCTCTGCGCGAGGAAGGCGGGGATGCCGGCTTCGCTGAACATCCAGTCCGCGGCGGCGGCCAGCGAACGGCTGCTGACCGTGCCGGTCTTGCCGTAGGTCTTGACCCACGACGCGTTGCCGCCCGTGCGGTATTCGCGCTGCAACAGCTGATAGATATAGGAAAGGCGCTCCCGGTCGGTTTCCAAAGCAGACAGCTGCGCCATGTCCTTGGCAAAATAAGCCTTGGCTGCGGTCTGTTCCGACGGGGTCGCATCGGTCAGCGTGTAGGTCTCGGCCAGTTTGGCGCGGCCCTGCGCATTTTTGGAATAGCCGTTGGAGACGGAGACGACCGACAGCGTCGCGGGCTGCGCACCGAGATAGGCGGCGGAAAGCGCTTGGAAGTCCGCTTGCAGCGATGCCTTGTCCGGATTGTCGAACAGGTCGGCGCTGACCAGTGCCAGCAGGCGCACATCGTATTGGGGTGTGGCGGCGGCTGGGGTGCCGGTGATGGCGGCGGTCAGACGGTCGGCCCAATATAAGCTGCTACGGTAAAGCTGGTTTGCGGACGCTGCGTAGATGGGTGCGCCTTTGACTGCCCGCAGCGTGCTGACCAGCGCTTTCCAGTCTGCGCCCTTGTCGCCGGTGATGGTGGGGGCGAACCGGGCGGCAGCGGCGGCATACGCTGGGGCAGACGAGGTACGCAGTTCACCGGCAAGATCGTTCATGGCGGCCGTCCAGCTGGTTTCCGCCGCGTAGGGATAGGCGCCGTATGCGGTGATGCGCTTGTTATCATAATTATAGGATACGCCGAAATCCACCAGCTCAGCCAATGCGCGCAGGCCGATATAGTTGTTCCCCTTTATATTGTAAACAGTCGGCGTGATGCGCTTGCCATTCAGATAAAGGGTTTGCGGTGTGGCGATGGCAGAAACGGGTGCGGTCGCTGTGTTCTGGATGGTACCGCTTTCGCCGGATACAGGGAGATAGGCCGCATCCGGGTCGAGGTGGACGGCGTTTTCGGCATTATCATAGGTCACGCCGAAGTCAAGCAGCCGGCCGAGGTCGCGCAGCTTAAAAAAGGTGCTGCCGGCTATATTATAAATAGTAGGGTTAGCTGGCTTACCGGCCGTATCGGCCAGCGTTGTGCTGACAAAAAAGGTTTGTCCACCGTCTGCGGCCGGCGTTGCGGTAACCGCAGATGCTGTGCCGGTCAGCGTCGCGACGGTGAACGCGGCAAAAATCAGTCGCTTGAGCATATTTTCCTCCATAGTGGGCATGATAACCGTACAGCGGGCGCCAAAAACAGGAGGCGTCGGAACTGTAAGGAACGGCTGCATTATATCATGCAAATGGGCTGGGTTCAAATGCAGTATCTGGGCGGGATGGAAAAATTGAAAAATGTCGAAGAAAGGTGTTGACAAAACAGGGGAAGGGTAGTATACTAACCAAGCTGCTTCCGAGAGGGAGCGGCGCGGGTCGAAAAAGAATGGAAAGAAACGAAAAAAGTTCTTGACAAACCGCTT